>JAEUHW010000227.1 GCA_016793245.1 Planctomycetota bacterium
GTCGAGCGCAGCACGTCCCCCGCGGCGGCGAGCTTCACGATCAGCGCGCGCGTGCGCACCGGATCGTAGTGCGGGCAACCCGGGCACTCGACGCCGTGCTGCTTGTGGGGCCGACAGGGACGGTCGCCCCGGAAGTGCCGACAATCGAGATGGAGGTCCGTGAGCTTCATGGGGTGGCGGGTTCGTGCTAGTTGTAGCCTAGCCCCCACTCCTCTTTCGATCGCCGAGGCGATCCGGCTCTAGCGCCGGCGTCGCGGCTGCCGAGAAAGAGGGACCGAGCCGCGAGATCCCGCATGCGGACGCTCATCGTCGTCCCGACGTACAACGAAGTCGAGAACGCCGAGCCTCTCGCCCGAGCCATCCTCGCGGCGGTGCCCACCGTCGACCTCCTCTTCGTCGACGACAACTCGCCCGACGGCACCGGCCAGCTCGTGCGCAAGATGGCCGCCGCGGATCGCCGCGTCCTGCTCCTCGCGCGCCCGGGCAAGCTCGGCCTCGGCACCGCGTATCTCGCGGGCTATCGCTACGGCCTGGAGCACGGCTACGACGTCGTCGTGACGATGGACGCCGACTTCTCGCACGACCCGCGCTACCTGCCCGCGCTGCTCGCGGGCCTGGAAGCACGCGACGGCGCGCCCGACGTGATGATCGGCTCTCGCTACGTCCCCGGCGGCGGCGTCAAGAACTGGGGCCTCCACCGTCGCCTGCTCTCGCGCTTCGCGAACTTCTACGCGCGCACGCTGCTCGGCCTCACCGCCCGCGACTGCACCGCCGGCTTTCGCGCGTACCGGACCGAGGTGCTGCGGCACTTGCCTTTGGGTGAGATCCGCTCGTCGGGCTACTCGTTCCTGGAAGAGGTGCTCTACCTCGTGCACCTCGCGGGCTTCCGCGTCGGCGAGACGCCGATCATCTTCGAGGACCGCCGAGCGGGTCGCTCCAAGATCTCCCGGAAGGAGATCTTCCGCGCGGCGCTGACCGTGCTGCGCTTGAAGTGGAAGCGGCCCGCGGTGGCGCCGCGCCCCGCCGCTCAGAGCCGCGCGTAGAGCGCGCGCACCGCTTCGACCTGCTGCGCGAGCGAGAAGCGCGCGCGCGCGGTGGCCGCCGCGTTCTCGGCGAGGCGCCGACGCAGCGCGGGATCCGCGTGCCACTTCTCGAGCACCGCGACCAGCGCCGCGCTGCTCTCGTCGATGAGCTCGCCCGTGCGCCCCGGCTCCACGAGCTCCGGCAGCATGCCGCGCTTCGTCGCCACGACGGGAACGCCGCAAGCGAGGGCTTCGCGCACCGCGCGCGCGGTGCCATCGCTGCCGGGCACCAGATAGATCTTGGCGTCCAGAGCGCGCAGCAGCGCCGGATAGGCCTCGCCCGTGACGTAGCCCGGGAAGAACACGTGCTTGTCGAGCAGCCCGCGCTGCTCGGCCGGCTTCTTCGCCAGCTCGTCGATCTCCGTGCCGCGCCCGATCACGAGCAGCTTGAAGCGCGGGATCCGCCGCGCGAGCTCCGCCGCCGCGTCGAGCAAGAGGTCGAAGCGCCGATGCGCCTGCACGCGCGCCACGATGCCGACCACGAAGTCCTTCTCGTCGAGTCCGAGCTTCGCGCGGGAGCTCGGTCCCACCGCGGTGAAGCGCTCCAAGTCGACCGCCGGCTCGAGCCGGACCAGTCGCTCCGCGGGGAAGCCGAAGCTCCGCAGGCGCTCCTCGATCGCGCGCGCGAACACGATCACGGCCTCTGCCTCGCGCGCGAGGCGCCTGGCCAGGTGCACGCCGATCGCCTCGGGGTCCGTGTCGTAGAGGCTGCGGACGATCTTCGGCCGCTCGGCCCCGCGGCGCGCGCGCTGCGCGAGCCGGAAGTCGTTCGGCAGGTGCGTGTGCACGAGGTCGAACTTCTCGGCCGCGAAGATCGCGCGGAGCTTCCGCGTGTCGAACGCGTTCCGCCAGAACGAGCGGTGCTTCGGGAGTGCCAAGTCGAGGATCGGCTCCAGGCCGCGGGCGCGCGCCTCGTCGCGCACGAAGTTGTGCGGGCTGTCCTTCGTGTAGGCGCTCGAGCGCAGCACGACGTCCTGCCCCGCGCGCTTCAAACCCGCCGCGAGGGCCACCGCCGGCTCCGCCGGCCCGGTCCACTTGAAGTTCGAGAAGAGGTGGAGGATGCGCACCGCGCGTCGCCTGCTCTGCGTGCCGAAGGAAGTCCGTACCGGAGTTCGGCCGGATTGTCGCACGCGCGAACGAGCGCTCTCAAGCCGCGCAGCCTAGGAAGGAAACGAGCCGCGCGCCCAGGGTCCCGGGCGGCGGCTCGCGGAGAGAAGGAGGAGATCCACCTGGGCAGAGGCCCCAGGCGAGATCAGCTACCTCCGCCTCCCCCCTCGGTTTCGTTCTTCTTCGAAGAATCTCCGCTCTCCTTCTCGCCCCCGGTCGCGGGCTTCGCCCCCGACTCGACGGCCTTCGCGCGCTCGGCGTCGACCGCGCGCTGGATGCGCTCGATCGCGCGCTTCGCGGCGGCCTTCTCTGGCGCCCCCCCGGACTGGAAGAGCTCGAGCAGATGCGGCAGTGCGCGCGGCGAACCGAGCGCGCCGAGCGAGTCGATCGCGAGCAGGCGGAGCTCGGGGTCGGTGCCGCGGATCATCGGGAGGATCTTCGCCAGGGGGTCTTCGAGGCCTTCGGCGCGGATGGTGCTCCAGAAGCGCTTGGCTTCGATGGCGGTGCGCAGAGCTTCGAGCGACTGCGCCGCAGTCTGGCGAAGCACCGGGTTGTCCGCCGTGCTCGCCGCGAGCAGCGCGTCGACGGACTCGGGATCCGCGAAGGCCCGCAAGTGATGAGCCGCCATCGCGCTGACTTCCGTGGCGGGATCGCGAAGCGCAGCGATCAAGAGCTCGCGAGCGTTCGGAATGAGCTGCTTGCCGAAGAAGCGGCACGCCCAAACGCGAAGGTGCGGCGCGTCAGCCTTGCCCCACGAGCGGAACATCTCGATCAGCGTCGAAGAGACGACAGTATCGTATCTCAATCGAGAGACGTACTCCTGCGCCGTGCGCTCGCTCTCGAGACAGCGTGGTGCGAACCAACGAATCCAGGCGTCCTGCGCGACCGTGGAGCGAGAGCCGTGCGCTCCGACCACATCAGAGACTCCCTGCCAGGCGATTTCCGATACGACGGACGGTTGAGTGGCTTCGAGCGCGCGGATGACATCCTCTGCTGACGCACGTCTCAGACCGTCGAGCGCGACTCCGTGACGCGATGTCTTCAGCCAAGCGACACGGGCCAAGTACGGTACGAGCGACGCATCCACGAGTGCCGGCTGTTGCGGTATCCACGACATGAGCAAGTTCTCTCTTTCCTCCTCCTGTTGGGATCCCTCGCGCTGGTTCTCCGGCTGCTCCAGCCAAGCAGCTAAGAGGGCACGCGCATCCTCTCGGCCCCTGAATTTCCCGAGAGACCTCAGCACGCTCGCATCCTTGCGCCACCGTTCGTCCGCAGCTACCCAGGCGATCCCTCGCGGATCGTCACCCAGCGCATCCAGAGCAACCTTTACATGCATGGAACTGGACTGGGAGTCACGAACGAGTGATTCCAAGGACGCGGGCGCGATAAGCGCCGCTCGCTTGATGATCGCCGTCGCGATACCACTGCTCTCGCGAGCAATCATGACCCACTCGGCGATCTCGCTCGCGTCGATGCGCGGCACGATGTGCTTCGCGAGAACCTGGTCGTAGGAAACCGAAGCGCTCTGCTCACGCTGGAACCACGGCCGACGCTCGAGCCAGATCAACGGATGCAGCTTCGCCTTGGTGAGCGCGCATTTCTCGCTGTTAGCCCAAGAGCTCACGAGCTTCGCCCGCGACCAGGTGCGAGGCGAGACGGTTCGCAGCAGCTCCTCCACGACCGGCCCCAGGATCTCGGGCGAGAGGAACTCGAGCGCGTTCAGCGCCTGTACGCAGTAGCGATCGTCGCTCTGCATCGCGAATCGCGAGACCTGCGCGACGAGCTCGGGATTCGAGATCGGCGAGCAAACTCCCTTCGAGAGCTGATCCAGAGCAAAGAGCGAGACCTGCGCGTTCGCATCCTGGAGCCCCTGCAGAAGCACCTGCTCCACTTCCTCGCGCGTACCGGAGAGCGGGAATCCCTGCCGGAGGATCATCCCTCGCACATCGACGCTCGCATCCTCGCGCAGCACCGCGAGCGCATCCGCGGCGCGCAGCACGCGCCGCTCCCCGAGCAGCCGCACCGCGTGCTGCCGCACCTCCGCATCGGCATCGCGGAGCATCCCGCGCGCCACGCCTTCGACGCGTTCATCCCACGCGAGCCGCGGCAGGAGCTGCTGCGCCACGCGCTGGCGCAGCAGCGCATCGGGATCCACGGCCAAGCGCTCGAGGCGCGCCGCGACCTGGGTCGGATACGCGCGATCGACGAGGAAGAGCGCGTCGGAGCGCACCGAGCCGTCGGGTGAGTCGAGCAAGCCGAGCCAGCCCTCGCGGAACTCCTCGCGCAGCAGCGCGGGCGGGATGCCCTCGCTCTGCGCCATCCCGTGCAGCAGCGCCGAGGCCGCGACCACGCGAGTGGACTCGCGCAGACTCGGCAAGGCCTCGCGGAGGCGCTGCGGCGCTTCCTGCGCGAGGTAGAGCGCCGCATTCCTACGCACCGGGTCGCGCTCGTCGCTGCCCATCCACAGCACGAACGCGGCCTCGATCGCCGCCGGGCCCATGCGCCGGAGCGCCTCCATGCGGGAGTGATCCTGATCGCCGAGGCGCGGGAGGTTCAGCTTCTGGAAGTGCTCGCGCACGACTTGCGTGTTCGCGTCGTCCGGCGTCGGTGCGGCTTGCGGCGGAACGCCGAGGACGTGTTTCTCGGTGCGCCACGCGCGGAGCTGAACACCGGCGCCGTAGCGTGCGAGCAGCTCCTTCTCCACCGACTTGTCGAGCGCCTTCGGATCCTGGAAGCCGAGCTGCCGGATGCGGCGCTCGCCGACCTTCCAGAGCCAGCCGTCGTTGCCGATGATCCCGCGCTCGAGGACGCGGTAGTCGACGCCCAGCACCTCGACGAGGTCGCCGGGCGCATAGAGCTGCGGATCGAGCTCAGGCGCGTAGCCGGTTCTCCACTCCTGCGCGACCCGCAGAGCGTCCGCTCGACGCTCGGCGCGGAAGTGCAGCTCCGCCAGCAGGAGCAGACCCGCCATCTTGGCCGCACGCGACGACGCATGCGTGGAGAGCTCGGCGGTGCGCAGCGCTCCTGCGGCGTCGTCGCCGGCGAGGAGGAGCGCCACGCGCTCGCGCAGTCTCTGCTCGACATTGGGCTCGGGATCTTGAGCGTGCGCGCCGACGCCAACGGCGGCGAAGAACACGGCGAGTACGGGAACGGATCGGAATCGCATGGCTCGAGCCTCCTCGGCTCCTTGGTTCGGCCATGAGACCGGATCGCACGAGCGCACGGGTCTCCGCGGCGTGCTCGAGTTGTCACCAGCTCGTCACACGGCGCCGCCGTCGATCCAGCGATAGCCCACGCCGTGCACCGTCAGCAGATGGCGCGGCTCCTTCGGATCCCGCTCCAGCTTCTGCCGCAGGCGCAGCACGTGGTTGTCGACCGTGCGCGGCGTCACGAACTCGCCGCCCGCCCCCCACGCGTGCGCCAGGCACTCCTCGCGCGAGACGACCTCGCCGCGGCGCGCGACGAGCAGCTTCAGCAGCGCCGCCTCGCGCGGCAGCAGCGGCAAGCTCTCTCCGTTGCGCAGGATCGCGAACGCCGCGAAGTCGACCTCGCATGCGTCGAGCCGGAGACGCGTCGGCACCGCGTGCTCACTGGTCACCTGCCCGCGCGCGCGGCGCAGCAGTGAACGGAGCCGCGCCACGAGCTCGCGGAACGAGAACGGCTTCACCACGTAGTCGTCGGCGCCGAGCTCGAGCAGGAGCACGCGGTCGAGCTCCTCGCCGCGCGCGGTGAGCACGAGCACCGGCAGCGCGAGCTTCCGCGCGCGGAGCTCCTTCAAGAGCTCGACGCCGGAGACGCCCGGCAGATTGAGATCGAGCACGCAGAGATCGAAGCCGCCGCGCTGCAGCGCTCGCCGTGCCGCGACGCCGTCCGCGGCGCTCTCGACCGCGAAGCCTTCATCGCCGAGGCCTTGCACGAGCCCCGCGCGCAGGGCCGCATCGTCCTCCACCACCAGCACGCGCGTGCTCATCGTTCGCGCTCCGTCTTCGGCGCACCCTCGGCGAGCTTCACCGGCAAGCGCAGGGCGAAGCAAGCCCCGCCTCCTTCCCGTGCGAGACTCGCCACACCGCCGCCGCACTCCTCGGCGAAGCGCCGCACGAGCGAGAGGCCGAGCCCGGCACCGCGCCGCTCGTCGCGCGTCGCGGCCTCGCCGCGCGCGAAGCGCTCGAAGATGCGCTCGCGATCGCGCTCGGAGACACCGCTCCCGCGATCGAGCACGCGGAGCTCGAGGATGCGGACTCCCCGATCGTTCGCCGGCAGCAGCTCGGCCTCGAGCTCGATCGGTGGAGCGCCGTGGCGACGCGCGTTGTCGACGAGTTCGCGCAGCGCGCTCAGCGCTCCTTCGCCGTCGGGTAATCGGAGCTCGAGCGGCGCCTTCGTGCGCAGCACGGCGTCCTCGCCGGCGTGATCGAGCGTGCGCTCCAAGAGCTCGCCGAGCGCCAGCGTCGGCGCCTGCGCGGGACGGCGCCCCGCCGCGAGCGCCACCACGCGATCGACGAGCGACGCGAGGCGCCGCCCTTCGCGCTGCAGCACCGCGAGGTGCTCCGCTCGTCGCTCGGGCGCAGCGCCCGACGCGCTCTCCAAGAGCTCCGCGTGGAGGAGCACCGCGGCGAGCGGCGTCCGCAGCTCGTGCGCGACATTGCCGGTGAACTCCGCCTGCCGCGCCGCGAGCTGCTGCTCGCGCCGCGCCAAGCGCAGCGCGGCGCCGAGACCCACGGCGGAGGCGAGCACGAGAGCGCAGAGCAGCGCGAGCTCGTTCCCGCCGCCTTCCTCGCGGCGCGGCGTCCAGCGGAGCTCGAGCTCGAGGTCGTCGAGCGGGGAGGGCAGCGCTTCGCGCCGCGCATCGGCGCGGAGGCTCGTCGAGCGCTCGAGGAGCGTCACCACTTCCCGTGTCGCGCGCGCGAGCGTCTCGAAGAGCGCGGGCGGCGCGAGCTCCTCCTTCGGCAACGCGAGCGCCCAGCGCACGCGCGCGCGGCGCGGGAAGCGCAGCAGGATCCAGGCACCCGCGCGGCGTGCCGCGCGCGTGTCGCCCTCGAGGGCGAGTTCCTCCAACGCGCGCACGCGCGCGCTGCGCTCGGCCGCGGCGGAAGCGAGCTCCGCGAGAGCCGAGCCGCGCTCGGCGAGTTCGGCGGCGAGGCCGCGCAGCAGCCCGGGCTCCAACGCCTCGCGCTCCGCGCGCACGAGCAGCTCGCGCAGCGCGACCTCGGCCGCGGCGAGCGCCTCTGGGCCGCTGAAAGCTCCACTGCGCCAGCCCTCGAACGCAGCGAGGAACGCGGCCGGCGCCGGCAGCGCGCGCGTGAAGCCGAGCGGTCCGCGCAGCGCCTCCGCTCGTGCGGCCGCGGCGCCCGCGGCATCGCCGCTCCTCTGGAGAACGCGGGCGCGCACGAGCGCCGCCTCGGCCTTCAGGCCGGGGTGCGCGATCCCCTGCCACGCGGAGCGCGCCCATTCGGCGGCCTCGGCGGCGCTGGCGCTCGCGCCGCGGCGCAGCGCTTCCTCGACGCGCGCGAAGAGCTCCTCGTCCTCCTGGGCCGGAGCCGGTGCGAGCTCGCGCGGCGGCAGCTCGCGTTCCCGCTGCTCGAGCGCCACCCACGTGCCGCGCGGCACGAGGCGCTCCAAGCGCGCGCCGCGCGCGCTCCAGTCGAGCGCGGCCTCGTCCTCGGCATCCGCCGCGGCGCTCTCGAAGGCGAGGACGCGCGCCTCGATGGCGGCGACGGCCTCGCGCGCGAGCTGCTCCTGATCCGCGAGCGCGCGCTCGCCCCGCCACGCACGCTCGCGCACCAGCGCGCTCGCCGCGAGCACGGCCAGCGCGAGCGCGGAGGCGGCGCCGCAGAGCAGCGCGAGCGAGCTCGGACGGAGGAGCTTCACGAGCGGCAGGCGGTCGCGAGTGCCAGGGGAACGAGGCGCGGCATGGAACTAAGAACTCCCTTGGAGCAAAGTGCCGCGTCGCGCGCAACGCGCGCCGAGCCCAAGAGCTCAGATCCGCACGACGCGCCCGGAGCCTACACCAACATGATGGAGTACCTGAACTTCGCCTTCCGCTGGACCCACGTCACCTCGGCCCTGCTCTGGGTGGGCCTGCTCTACTTCTTCAACTGGGTGAACGGCCCGTTCCTCGCGAGCTTGGACGCGGAGAAGAAGCGGCAGGTGATCGCGGGCCTCATGCCACGCGCCCTCTGGTGGTTCCGCTGGGCCGCCGCCTGGGCCTGGGTCTCGGGTCTGCTCGTGATCGGCCTCGTCTTCTATCACTCGCGCCCGATGATGTTCGTCCCGGACGACGACGGCGTCGTGCGCTGGTCGATGCTCGGAGGCCTCGTGGTGCTGCTCACCTTCACGGGGCACCACCTCTACGACGTGCTCGCGAAGACGGTGATGAAGGATCTCCGCGCGGCGTTCGTCGGCGGGCTCCTGCTCTCGGCGGCCTACTACGTCTTCGCGCGCGAGGTCGGCGGCTTCACCTTCCGGAGCGCGTTGGTCCACCTCGGCGCGCTCTTCGGCACGCTCATGGCCTTCAACGTGTGGTTCCGCATCTGGCCCGCGCAGAAGCGGGTGATCGCCGCGGCGCGCGCGGGGGAAGCGCTGCCCGCCGATGCGGCGGCGCTCGCCGCGCAGCGCTCGCGTCACAACGCCTACATGTCCGTGCCGCTGCTGATGGCGATGAGCAACCAGCACGCGTGGAAGTTCGACGGCATCGATCTCTGGGCCGTGCCGCTGCTCGTGCTGATCGGCTTCCTCGTCGCGCACCTGCTCTTCCGCAAGAGCGCGAAGCTCCAGTTCAACGCGTAGCGCTCGCGCGATGCAGATCGAGATCCTCGGCGCGGAATCGATGGGCGTGCGTTCGCTCGCCACCTTCGTCCGCGCCGGGGAGCACGCGTTCCTGATCGATCCCGGCGTCTCGCTGGCGCCGATGCGCCACGCGCATCCGCCGCATCCGCTGGAGCTCGCGGCGCTGCTCGAGGTGCGCGAGGCGATCCAGCGCCGCGCCGAAGAGGCCGATGCGATCGTGGTGTCTCATTACCACCACGATCACTACACCGCGTTCGAGGAGCGCGCGCTCGACGCGGCGGATGCCGCGGCCGCGCGCGCTCTCTACGCCGGACGGCCGCTCTTCGCGAAGCACCCGCGCTTGCAGATCAACGGCTCGCAGCGCCGCCGCGCCGAGGCGCTGTGGGCGGAGGCGGGGCTCAAGATCCAGCCGGCCGAGGGCGCGCATTGGCATGCGCTCGAGATCGGGCGCGCGGCGCCGCACGGGACGCGCGAGAGCAAGCAGGGCTTCGTCGCGATGAGCGCGCTGCGCGAAGGCAACGAGCTCTTCGTGCACGCCTCCGACATCCAGCTTCTCGACGCGGGCACCGTCGCGCGCCTGATCGATCTCGAGCCGACCGTCCTGCTCGTCTCGGGGCCGCCGCTCTATCACCCCGCGGTCACCGACGCCGAGAGATCGCTGGGCTTGAAGCACTTGGCTCAGCTCGCACGCGCCCTGCCCGAGGTGATCGTCGATCATCACTTCCTGCGCTCGCAGCGCTTCCGCGAGGACGGCGAGCGCGCGTTCGCCGCCGCGGAGAAGGCCGGACACAGGCTGCACACCGCAGCGGAGCGCATGGGGCTCCCGACGCAGCCGCTCGAGGATCGGCGTCCCGCGCTCTGGGAGGAGCGGCGCTATCCCAAGGACTTCGTCGAGCGTTGGCTCGCGGGCGAAGAGGAAGCGCGCGCGGAGGTCGAGCGCCTGCGCGGCGAGCGCCGCGCCGCGGCTCAGGCCGCGCGTCGACCGTAGAGCACGACGAGGAAGAGCCAGACCAACGCGGCGAAGAGCCCGATCCAGCGTTCGCCCATGACGAAGAACGCGATCACCACCGCGAGCAGCAGGAGAGCGCGGAACGGCGTCATCGGGGCCGGCGGAGCTTCGGTGGGTTCGGCGTTCATGGCGGGTTCGCGCGGGCGCGGGCGCACTCGTGCTCGGGGCTCGGGAGCGCTAGGCTCTATCGCCATGAGCGCAACGTGGATGGCTACGGCGGCGATTGTCGGCGCGCTGGCGCCGCTCTTCCAGGACCCATCCGCGGAAACGCCGCTCGCGCGCGACTTCGCGGCGCTGCAGCAGCGCGGCCGCGCCTATCGCGAGCTCGTCGAACATCTGCGCGAAGCCGAGCCCGCCGAGCGCGAGCAGCTCGCCGCGGAGGAGCGGAAAGAGCGGGAGGCGCTGCAAGGCGCGTATCGCGCGTTCTTCGAAGCGCAGGCGAAGAGCGGGGTCTCCGAGGAGCTCGCCAGACACTTCGTGCAGAGCCTGCGCGATCCCGCGCTGAGCACGCTCTTTCCGACCTGGGTCGCATGGGCGCTCGAGCACGGCGAGCCGCAAGCGTTCCTGGAAGCCCACGCGCGTTTGAAGAGCGCCGGCCTCGACGCCGCGAGCCTCGATCGCCTCGATCACCCGCGCGCCATCGCGCTCTTCGCCGCGGGTCGCGACGACGAAGCGCTCGAGCTCGCCGCACAGCGCGCGGCGGCGCTCGGCCCGCGCGGCTTGCTGCTGCTCGATGTCGCCGCTGCGGTGCATGCCGCGCGCGGCGAAGCGCCCAAGGCGAAAGCGCTCTACGAAGCCTGGCTCGCGGATTACGCCGAAGCCGAACCGCGCTACGCACCGCAGGTGCGCACGAAGGCGCAGCATCTCGGAGCGCCGGTGCCGAGCCTGGGCTCGCTCACGTGGATCGGCGCGCGCGGCGCGGAGCACGCGGGGTTCGCCACCGGAGAAGCGCTGAAGGGCTCCGTCGTCCTGCTCGACTTCTGGCAGAGCTGGTGCGGACCGTGCCGCGCGCAGATGAAGGAGCTCTCGCGCCTGCAGCGCGAGCTCGGTTCGAAGCTCCGCGCGATCGGGCTCTGCAAGGACGACGCGACGCCGAGTACCTCGGAGAAGCCCGGCAACGACGGCTTCGATGCCGAAGGACAGCGCGTGCCCGCGCCGAGCATCGCGGGCGCCGCGTACGCGACCCACGTGCGGACACTCGTCGCCGCGCTCGAGCTCGACTACCTCTTCGCCGTCGCTCCCGCGAGCTCGCGCATCCACGAGGACTTCGAAGTGCGCTCGTTCCCGACGCTGTGGGTGATCGACCGCGAGGGCCAGCTCGCCTGGATCGCCGCCGGCGCCGGCCCCGGCCTGCCGCTCCTCCTCCGCACCCTCGCCCAACGCCTCGCGCGCTGATCGCCCGAATCCCACCGATCTCGCCGACTAGGCCAACTCCGCCGACCCCGGACGTACGGTGCCAGGAACGTTTTCACCGGGGTCTCCGACCCCGGTGAAAACGTTCCGGGCACCGTACGTCCGGCATACCGAGGGTGGGGAATCGGAGAGCGGGGGTCACGCCGGGCCGGCGATCGCGGTGAGGGGGACGAGGCCGCGGATCGCGGTCGCTGAACTCGGAGACCGCGCCATGAACTTCCTCCGCTCCCTCGCCGCCCTGCTCCTCCTCGCCGCTCCCGCCGCCGCGCAGACCACCGGCTTCCCGTTCGTGAACGACCTCACCGTGAACGGGTTCCTCTCCGGCTCGACGTCGTGCAACTTCACGAACCAGACCGGCAACCCGCTCACCTTCCAGATCACGGCGGCGCCGAACGCGCCGGTGCTGCTGATCTTCGATACCTATCCCTGCGTCGCGAACACGATCCCGCTGCCGCCGAGCATGTGCTACGGGATGCTGATCCCGCAGTCCTTCGATCTCTCGCTCGCACCGGGCGCGTTCCTCTGGACCTGGCCGGGTGCGACGAACGCCGCGGGCTTCTTCACCGTGACCTTCCCCGCCTCTTCGAGCCCGATCCGCTTTTCGGTGCAAGGGCTCGTGATCGATCCGATCTGCACGCCCTTCTTGCTGACCCAGGCCTATCAGGTCTCCGCCTGAGCTCGGGATCGGCCCGGGGAGGGAGCACCTCGACGCTCGAGAGCGCTAGAGCGCGCGATCAGAAGTTCGCGCGCAGCGCGTTCGAGAACGCGAAGCCCTGGGGTGCGCCGCCATCGGGGAGCAGCGCTTGCAGGTAGAGCGCAGCGCCGGCGGGCGCGTCGGGCGCCGGCCAGGTCCAGCTCAGCGCGGCGTAGCCCGAAGCGTCGGTGAGCAGCGCGACGGTGACGTCGGGCGGGAACGCGACCAAGGTCCCGCCGAAGACCGGGATGGGCGTGGATTGGAGCGAGGCGACGAGCAGAGCGACGCCGTTCGCGGCGACGTTCGAGAGCTCGACGCCGGCGCCGAAGCCGGCCTTCGAGTAGCCGCTGCCTTGGAGGAGCGGAGCGCCGAGGGTGCCGGCGAGCGCGCTGCCGAGGTCGGTCCAGCTCTGCGGCAGATCGATCACGAACGCGTAGCCGTTCCAGTTGGAGTCGAGGCCGCTGCCCGAGCAGCGCCGGCCGTCGCGCGAGATCGAATCGAGGCGCTCGATCGCGAGCCCCGTCGGGACGTTCCAGCCGTAGCGCAGCGCGAGATCATCGGCCATCACCACCCCGCCGCCGCGCGTCCAGATCCAGCCGCGGCGGATCGCCCACGGTCCGCTCCCGAGCGTGCCGACCACCACGCCGCCGTCATCCGAGACGCCGAGCGCGTAGGAAGACGGATCTTGCAGCAAGGCGCCGATCGAGATCACGCCTTGCGGGCCGGCGACGAACGCGCCCTCCGAGTCTTCGCCGCAGTAGTAGGTGCCGTCGGTGCTGAAGCCCCAGACGTTGCCGATGCCGACGGGATCGGCGGTGCGCACGCGCGGGAAGTCCTGGACGCCGTTCGCATCCCAGCGGCACGCGCGCCAAGCACCGGTGGTCGGATCCTCGTCCCAACCGCCGATCCAGCGACCATCACCGCTCACCGCGTTCGCGCGAGCGTTCGGGCCCTGCTTCGCGAGCTGGATCATCTGGCTGCCCTGATCCCAGCGGAACGGCTGCGCGACGCACGCGTTCCACGCGAGTCCCACCACCGTCGAGCCGTCGTCGTCGATCGCCCACGGCGTTCCGAGATCGGGGCAACCCACCGTCGAACCGCCGATGCCGCCCAAGTGCGACCAGCCGCCGGCGGCGCGCCAGAGCGCGGGGTTGTCGACCTGCAGCGCCGGGTCCGTCGCCGTACCCGCCACGACCTGGCCGTCACCGGAGAGCGCCATCACCATCGTGCCACCGCTGATCGCGGTGACGCCGGAGGCCGCGCGCCAGAGGAACGGGCCGTTCGCGTCGTAGCCGAGGAGGGCGCTGCCGTCGCGCGACATCGCGGTCGAGCTCGCGCCGCTGCTCACGACTTGGAGGCCGCCCTGGGCGGCGGCGAGCGAAGCGAAGGCGGAGGAGAGCGCGAGCAGTGCCGCGCCGCGGGATGCGAAGTGAGACGCCATGAGTTCGAGCTCCGGTTGCGGGGTCCGAGCGCCAGGCGGAGGTGCACCTGCTGCGCTCATCCTTGGTTCTGCCGCCGGGGTCGTTTCCGGGGTCGGAAAGCAGCTTCGTCTTTCCGGGGAACCGCGGACCGTCGGCGCGCGTAGCGCCGCGCGCTTCAGCTCCGGCGAAAGCGCCAGCCCAGAGGTGCGCCGGCGTTATCGGCGACGAGCGCCGGTCGTTCGCGCGCGAGCAGCGCTTCCCAAGCCAACGCTTGCTCGACCAGCCGCTCGGGAGCCGCGGCACCGAGCTCGCCCCACTCGGGGCGCGAGGGATCGGCGATGGCTTGCAGCTCGATCGCGGGCAGGAAGAGCGCCAGGCCCGGATGCGCCGCGAGCCACTGCTCGATCTGTGCTACGAAGCGACGTGGATCGAGCTCCAGCACTTCGCGACCGAGATAACCGATCGAGCCCAAGCGCGTCTCGGTGCGCAACCCCGCGACGGCTTCGCCGGGCTCGAGAGAACGACCGAGCTGCAGCACGCGCTCGAAGGCACCCTCGTCGCGGAAGGGCGGCAAGCGACTCCCGCTGACATGCGCGACCTGCAGCGTCGCGAGCAAGAGCAGCGCCGAAGCGGCCACGAAGGCGACCCGAGCATTGCGCAGGGCAGGCACGGCGGATGCGAGCAAGAACCCGAGCGCTGCGACATGCCCGAGCTCGAAGTCGAAGTAACCGCACTCCCACCACGCGAAGAAGACGACGCGCAGCACGAGATAGGCCCCCGCGGCGAGCGCGAGCGCGCGCGACCTTATCGAGCGCAGCCCGGCGATCAGCGCCGCGAGCGCGAGCAACGGAACGACATACGCTCCGACGAGCGCGAAGCTCGGCGCGTGCCACGCCGCCCACCACGGGAACACACTCTCGCCGAGGCGCTGCAGCTCGAGGGGCAGGCGCGCCTCGAAGTAGCGTTCGATGATGCCGTAGCGCCCATCCTCTTGATAGCCGGCGAACCACGAGCCGAAGCCCTTCGGCGCGAAGCTCGTGCCTTGCACGAAGAGCAGGTAGACCGCGCCATAGATCGCGGCGGTGATGCCGAGCGAGAGCGCCGCCACGAGCGCGCCGCGCTGCGTCCCCTTCGCGAAGCCATGCACGCTCCAGATCCCGAGCGCATACGCAGGCAAGCAGAGCCCATAGTCCTCGCGCAGCGCGAAGCCGAGAGCGATCAGCGCGATCGGAAGTGCTGAGCGCCGGCGCAGCGGATCCTCGCGGCGCTCGAAGAGCAGCGTCGCGAAGAGCGCCGCGACGCAGGCATGCGCCGGCGCATAGGTCTCCGAGACGCTGGAGAAGCACCAGTACGGGAACGCGGTCGCGACGAAGAGCGCGAGCGTCGCCGCGATCGCGTTCCCCGCGCCGAGGCGCCGCGCGAGCAAGAAGGTACACGCGACCCCCAAGGCCCCACCGAGCGCCGAGAGTATCTGGTGCGCGCGCAGCGAGGTCTCGATGCCGGCGCCGCAGAAGGGCTCGAGCGCGAGCATCAGCCCGCGCGCGAGGTAGTGGTAGAGCACGTGGTGCGGGTGCGCGAGCTGCGCCGATACGCCGTCGACGGCCCATCGCGCGTAGTGCATCCCGTCGTCGGCCCAGAGCAGCGCGAAGGCGCGCGGCGAGAAGGTCGCGAGATACAGTGAGAACGCCGCGGCGCCGCAGAGCAGCGCGCCGCGCCATGCTCCGCGCGCGGCATCCGCCGCTGCTCCTGCGTTCTCGCCGCCTGTCATCGTTGCTCTTCTCGACCTTCCGCCGTGTGGCGCCCGAGGGGAGGGCGGAGATCTTGCCGTCTCGCGTGGACGGGCGGGAAGCGCGAGTAGGATCGCGCGCCTCTTCGCACCGACTCCGGTCCTGCCCCTCCTGCCCCGCGATCGATGACCCGCTCGCTGCTGCTCGGCCTGCCCGCCCTCACCGTCTTGCTCGCGTTCGCTCCTTCAGCGCCGCGGCCCGACCGCGCAACGCGCGCCCCTGCGGCAACGCGCGCGCTCGCGACGGACGCGGCGAGCTGCGCCGATTGTCACGCCGAGATCCAGCGCGAGTGGGCGAGCTCGCTGCACGGAACGGCCTGGACGAACGAGAGCTATCAGCGCGCGCTGAAGCGCCGGAAGGGCGCGCAGCGCGACGCTTGCCTCCCCTGCCACGTACCGCAGCCGCTCGGCGCCGCACAGCTCGAAGCGCAGGAGGGCGAGCGCGCCGCCGCGCCGCAGGCGCGCACCGTCGATCTGCACGCCGGCGTCGACTGCGCCACCTGCCATCGCGCCGACGACGGCGCGATGCTCGGACCGTTCGGAGGTCCGAGCTCCGCGCACGCATCGCGCCAGGACGCGCGCTTCGATCCCGCGCGCGTCGATCGCCTCTGCCTCGCCTGCCACGCCACCGAGATCGGCCCCGTGCTCCCGCTCGGGCAAGACTTCCTCTCCGCCCCGGCGCGCGAGCCCGCGGCATCCTGCGGTGGATGCCACATGCCCGCGGTCGAACGTGCGATGGCGACCGCCGCGACCGGAGAACCCGCGCCGCCGGTGCGCCAGGGCCGGAGCCACGCGCTCCGCGGCGCACGCGATGCCGGCTTGCTCGCGGAGACGCTCGACTTCGAGCTCGAGCGCCTCGCGAGCGGTGCTCTCGCTCTGCGCGTGAAGAACACGGGCGCCGCGCATCGCACGCCGGGGCTGGTCGGTCGCAAGTGGCAGATCGACTTGGAGCTCGCGCCGGCGAGCGCGACGCCGCCCGGCGCGAAAGCGCCGAAGCCGCGCAAGGCCAGTTTCGAGATCCGCCACGACGAGGCGTTGCTGCCGCTCGCCGAGCGGAGCTTCGAGATCGACGCCCGCGAGCTCGCCGGCCCGCTCGTCGCGAAGGTCCGCGCGAGCTATCGCTTGGAAGGCAAGGAGAGCATCGCCCTGCCATTCCGCGAGCTCGAGCTCCGCTGACCGACGGCGGCGCTCCGCTCGCGCATCACGCGCGTCTGCGTCAGCGCGCGCGATCGATCTCGAAGCGCGCGCCGTGCCCAGTCTCGACGCGCACGACCACGAGCGCGAAGCGCTCCCCGTGGCGCTCGATCACCTCGAGCTTCTGCGCGATCGGGACCTTCGGCTGCGGCGGCGGAGCGGGCTCGGTCGGCGGCTTCGCGCCATCCTCCTCCGCGGGCTTCGCCGGCGGAGCGATCGTGAGCGCGCGCATCGTGGGCGCTCCTTCGCCGGGTGCGAGCCGGATCAGGTAATGGAATTCGAGTGGATAGACCAGCACGGCCTCGAACCCCAGAGTCCACCCGCCTGCGCGCGCTTTGCGCCGCCAGCCGATGAAGCCCTCGGGCACGATCACGTTCGATTCGAGATCCGGTAGCTCGGGATCGATCCACGGCGCGATCTCGACCTTCTCGTCCTTGCGCGTCCACCCGAGCAGCCCCTGCGAGACGTAGGCGAGGAAGGTCGCGTTGCGCGCACCCTCTCGCCCGCTGGGCTCCCGCAGACAGCCTTCGAGGAAGCGCACGGGCGAGCGGCGTCGATCGGGGCCGAGGTCGGCCCGCAGCGCGCGACGCGCGAGATCGAGCGCTTGCTCCTGGAAGCCGAGGCGCGCGCGCCCGAGCGCGTCGAGGAAGTCGAGGCCGGGCTCGGTGCGCAGCGCGCCGCTGCCTTCGGCGGTGCCCGCGGAGATGCCGCAGGGCGTCGCCAGCGCATCGACCGCGGCGAGAGAGCCGATCATGAACTCCAGCGTCGCCGAGCTCGGGAAGATCCACGCGTTCGCGCGGCGCCGCGTCCGCGACGGCTCCTTCGAGAGCTCGAGCGAGAGCACGGTCTCGCGCGAGCGCGCGAGGCGCTGGGCGACCGCGGCGGTCTCCTCGGGATCGAGCCGCAGCGAGGAGCTCGCTTGCGTCGCGGCTTCGAGCACATGCAACGCGAGCGCGTAGACCGTCGAGAGATCTTCGCCCGGTCCCGGCTCGGGCAGACCGTCGCCGTTGCGATCGCCGCGCAGGATCACCGCGACGCTGCGCTTGAACGCACGCGCGATATCCGGAGAGACACGCGTCGCCGCGCCGCGCCAGCGCGCGAGCCGGATCGCGCGCGCGGCATACCAGAGATGTGGCAGCACATGCGTCGGAGGCTCGGCCGTCGGGAGCTCGGCCAGGATCTTCCCCGACCACGACATCACCATCAGCTCTTCCAGCACGGGCCAGAGCACGAGGTGCGCGGAGCTCACGTAGAACGCCTCTTCTGCCGCCGCGCTCGGATCGCGCGTCTCCGTGCGCACGAAGGCCGTGCCCGCGCGATCGTACGAAGTCCTGCGCGCGGCGAAGCTCGCGTACGCGCGGAACGCCGCGTCGAGCTCCGCGTCGCCGGTCGCGGGCAAGCCGCGATCGAACGCGACGCTCTGATCCCGCAGCTTCTGCCACTGCGACCAAGCGATGCCCATCACGCCTTGGACGCCGGGATCGGCTTCGGAGAGTCGCCGTCCTTCCTCGCGGAACGCGAGCGCCGCGCGCACGCGCTTCACGTCGCGCGGCTCCACGGTCACCGACGCGACCAAGCGCAAGAAGCCCGGCAACGGGGAGTCCGGCTCGACCGCGCCTTCGAGCGCGAGCGCCAGCGGACCGAATTGGAGGCCGCTGTAGCCGAGGCGCGAAGAGAACTCCTCGAAGCCCGTGAGCTGCGTCGACTCGCGCTCCAGTCGCTCTTGGAAGCGCAGCACGATCTCGATCTCGCGCGCGAAGATGCCGCGGTTCTCGAGGCGCAGATCGATCATCACCAGCGGCAGCGCGCAGATCCACTCTTCGCGCCACGCGAGCGGCGCGAACATCTCGCCCTCGACGCGTAGATCGCCGAGGCGGCGATCCGAGGCGCGAAAGCTGGCCATCGGCCACCGCAGATCGATCTCGTTCTTCTCGAACTCGTCGAGAGCGAGCTCGACGCCGGAGTCGCGATCCGCGATCGAGAGGCTGCCCCAGCCGATCTCGAGCGGCCCGGAGAGCGCGTTCTCGGCGACGACACGACCGAGCAATCGCCCGCGAGGATCGACCTGTGCGGCGATGTTGAAGTTGGCGGCGGTGGCGAGCGTGGGCTCCATGCGCGTCGGACCGAGCAGACGCCGCGCTTCGGCGCCGCTCGCCAGTCGCAGAGGTCCCCCGACGATGCGCCCCGCCGCGCCGCCCCATCCGTCGACGCGCACCGCGATCTGGTTCCGCCCCGGCTTCAACCCCGGCTCCTCGAAGCGGTAGATGCGCGCGCGCTGCCCGCTCGCGCCGCGCGCCGCCTCACCCGAGGTGCCCGCGATCGGCAGGCCGTTCAGATACACGGCGTCCTCGCCATCGACGCGCCCCAGCACGAGGAACGCGGGCGCTTCGTGGCGCTGCCCCCAGTGGAACTCGGTGCGGTACCACGTCGTGGCCTGCGCTCCGGCCTCGCCCTTCTCCGGCAGCGTGACGCGCTCCCAGCGCGAGATGTCGAGCTCGGGAACGGCGCCCGCACCCGGTCCGCCGGGCAGCTCGCCGCGATGCACCGACCACTTGCCCTCCAGGCGCACGGCGAGGAGCTGGCGATCCGGATTCCCCGCGTCCGAGCTCCTCGCGTTCGCGGCGAGCGCGACGAAGACGGAACAGAGGCAGAGCACGGCGCGGGAGGCGCGACGGAGGACGGAGTTGGGCATCGGTGGCGAGGAGCGCGGCGGGTACCGAGAGAAGCGCGCTGTGACCCGCGACGGAAGAGCATCCTTCCTGCGCGATCCGAGCGAGAGTGGAAAACCCTGCTCGACCGCCACTGCAGGGGTCCGAGGCGCTGCGTCGATGGGGAGGCATCGTCTTCTCCCGAGGCTCCATCCCCTATGGCTCTGGCCGTGCTCGCGTTCGTCTTGGGTGGCTGCCTCGGCGCGCTCCTCGCCCGCAAGAGCCGCAGCGCGCCGAGCGAGCCCGCCGAGGCACTGCCGCCGCGAGACGAGGAAACCTCGCCGCGCACCGCGCTCCAGCTCGCCGGTCTGGTGCACGAGCTGCGAACCCCGCTCGCGGCGATCCGCGCCTACGCCGAGCTACTCGCCGGCGCGAGCTCCGATCGCGCCTTCCTCGAGGAAGCCTCGGGGATCCTGGTCGAGGAAGCCGAGCGCCTCGATGCGCTGATCGGCCGGCATCTGGATCGCGTGAAGGGCCCATCGAGCGTGGAAGCCGCGGAGCGACCCGCGCGCCTCGAAGTCCGCTGCGATCTCGGCACGGAAGCACGGGCCGCATGCGAGCTCCTCCGCCCTCTGGCGGCGCGCCGCGGTTTTTCGCTCGAGCTCGACGAGTCCGCTCCGCCCGTGGCGGCGCGCGGCGAAGCTACCCTCGTGCGGCAGATCCTGGCCAACCTGCTCGGCAACGCGGTGAAGCACGCCGTCGGCGGGACGCGCATCGCCCTCCGCTGGGGGGCGTCGGAGGCCGCGGCCTGGATCGAAGTCGAGGATGACGGACCGGGAGTGCGCGAGCCGATCGGCGCGGCGCTCTTCGAGCCCTTCGCCCGCGGGACGAGCGCGAACGCGACGGCGGGACATGGCCTCGGGCTCTGGGTGGCTCGCGAGTTGGCGCGCGCGTGCGGCGGCGAGTTGGAGCTCGCCCCGCGGAGCGGCGGAGAGCGCGGTGCCTGCTTCCGCCTCTCCTTGGCGAACGCGACCGCGGACGAGGCGCGCGCTACTGTGGGCAGCGCCTGAACGCGGGAGCCCGCGGAACGGCGTCTTCCGCACGGCTTGGAAGCGCTCATGCTCTGCTCTAGAACCCGCCTTCGCGCGGCGCTCCTCGGCGCTGCCCTCCTCGGCGCCTGCGAGGCGCCGGAAGGTCCCCCCTCCGCTCCCGCCCCTCCGGCCCCGCCCGGCCCCGCCCCCGTGAAGACGAATCGCCTCGCCGCAGAGACCTCGCCCTATCTGCTGCAGCACGCGCAGAACCCCGTCGACTGGCATCCCTGGGGGCCGGCCGCGTTCTCACTAGCGCGCGAGACGCAGCGCCCGATCTTCCTCTCGATCGGCTACTCGGCCTGCCATTGGTGCCATGTGATGGAGCGCGAGTCCTTCGAGGACGAGGAGACCGCGCGCGTGCTGAACGAGAGCTTCGTCTGCATCAAGGTCGATCGCGAGGAGCGGCCGGACGTCGACGACGTGTACATGCGCGCCGTGATGTCGATGGGCAAGCACGGCGGCTGGCCGCTCTCGGTGTGGCTGACGCCGGACGGCGAGCCCTTCTACGGCGGCACCTACTTCCCGCCCGACGAGCGACCGGGGATGCCGTCGTTCCGCCGCGTCCTCCTGCACCTCGCGCATCTCTGGAACACGCAGGGCGAAGAGCTCCGCGAGGACGCGCGAGCGCTCGCCGATCACCTGCGTGTGCGCGAGGAGGCGGCCGGCGGAGCTTGGCCGGAGGCCGCGCTCCTGCGCGCGGTCGACGGCTGGCAGCGCAGCTTCGACGCGCAGCACGGCGGCTTCGGCGGCGCGCCCAAGTTCCCGCAGCCGAGCGCGCTGCGCGCTCTCGTGCGCGCCACCGAACGCGGCTCGCAGAGTGCCCGTGGGATGCTCGAGCTCAGCTTGCAGCGCATGGCGCTCGGCGGGATCCACGACCACTTGGCCGGCGGCTTCCATCGCTACTCCGTCGATGCGCAGTGGCTCGTGCCCCACTTCGAGAAGATGCTCTACGACAACGCGCTGCTCGCGCGCACCTATCTCGAAGCCGCGCGCGCGACCTCCGATGCGGAGCACCTGCGCACGGCGCGCGCGACGCTCGACTACTTGAAGCGCGAGATGCTCGACGCGCAGGGCGGCTTCCATTCCGCGACGGATGCGGACTCGGAAGGCGAAGAAGGGCGCTTCTTCGTCTGGACGAGAGAGGCGCTGATCGCCGAGCTCGGCGCGGCGGACGGCGAGCTCATCGCCGAGCTCTACGGCGTCTCCCCGAGCGGCAACTTCGAGCACGGCACGAGCGTGCTGCACCTCCAGCGCACGCTGGACGCGGAAGCGCGCGCGCGCGGCGAGGATCCCGCGGCCTTCCGCGCGAAGCTGAGCGCGCTCCGCGCGAAGCTCTATGTCGCGCGAGAGCGGCGCCCCGCTCCGGCGAAGGACGACAAGGTCCTCGCGGATTGGAACGGGCTCGCGATCGCGGCACTCGCCGCGGCCTATCGCGCGACGGCCGACGACGCCGACCTGCGGGCCGCGCGCACGGCGAGCGACTTCCTCTTCCGCGAGCTCTTCACCGGTGCGCGCTGGAAGCGCAGCTATCGCGCGGGCAAGGCGCAGCACCACGCGCTGCTCTCGGACCACGCCTACGTGCTCGATGGATTGCTGGCGCTCTTCGAGGTCGATCCGACGCGCGTCACGCTCGAGCGCGCGATCCAGGTCGCGCAGCGCATGCTCGAGCGCTTCGAGGACCGCGAGCGCGGCGGCTTCTTCGCGACGCCGAGCGATGGCGAGCAGCTCATCGCGCGCTTCAAGGACGATCACGACGGCGCGACGCCCTCGCCCACCGCGGTCGCCGCGCAGGGCTTGGCGCAGCTCTACCAGATCACCGGAGAGGCGCACTTTCGCGAGGCCGCCGAGCGCACGCTCGCGCTCTCGAGCTCGAGCGTCGCCGAGACGCCCGAGCTCCACGGCTCGCTCCTGCTCGCCGCCGAATGGCTGGCACCGAGCGCCACGACGATCGTCGTGAGCGCAGGCCGCGGGCGCGAGGAGCTGCTCGCCGCTGCGCGCGAGAGCGCCCGCGATGTGACCTTGGCGCTCGCCCCTCTCGCCGAAGAGAAGCTCTCGGACCTAGCGCCGCTGCTCACCGGAAAGGGGCCGGCCCCCGACGGCAGCGCGCGCGCTTATCTCTGCCGCGGCTTCACCTGCGAGGAGCCGGTCGGCGATCCCGCGCGTCTGCGCGAGCTGCGCGCGCGCTGAGAGCTCGTCGAGCCATCGACGAGCTCGCCGCGCCGACACCGTCAGGTGTTGGGCCAGCAGGCATCGAGGAGCCTTTCGGAGTCCTTCTCCGACAAGCTCTGAGCGACGCGCCGCTCTCGACCTCAGCGCGCAACGAGGCCGGCAGGTGGCGCGAGCGCGCGCAGCACGGGGAAGGCGACGCCTCGCGCCGGTTCGAAGTCGCATTCGCGCCAGGCGATCAGGCCGTCTTCATACTCGGGATCGAGGAAGGTGCTGACCAACAGCCCCAGCGGCTGCGCCGTGCTGACCCAGGTCCATCCGGCCGGGATCTCGGCGGGCGCCAGACGGCGCTCGCCGCTCACGCGCAGCATCTGCCGCGCCTGGAAGGCGCGCCCTTGGTTCCGCAGCTCCAGCGGTTCGAAGCGCTCGAGCTCGCCGCTCCAAGGCTCGAGCACGTTCTGCGTGATCACGCCGTGACGCGTGAGCGCCTCGCGGAGGCGGCGCTCGCTCGGCGGCAGGAAGAACCCCGCGGGGTACGCGACATGACGCGTCGCGCGAAAGCGGTCCTTTACGACGACGCGGCGCGGCTCGAGCTTACCGGTGCGCCGCATGCGACCGTCCTCCCCGCGCTCCATCACGCCCGCGAGCATCACCTCGGCCTCGGGCCGCGCCATCATCTCGAACTCGATGCCGAGCGGCGGTGCGCTGCTCGGATCGGCCCCCCAGCGCGCGATGCGCCGATCGTGCTCGCGATGCAGAGAGCGGATCTCCGCGCCATGCGCCGCGATCCCGCGCAGCAGCTCCAGCACGAACGCGCGGGAGGCCGCGATGCGCGTGCGGTAGTCGGCGTACGAGTACGACTCGCTGAGGATCCCCATGCGACCGCGCAGCGCGGCGTAGTTCGTGCCGAAGCGCGGGCGATGCTCGTAGGTCTCCCATGCGCTCGGTGCGCTGCCGCGATCGAAGTTGCCGTAGTCGAAGGTCGCGAAGCCGTGCTGCTCCTGCATCGCGCGGCGCGCGCGCGGCAGCAACCGCTCGCGCACGAAGTGCTCGGGCGCGAGGAAGCCCTCGCCGGGTGTGGGCTGCAGCGAGGGCGCGTAGGTGAGCGTGAAGCCGTGGTGGCTGCCGTTCGTCGTGTGGAGGTCGATGAAGACATCCGGATCCCACGGCAGGAGGACCTGCGCGAGGACGGCGCGGAGCTCCGGGCTCGCGGCCTTCACGTAGTCGCGATTGAGATCGAGCCCCTCGGCGTTGGCGCGCTGTCCGACCGGATCGGGACCGACTTGCCCGGGTCGCTGCTTCTCCGCCGCACCGAAGGCGTCGTTGCCGTCGGGGTTGTAGTTGGGAACGACGAGGAGCGCCACGCGCTCCAGCAACGCGGCCTCTTCTCCGAGGAGCAGATCGCGCAGCAGCGCCAGGATCGCCTCCTTGCCGTCGACCTCTCCGCCGTGGATGTTCGCTTGCACGTAGACCACGGGGAGCTCGGCGCGCTGCACGCGCGAAGGATCGAGCCGCGCGGCAGCACCGGCCGCGCAGAGGAGCATCGGCAGGCCGCCGCTGCTCGCGCCGATCTCTTGGAGACGGATCGCCGCGCCGCGCTGGCGCAGCGCGCTGCAGAACGCGAGCACCTCGGCGTGCGAGCTCGTGCGCGTGTAGCCGGAAGACTCGGCGATCGTCTCCAGCTTCGGCGCGACGGGCGGCGCGGGATCCTGGACGAGGAACGGCAGCAGGGCGACCGCGAGATGAGGCATGCGGAGGGCTCGCCAAGGGCGAGGAGCGCAGAGTTGCGAGATCGAGGATGCCGCCGGAACGAGTGCGGCGGCGCGAGGGAGAGCTCGCGCCGCCGCAGATCTTGCCTCGGGATCGGCGCTCGGCAATGCAGAGCCGAACGCGGCGCGCCCGCGCAACGCTCAGCCGATCGTGATCGCGAGCAGGTTCGAGGTCACCAAGCCGAACGAATTCGCGGGCGGGTCGATGATGAGCGCCTGCCAATAGCTCGTGCCTCGCGTGAGCAACGGGTCGTTGGGCACGAGCGCTTGCAGGGAGGCGCTACCGCCGGGGTTGGCCAGAGGTCCGATCAACGCTTCTTGCGACACGTAGAGCGAGCAGCCGGTCGCGCCGAAGAGGCCGAGGTCGAGCGGGAGCTGGATCCCGAGCCAGTTCTGATCGGAGAGGCCCATCATCAACAGCACGGGCGCCGCATTCGACGCGCCCATCTCGACCTCGAGCGAGAACGCCGTGCCGCGGTCGGGGCAGCCGGTCGAGCTCAGCGCGAGCGGCGTGCGCGTGGAGTCGAGGCAGCCCGCGCCGCGCGAGGCGACGCGCCCGGCGCACTGCGGACCGTCGAAGAGGGTGATCAGGCCGATCGAGTCGACGCTGCCTCCGGCGTTGCCCGTCGAGCCGGTGTTCGCGTAGACGCGGGAGGCGCCCGCGCCGCTCGCGCGCTCGAACGCGCCCCAGGTGCTCGAGCCGGAGACGCGCATCTCCACCGTCATCAACAGGTCGCCTTGCCCGGGGTCGTACGCGAAGGGCGTCGTGAACGGGATCACGAAGGTGAACGGGTTCGGCGTGGCCGGATCGCCTTGGAATGGCGGGATCGTGGCGATGCCGTCGAAGACGACGGTCGAGCCCACGCCGATGTTCGTCGCGAAGGTGCTCGCGAGCGCGTTGTAAGGACCGGCGCAGTACGAGAGCCAGATCTTGCAGTCGACCGTGCCTCCGGAACGGACGGTATCGGTGCCGTAGCGGAAGCCGATCTGCGCGATGGTCATCGGTCCGGGGAACTGCGACCCATCGTAGGACTGCTGGTAGTCGCCGGCGCCGTTCGTGTAGCCGAAGGGCCAGGCGTTGTTCGAGGTGGTGGAGGTGCCGGCGTAGGCGTTCGGATGGACGACCTGCGCGAACGCGGGCGCGGCCAAGGCGAAGGTCGCGAGGAGGAGGCGGGCTCGCATGACGAAGTCCTTGGGAACGAGAATGGGGACGGGAAGTGAGCAGGCTCGGGCCAGGAAGTGGGCAGACGAGCCGGCGGAAAGCGAGGTTCCCTCTCGATCCGCAGCGGTTGCGCGCAGATCGAGAAGCACTTCAACGACTCGGGCTCGGCGCACCGCGAGGTGCACCGAGCCCGGTCAGTTCCTCGGCGCGCGCGTGAGCGCGTCACCGCAGAGCTCGAAGTCGCGGAGCTCAGTAGAAGAGGTAGGTCATCGGGTTCGATTCCCCGAGGACGATCGACGGGGTGACCTGCACCGCTTGCGAGTGGAGGTAGAGCCCGTACATCGCGCCGTCCGGCGGGACCGCGACCGGGAAGCTCAGGTTGCCCGCGCCATCGAGAGCGTACGCCTGCAGCAGGAAGTTGATGTCGATGTTCAGCGTCGGGAAGCCCGGCAAGCTGAGCGGCCCCGGCGTCGCCGAGAAGAAGAGCAGCAAGCCCGAGTTCGGCGTGCCGCGGAAGCGCAGCGTCGTCGCGCCGCCGAGCTGGATCTGCTCCGGCGTCGCCTGGTACTCGACCGGGCGCGTCGCGGAGGAGCCCGCGTAGCTCACCGCGAAGTCGTCGATGTTCCAACCGCCGAGGGCCAGGCCCGCGTCGGTCTTCAGGCGGAAGCCGAATTGGACGCTCGGGTTGTTGTCGGCCGCGGGCACCGCGTACTCGACGTAGGTCCAGGCCGTATCGAGCACGTGGCTCGAGCCCGACCCGACGGGATTCGCCCAGATGACCTGGCCGTTCATCTCGAGCTGCGCCTGGTCGTAGAGGCCGTCCTCGACCGAGAGCCAGCGCCAGAAGCCGACGCGCACGCCCGTGCGGCCCGTGAGGTTCAGCACCGGCGAGAGCAGGAGGTTCTCGACGTTGTTCTGGTAGGCGCCGTTGAAGCCCGCCCCACCGAGGTCGTTACCGCGGCAGGCCGTGCCGCTGCGCGCCGCGGCCGGATCGCGCCACGTGACGCCGGTGTCCGTCGCCGTGCGACCCGCGGGCGTCCCGCGCTGCCAGTCGTTCTGCGTGGCGATCTGCTGGCTCGTCCAGCCGTTCTCGCCGGAGTCGAAGTTGTCGCTGAACGCGACCGTCGAGCTCCCGACCGAGTAGCTGTAGGTCCCCGTCTCGGGGCGACGCACGTTGCCGGAGCTGTGCTGGATGATGAAGTAGTAGCTCACCGTGCCGCCGGTATCGGTGCCCGGCAGCAGCACGCTGCGACCGTTCGGCAGCCCGTTCGGGATCGCGGGCAGGAGGCGCGGAGCACCGCCGGTCACCGTGATGAACGCCTGCACCGCGTTGATCGTGCCGCTCAGAGCTTGCACCGTGATGTCCGCGCGCCGAGGCGCGAAGCGCTCCGTGGTGTTGGTGAGGCCGACGTGGCTGAAGCTCACGAGCTGCACCTGCGGATACGGGAACTGACGCGCGCTGGCCGCCGCGGCGAGCTCGCTGTAGTTCGGCGTGCCGTTGCTGAGGTTCCCGTCGTTGTCGTCGAGCAGGAAGATCTCCTCGACGGCTTCGGCCTGGTTCACCGCGTCCGCCGGGATCGAGCCGATCACGATCTGCTCGGCGCGCGCCTTGCCGGCGACGGCACCCAGGCTGTTGATGAGGCGCGTGCGGATATCCCAGGTGAGGCCCATGAAGGACTCGCCTTGGCAGTGCACCGAGGTCCCGCAGGAGCTGATGCCCGCGTAGGTCCGCGAGTTCAGCGCCGTGCGCACGATCCCGCCGTTCGTCTGGAAGTCGCGCCCGACGACCGGCTGCGCGAAGAGGTAGGTCGAGACCGTGTCGCCCCACGCTTCCGAGAGCCCGTCGGTCTGCGAGATCCCGCCGTACCAGTCATCGAGGCCATGGCCCCATTCGTGCGCGACCACGCTGCCCGAGGCGGTGTTGTTGCAGCTCCCGCCCGCGGCGTAGAAGTTGATCGAGGTGCCGTTGTAGAAGGCGTTGCAAGTCGAGGCGATGTTGCTGCGGCAGGTCAACGCGTTCGAAGCCGCCGGCAGATTGACTCCGAGGATGCCGCGCACGAACTCGTGCGCCTGGTTCACGTGGTAGTAGGCTGCGGCCTGCGAGCGATCGAACTCCACCGCCGCGCTGGTCAGCATCTGGATCTGCACCGGAGTCCCAGGCGTCGCGACGGCGGCCACCGAGACCTTGGTGCCTTGCGCCGTGGAGTGGGACGCGAGGCGCCGGCCTTCGTAGGTCACCGTCAGGTTGTGGTTCCCCGCCGGTGCGTTCGCGAAGAGGAAGTTGCCGCTGGCGTCGGTGAAGGTCGTGCCCAGCGTCGGCGACGTGACCCTGATGCCGGCCATGTCGACGTTGCTGAGCGCCGCGATGCCGCGGTCCGAGGTATTGACCCAGGACTTCACGTTGCCCGTGACGTCGGCGTGGTGAACGTCGCTCACGTAGTCGATCGACTGGCCGGTGTGCGCATCGACGAAGACGCGGCCGTACTTGCCGCGGATCGAGTCCTCGACGCGCACTTCCCACGCGAGCTGCATCGGCGTGCGGGCCTTGCCCTGCACCTGGGTCCAGATCACGAGGCGCGCGCCGGAAGCAGCGGCGACCTCGCTCTGGTCGCCGTCGGCATCTTCCACGCCGCGGAGATCCTGCGGGAGCGGCGCGCCCTGGGACGCGTGCGCGAGACGGCGCGCCGCATCGGCGCTGAGCGTCGGGACGACCGTGAAGCCGGCCGGGAGCTGCGGCGCGACGGCGCCGAGCTTCGCGAGCACGCCGTTGTCGCAGATGCGCAGGTCCGCGCGGCCGCCGACCACCGGCACGCCCTGGTAGACCATGTCGTAGACGAGGATCCAGACCCGCGCGGTCTTGTGCACCGTGCGCGGCACGAAGTGCGTGGGATCGATCCCGAGGAGCTGCGCGTAGCGGTAGAGCACGAGCTGCCCCTGCTGACGCGCCGTCGCTTCGTCGAGGATCGCGCCGACGCCGAGGTCGAGGCCAGAGCCGAGGATCGAGCTCGGCGTGCCCGTCGCGGGGTTCCAACGCGCACTCCAGAGGGCGCCGTTCTCGGCGAGGAATGCCTCCCAGGCGCGCGGGTCCTGCGGTGCAGCGACGGCATCGGCCGGCTCGAGCGAGGAGTGCGACGACGGATCCTGCGCCGCGCTGAGGCCGGCGCTGGCGACGAACGCGAGCAGCGTCAGCGCGGGGAGCTGACGCAGTCGGAGGGAGAAGCTCATGAAGCTATGCCTTGGGAACGAGTTGGCAGGGAGAACCACGCGACCGACGGACCGAGGCCGGTAGGTCGCGACCTCCGAGGGGCAGAGGTCGCGCCGCGGCGGCGAGTTCACGCTCGCGCCGCCAGGTCCGAGGGGCCCGTCGCTGGGACGCAGGCTTATCGGAGGTTGCGAATGCTACGAGGGTTCCGTTCCGCCGGTCCGGAAATGGAAAAGAGCGCCTCGCGGGGATCCGCAAGAGGCGCTCTTCATCCGATCGGCGATCAGAACTGACAGATACGCGCCCGCAGACCGCGGGACGCCGCCAGCAAGCCGCCAGCGGAGCCGGGGTCGAGCACGAGCCACTGGTGGAAGATGTCGGCGTTGTCGAGCAGCGGATCGGCCGGGATCGGGATCGAGAGCGATGCGCTGCCCGCGCCGGCGACGCCGGGCGCGCCGCTCACGCCTTGGGTGAGGAAGAAGCCCGAGAGCGGATCGACGAGCAGCGTGATGCCGGCGATCGGGAGGCTCGTCGATGCGGGCGCGAGACCGAGGAACGCCGTGCTGCCGCCGAGCATCGCGCCGCCCTGCAGCGTGAAGGTCGTGCCGATGCGCGGCTCACCCGTGCTGGAGATGGTCGGCTCGATGCCGCCCGTGCCCGGAGTTCCCGCGCCGTACGGCTCCGGCGGGAAGCAGTCGCTGAAGCGGTAGATCTCGAAGTCGTCGATCGTCCAGCCGCCGAAGTTGGCTCCCCCGTCGGTGATCAAGTTGAAGCGCACGCTGAGCGAGCTCGCGCTGTTGGCGATGGACGAGATGTCGAGGTCGAGCAGGTTCCACGCCGTGTCGATCAGGTTCGCATTGGTCGGATTGGCCCAGACGATCTGGTTGTTGACCAAGACCTGCGCCTGATCGAACGCTCCGCTCTCGATCGTGAGCCAGCGGCGGAAGCGCAGGCGCAGGCCCTGCACGCCGTTCGTCGGGATCGCCGGCGACTGCAACCAGTTGGAGACGCTGGGCTGGTAGATGCCGTTGAAGCCGGAGCCGCCGAGGTCGTTGCCCCAGCAATTCGTGCCCGAGTACGCGGAGGCCGGATCGGCGAAGCCGACCCCGCTCACCGTGCCGCCGCGACCGAAGGTCGGGCCGAGCTGCCAGTCGTCCTGGCGCAGGACGAGGCCGTGCGTCCAGCCGCCGACGCCGGCTTCGAAGTCGTCGAAGAAGACGCGGGTCAACACGCCGACTTGGAAAGAGTGCCAGGCGTTCGGGCCGGGCGAGCGCTTCGTGGCACCGCCGGACTGCACTTCGATCGCGTACTCGACGCGCGTCGGAGCTAGCTGCCCGGGGATCGAGGCGCTGTAGCGTCCCGCCGGCGAGCCGGCGGTCATCGGCACGCGCGTCTCGGCTCCGCCGTTCGCGCGCCAGACGAGCTCCACGCTCTGGATGGACGCCGAAGAGCTCACGTCGCAGTCGATGCCGTAAGGCCCGTTCTCGTCGGTGGTATCGACGAGGGGCTGATGCGCGATGCTCGTGTTCTGCAGACGGACGATGTAGAGCCCCGTCGAGATGTCGTTGACGTAGATGTTTCCCGACGGCTGGAACGGATAGCAGCCCCAAGCGCCGTTGAACCCGCCGCTGGCGCCCGGCCAGGTGTCGTAGGACCCGATCTCGACGGGCTGATTCGGATTCGAGATATCGATCGCGCGGTAGCCCTCGGTGTACCAGGCGACGTGGCACACGTTGCCGACGATGAACGCGTTGTGCGGGATCGAGTTGGTGTTCGGCGTGAAGCTGCCCAGACCCACAGGGTTCGCCGGATTGGCGATGTTCCAGAACTTCACCACCGCCCCCGCGCGCTCGTCGGTGGTGACACCGATGGTGTCGTCGCCGTTCGGCCAGGCGTTGTGCGTGAAGGTGTTCGGCGTCGCGCGCTCGGAGAGGACCGTGAACGGCCAGGTGGTGACATCCAGCAGGCGGTAGACGCCGCGGTAGATCATCGAGCCGTGCCCGATGCCGTTCTGGATGTGCATGTCGTGGTAGTAGTCGTTCTGCGCCCCGGTCAGGTGGTAGCCGACGAAGGTCGGATTGGCGGGGTTCTGCGAGGCGTCGATCACCGCGGAGCCGTTGTTCGTCCCGATCACGACGATCATCCCGGTCGCCGTATCGATGCAGATGTTGTGCGCGTTGCCCCAGAGCTGAGAGCCCCAGGTCTGCACGAGCGTGGGCGTATTGGGGTTCGAGAGATCGATGATCTGCATGCCCCCGCCGCCTTCCGTCACGACGTAGGCGTAGCTGCGATAGGTGCGGATGTCGCGCCAGGTCGAGGTCGGGCCATTGAAGAAGCCGCGCACCACGGGCGTCGTCGGGATCGTGGTGTCGATCACCGCCATGCCGCCGGTGGTTCCCACCAAGGCATACTCGTCGCCGTTCGGAGCGGCGTAGCCCCAGACGTCGTTGTAGTTGAGGCTCGTGTACGGATCGATGTTCGCGAGCAGCACCGTATTGCTGGCTTGCGACCAGGCGGGTGCCGCGAGCGCGGCGAGCGCGAGAGCGGCGCTCAGGGAGGGGACGGTCATGCGCATGGGGCGGTTCTCGGAACGGGAGACGGCGGGAACGGCGAGGGGATCGCGAGCGCCTCGCGCGAGCCGAGCAGGACAGGCGTACATCGCCGCGGACGGGAATCCTAGCTCGGAAAGCACCTGGGGCTCTCGGATCGCGATCTGGCTTCGGGGACGAGATCGCGAGGGCACTGGTTCCGCGGCTTATACGAGGAGCGCCGGGCGCGAGGGCCGAAATCGCGGGAGACCATGCCTCCACCGCGATACGGATCGGATATGCCGCGATGCCGCGGAGACAAAAGAATGGAGGTTGCCCTCCCGCCTCGGGCAACCTCCCGGCAACCAGGTGATTCCATCCCGTGGGATGGGTCCCTCTCTCACCTCAGGTCTTCGGCGCGCGCCTCGCGGCTCGCGCCTCCGACTGCCGTGCCCCTAGGATCGGCTCACCGGCTCCCCTGGCTTGAAGTCCGGGAAGTGATTTCCGACGCGGACGCCGGCAAGCGCGTTCAGAACCAGAAGGGCGTCACGACCGAGAGCTGGACCTTGCCCTTGCTGATCTGCCCCGAGCCATCGTCGGCGCGGACCTCGATCGAGACCTTGCGAGTGCAGACCACCGGCGTCCAGGTGAGCGTCGCGGTCTGCGCATCGAAGCTCATCCCCTGGGGCAGCGTCCCCGTCGAGTAGGTGATGGCATCGCCGTCGGGATCGTAAGCGCGCAGCGGGATCGAGATCGGCACGCCGACGAGCCCTTGCACGCTCTTCAGCTTCTGGAAGACCGGCTTCTTGTTCTTCAGCGGGTCGACATCGGGCTCGCGGACGCTGATCTTCCAGGTGAAGGTCTTCGGCGCAGCGCTTCCTTCGGCGACGCTGACCTGCAGCACATAGCTGCCGATCTCCGTCGGGGTCCACGAGAAGGTCGGCGGATCGGTCTGGGTGTCGTAGGTCGAGCCCTCGGGCTTCGCGATCAGCGCGAGCGTGAGTTCCTCGGTGTTGATGTCGCTCGCGAAGATCGGGAACGCGATCGCATCTCCCGGGTGGCAGGTCGTCGCGTAGGTGGAGACGACGGGCTTGAACGCCTTCACGTTGGTCGCGACCGGCGTCGTGCTCGTCGCGGCGATCGACTGGTAGCGCCCCCCCTGCAGCTGGCAAATGGGGTCCTGCAGCAGCCCTTGGTAGAGCTTGCCGTCGAAGCGCAAGGCGAGCGGCACGCCGTCGATGAGCGTCAGCGCGACGAAGTACTGATCCCCCGAGCCGGTGCCGGGATAGTCGGTGTAGATGTCGACGTTCGCCGGCGACTGCGTCGGATCGATCTGCCAGAGCGAACCGTCGAAGCGGATCGGGTAGAGGCGCTGATTCACAGGATCCTGCACCAGCGCGCTGAAGCGCTCGATCGCGGTGCCGTTGGGCAAGTCGGCGACGAAGGTCCCGTCGGCCGGTCCGCCGTTCGCGACGTAGCGCACGATGCCGTCGCGGCGCAGGCAGTAGATGCGATCGTCGGTGTCGTCGTAGACGAACGCGATCCAGAGCTCGGAGTCGCTCGCGGCGTCCCCCGGGAGATCCCAGACCTCGGTGCCGTTCGCGTTGCGGTAGATCTTGCCGTCGTTCCGGAGCGCGTAGCGATCGCCCTCGTGATAGAGGAAGTCGCGGAAGATGCGCCCCTGAGCGTTCGGCAAGTCGTAGCTGACCACGCCGTTCTGGGCGACGCGGCCGTTCGTGTCGATCGCGAAGACGTCGCCGCCCGGCGCCACGGCGAGCGCGAACCAGTACGCGTCCGTGAATGGCAAGCGCGGGTTCAAGCGCACGCCGTTCTTGAAGATCAGCCCGTCGAGGCGGAGATGGTAGTGATCGGCGCCGACGAGCACCTGATCGAACCACTCCTCCTGCTGATTCGAGATCGCCCCCGCCTTCACCTCGAGCTCCGAGGGCAGGCTGTAGAAGGTCGTGTCGTTGACGGTGACGCGGCCGAAGCCGCTCAGGGAGAAGAGGAAGAGCTGCGCATCGGCGACGCCTGCGCAGGCGATCGCCGCGAGGGTAGAACTCGCGAGTCGAGCGACGAGAGAAACCATGATCTCGATCCTTGGCCGTGGGCTCTACGCAGCGCGCGGCGGATCGCCGTGCGCGTCAGAGAGGCGAGGATTGTCCGGGGCCTCCGTGGATCCCGCAACCCGCCGGGCCGTAGTAGTCGACCACGTTGTTCTCGGTTTCGAAGAGGCGCACGCGGAAGAGGCGCCCCTGCGGGATGTGGTGCTCGAGCTCGCGCCAGATCGCGACGGCCACGTTCTCGGAGGTCGGATTGATGCCGCGCAGGAACTCGACGTCGAGGTTCAGGTGGCGGTGATCCACTTTGTCGACGACGCGCTCGCGCATCACCTGCTTCAGCGTCGCCAAGTTGCACACCATGCCGGTGCGCTCGGAGACCTCGCCCAGGACGGTGACCTCCAGGACGTAGTTGTGGCCGTGTCCGTTGGTCCAGTTGCACTTGCCGTAGAGGCGCGCGTTCTCCTCGTCCGAGAGCGCGGGGTTGTGCAGGCGATGGGAGGCGGCGAAGGTGTCGCGGCGCGTGATGTAGAGCATGGCGAGGTCGAGTGGCGTTCCGCGCGTGGTTGTAGGCGGAAGCGGGACTGACGCGCCAGCTCTCGGGCGCCTCGCGACGGGAAAACTCTTCTCCGGGACCCGCGCAGGCCGCCGAAGAGAGCGCACAGCCTCTACGCTGTTCCCGGCACTCTCCCGAGCTGCTGGCCCGCGGCCGGCCAGGTCTTGAAGGCCGCCACCTCGAGACCTACCTTCGGCCCGCGCAAGCAGGACGGTCCTCCCCACCCCGGCGTCATGAGCATCAAGAAGATCTGGATCGCGGAAGGCTGCATCTCGTGCAACCTCTGCGAAGACCTCTGCCCGGACGTCTTCCACGTCCCTGCCGGCGGCACGAGCCAGGTGCGAGAGGTCTGGAAGAAGTGCGCCTCGACGCAAGAGGATCAGATCCGCGAGGCCGCGGAGTCCTGCCCGGTCGAGGTCATCAAGGTCGAGGACTGAGAAGACGGAATCGCGCTCGCGGCCTCTCCGCCGGAGGCGCGTTCCTGGCGACGCGTGACAGGACGTGCGCGCGCCGCCTGAGCTCCGCCGCACGCTTGGTAACGCCGCCCGGCTTCTGGGATCATGCCGCCATGGCCCCTGCAGCTCCTCGTCGGCGCTTCGACCTCGCGGTCCCGCTCTCGTTCGGCGCCCTGGTCCTCGTGCTGGCGACCATCGCCTTGCTGGTGCTCGATCTGCGGGAGCGCCGGCGCCTGGAGCGGCACCTGCGCTTCGCCGACGCCGAGGACGAGGAGCGCTTCCTCGAAGAGGCGGCGACCTACGCGGCGATTCGCAAGCGCGTGCTCGAGGGCTACGTGGAGCCCGTCGAACCGCGCGAGCTGCTGCTCGACGCGCTGGACGGCGGCGTGCGTGCGCTCGACCCCCACTCGCGGCTGATCCGGCCGGAGGACCAAGCGGCGGTCGAGGAGCAGGCGCGCGGCGAGTATCACGGCATCGGCGTCCGCATCGATCGCGCGGAGCCCGCGCTCACCGTGCTCTATCCGCTCGAGGGCTCGCCCGCCGATCTCGCCGGTCTGCGGCCCGGCGACCGCATCGTCCGCATCGATGAAGAGGAGCTCGGGCCGGCGGATCACCAGCACGGCGTCGAGGTCCTGAAGGGCCGGGGCAACACCCGCGTGCTCCTGCGCGTGGTGAACGCGGAGGACCCGGAGGCTCGAGCGCGCGTCGTGGAAGCCTGGCGTCAACCGGTCCCGGAGCCGTCGGTCCGCCACCCGCGTTCGCTGCGAGCCGGCCGCGTCGGGTACGTGGCGCTCACCGCCTTCACGCCGCAGACGAAGCTCGAGCTGATCCGCGCGCTGGAGCAGCTCGCGCTGGCGGGAGCGAAGAGCTTCGTGCTCGATCTGCGCCAGAACGGCGGCGGGAGCTACGACGCCGCGATCGCCTGCGCGAGGCTCTTCGTGCCGGCGGGAACGATCGTCAGCGAGCGCCGGCGCGGCGTCGACACGGAGGTCGTGCGCGCGAACCCCGCGGAGGCGCGCTTCGCCGGAACCCCGCTGGCGCTCCTGGTGGACCGCGCCACGGCGAGCGCGGCCGAGATCCTGGCCGGTGCACTGCAGGACCACGGCCTCGCCGTGCTGCTCGGCGAGCGCACCTACGGCAAGGGCGTCGTGCAATCGACGGAGCAGCTCCCGCCGCTGATCGAGGGGCTGACGCTCGGCCTCCGCTTGACGACCGAGTACTACTTCACCCCGCTCGGCCGCAACTTCGAGAGCCGCGGCGCCGGGACCCACGGCGGCGGCCTCCTCCCCGACCTGCTCGTGCCGAGCGACGAGCGGGAGATCGCTCGGGTGCGCGCGTGGATGGACGATCTCGACATCCCCGAAAAGCACCGCGCCGGCGTCGAGCGCATGGTCGCGCGCACGGGTCGCGCCGCGCTCGACGAGCGCATCCTCGAAGAGGACCAGCTCATCCTCGCCGCGCTCGATCTGCTCGACACATCCACCGCCGTCGCGTTGCGCTTGCCG
>JAEUHW010000231.1 GCA_016793245.1 Planctomycetota bacterium
GCTGCGCAAGGCCCCGGTCGAGATCACGCTCGTCGATCGGCGGAACCATCACTTGTTCCAGCCGCTGCTGTATCAGGTCGCGACGGCGGCGCTGAATCCGGCGGACATCGCGTATCCGATTCGTTCGGTGCTGCGGAAGCAGAAGAACGTGCGGACGATCTTGGCGCGCGCGGAGCGGATCGAGCTCGCGGCGAAGCGCGTGGTGCTCGTCGATGGGGTGGTGGAGTACGACTACTTGATCGTGGCGACGGGGGCGACGCACAGCTACTTCGGGCGCGATGAGTGGGAGCCTTGGGCACCGGGGTTGAAGACGGTCGAAGATGCGCTCGAGGTGCGGCGGCGGGTGCTGTCGGCGTTCGAGGCGGCGGAACGCGAGCCGGATCGGCAGCGGGTGCGCGAGCTGCTGACGTTCGTGGTGGTGGGTGGGGGGCCGACGGGGGTCGAGCTCGCGGGGGCGCTCAGCGAGATCGGGCGGCTCACGGTGGCGAAGGACTTCCGGACCTTCGATCCGCGGAGCTTGCGCGTGGTGCTGGTGGAAGGCGCGGAGCGCGTGCTTCCGGTGTATCCCGTGGAGCTCTCGGAGAAGGCGCGCCGACAGCTCGAGCGCTTGGGCGTGCAGGTGCTGACCAGCGCGCGCGTGACGGAGATCGATGCAAGCGGTGTCCGGCTCGGCGAGGAGCGCATCAATGCGCGCACGGTGCTGTGGGCCGCGGGCGTCGCGGCGTCGCCGCTGGCGAAGAGCTTGGGCGTCCCGCTCGATCGCGCGGGGCGCGTGCTGGTGCAGCCCGATCTCAGCGTGCCGGGGCATCCCGAGGTGTTCGTCGTCGGGGACTTGATGAGCCTCGACTGCGCGGGGAAGCCCGTGCCCGGAGTGGCACCCGCAGCGCTGCAAGCGGGGCGCGCTGCGGCGGAGAACGTGAAGCGCCTTTTGCTGGGGCAGAGCGCGCAGGCGTTCCGCTATCGCGACAAGGGCTCGCTCGCGACGATCGGGCGCGCGGCCGCGGTGGCGCAACTCGGCGGATGGCGTTTCAGCGGGTTCTTCGCGTGGTGGCTGTGGTGGGTGGTGCACATCGCCTACCTGATCGGGTTCCGCAATCGCCTGGTGGTGATGTTGGGTTGGGCGTGGCAGTACTTCGCGTTCTCGCGTGGCGCGCGGCTCATCACGGGGCGTGCGTGGCAGCCCAGCGCGGCGGCACCGAAAAGCGCGGAGCCCGCGAAGAGCGCGCCGCAAGAGGCGCTGCGCTGAGCACGGCGGGGGCGGTGATCCGTTGAGAAGTTTCTGAGGCGCGGGGTTCCACTCTGCGCGTCCGGGCCTAGGGTGCGCGTTTCTCCCTTCGCGAGGAACGATGAGAGGACCCTGGAAGATCCTGATCTGGTTGCTCGCGGGAGCGCTGCTCGGCGCGCTGCTGCAGAGCTGGCACGGCATGCCGCCGAGCTCGCCGCTCGCGATCGAAGATGCGGCGCGCGCCGAGGGAACGAAGATGACGCCGGGCGTGCGCGTGGTCGCGACGCCGGCGCGTTCGGCCATCGCGGTCGGTGATGTGGTTCAGGCGCTGGTGCTCGAGCGCGGCCTCCCGAACGAGCGACGCTGGCCGACTCCCGACGTGGCGAGCTATCGCGCCGGGATCGCGAGCGCGCGCTGCGGAGCGCTGGTGTGGCACGAGCTCGCGCGCGGCGCCCTCGAGCCCATCACGCTCCAGCTCGACCCGCGCAGCTCGCTCGCCACGTGGATCGCGCCCTTCGCCTTCGTGGCCGATCTCTTCCTCGTGCTGCTGAAG
>JAEUHW010000276.1 GCA_016793245.1 Planctomycetota bacterium
GCACTCGCGATCTTCGGCTTCGACGAGGAGGTGCAAATGGTCCCGTTGAATCGAGTAGTGGATGATCCGCATTCCGTGCCGATTGCTGCTCGCACTGAGCGCCGCGAGCACGAGCTTCAACGCTCCACCGCGGCGCAGCGAAGGCAGACCGTCGGCGAGTCGCACGGTGACGTGCAGCGGCTCGTTGCGCTTCTTCTTCGCGCGCTGACGGTGCGGCATGCCGAGCGTGGCATTCTTCGGCTTCCGTCCCGCGCCCTTCCGCTTGCCGCCGTGCTGACGAAAGTCGAACTCGAGCTGATGATCCTTGCGACGCATGGGTCTTCCTCTGCCTCGGTGCGCGTCGCCTTCCCCGGTTTCGTTCCAGCATGTAGAACGCAGAGGAAGCGCGTTTGGTTTCATACAAAGTCGGAATCTTGATAGAGCGACGTTGTTCGCAGCCCGCTCTCAGCTGTGCAGATGAGCCGCCCTGTCGCCCTACCTCCGCGCGGGCGACGAACCGATGTCTCTCGACGCGGCTCTCGCATCGACGTCCGATCTCTCCCGTGGCATGAGTTTCGGAGCCCCCGCCTCCCGCGGGCTCCGAAACGTCGCACGCTGTCTATCGACTTAGCGGAGCCGCATCCGGAGGCGACGCAAGCGACGTGACCGCCGCGCTCGCTCTCGCATCTCGTGTGGCTTCGTACGCGCTTCGACGCACGATGTCGTTCGACGTCGTCCACGCGCGGCGGGCGCGGCGCTTGCTTCGCCGGAGGGCTGGCGGAGCGGTCGTCGCGGACCTCCTGTTCGAAGGTTCACGCTCGTCGTGGGTTCGGGTACCGATCTTGCGTCGACGCGTCCAGTGTGTGGGCGCGCGCGTGAAGGCGAGAAGCGAGGAGCGAGAGGCGAACGAGCTCAAGACCGCGCATGCACGATGCCCGCCCCTACGGCGAAGCAAGCGCCAAGCTTGTCAGCGCGAGGTTGCTTGCCGGCCTGAGTTGCGAGGTTTGCTCGCGGGCAGCCATGCCGCGGCGACCCCAGAGCTCGTTCAACGCACCAGCAAGCGTGCTCGGAGCGTATGTAGGTCTCGTGCGACGCAATCGCGAGGATCGGCTGCGACCAGGCGGTAGACCATGAGCCCCAAAGCTCGGAAGCGGCAGCAGCCGTGGACACCGGAATCCGCGACGAAGAGAGCGAAACGATGGATCGCTCGGGCGCCGAAGAGGCGCCGACGACTCTTGGCCGAGTTCTCCCGCAGCAGGAAGGAGGAGGGTGGCCTGAGCCCCCGCTCGATCAGACCCCCTCCAAGTCGAACGCCCCCAAATCACCGAACTCCACTTCGCCGGTAGCTGCTAGAACAACGCAGGCCCATGACCTCTTCTCCCACCCCCTTCCACCGCCTCGACCGCGCGATCGAGCTCTACGCCGCGTGGCAGACCAGCGAGCCGCGACCGCCGGCCGCGGAGCTGCTCGAGGCGCATCCCGAGCTGCGCGAGCTCTTGGAGCCGTTGCTCGCGGGAGAGCTGGGTCCAGCGGAGGACGGTGAAGAGCGCTTCGTGCCGCGGCGCGAGCTCGCGGGTTCGAAGGTCGGCGACTACGAGCTGCTGCGCGAGCTCGGGCGCGGCGCGATGGGCGTCGTGTACGAGGCGCGCCATCTCTCGCTCGGCCGCACGGTGGCGGTGAAGGTGCTGCCCCCGGGCGCCGACTTCTCCGCGCGCGCGCTGGCGCGCTTCCGCCGCGAGGCGATCCTCGTCGCGCGCCTCGATCACGAGTCCGTGGTGCAGGTCCACGACGTCGGCGAGCACGAGGGACTGTCGTACTTCGTGATGGAGCGCGTCGATGGATTGCCGCTCCACGCGGTGATCGAAGCCGAGCGTGCGCGGCGCGAGCGCGGCGATCCCGAGCTCGCGATCCCTTCGCTCGTCGCGGAGCTGGAACGCGGGCCATCGATCACGGCGCCGCGACGTCAGCGCTCGCGCGCCGCGGCCGAGCGCGAGATCGCGCAAGCGGATTACTTCCACTCCGCGGCGCGGCTCATCCTGCAGGTGGCGAGCGCGCTGCAGCACGCGCACGAGCACGGCGTGGTGCACCGCGACGTGAAGCCCTCGAACCTCCTGGTGCAAGCCGATGGCCGCGTCGTGCTCACCGACTTCGGGCTCGCGCGCGAGAGCGGCTTGCCGTCGATCACGCGCACCGGCGACTTCGCCGGAACGCCGCACTACGTCTCGCCCGAGCAAGCGCGCGGCGAGAGCGATCGCGTCGATGCGCGCTCCGACGTCTTCTCGCTGGGGGTCACCCTCTACGAGCTGCTGACCCTGCGGCGCCCCTTCCGCGGCCAGACTTCGGCGGAGGTCCTGCGCCGCATCCTCGAAGACGATCCGCTCGCGCCGCGCCACGTCGATCGCGCGATCCCCGCGGATCTCTGCGCCATCGCCCAACAGGCCCTCGAGAAGTCCCCCGCGCGGCGCTACGCCAGCGCGGGCGAGATGGCGGAGGATCTCCTCGCCTTCCTCGAGCATCGCCCCGTCGCGGCGCGGCCGATCACGCGCTGGCGGAGGTTCCGGCGCTGGGTGCGGCGAGAGCCGCTGCGCGCGGTGCTCGCCATCGCGGGCCTGCTCGTGCTCGTGCTCTCCGCCGTCGCCCTCGAGAGCCGCGCACGCGAAGAACGCTTGCGCCGCGAATCGGCGCGCCAGCGCGAGCTCGCGGAACGCGAGTCCTATCGCTCCTCCCTGATGCAGACGCGGAGCGCTCTGCTCGCCCAGGATCCCGACGGCGCGCGGCGCGCACTCGATGCGGCGCCGCACCATCTCCGCGATTGGGAGTGGTTCCACTTCGCCTCGCGCATCGACCGCAGTGCCTGGTGCGCTCGGGTGCCGCTGCAGCGCGTGGAGGCGCTCGCGTTCTCCGGAAAGAGCGCGTTCGTCGCGAGCAAGTGGAGCGACGGTGTCGTGCGCACGCACGCGCTCCGCGACGGGACCTTGCTCGCCGAGCGTCCGCCCGGCGAGAGCGCGGTGCAGCGCCTTGCCGCGACCGAGGAGACTCTCTGGCTCGGCACGAGCGACGGCGCGCTCCGACGCCGCTCCCTCCGCGATGGCGCGGAGCAGCTCGCGGCGACGTTCGACGGCGGTTGGGTCGAGCTCGTCTGCGTGCGCGAGGGAGAACGCGTGATCGGTGTCACGTCGCGAGGCGTGATCGCCGTCTTCGGCGCCGCGGACGGGCGCGAGCTCGCGCGCATCGAGACCGGACAGGCCGTGCGCCGCGCGTTCGCGAGCCCGAGCGGAGATCGGCTGGCGCTCGTCGAGGAAGGGCTCCTGCTCGCGTTCTGGGATCTCGAGCGCGGCGTGCGGAGCGCGCGCGTGCGGCCATGCCGCGAGGAGACGCCGCTCGAGCCCGAGAAGCGCTGGCCGGCGGCGCTGATCGAGGCCGGCGCGTTCACCCCCGACGAAACGCGCTTCGCGAGCGGCGCGCGCGATGGCTTGGTGCAGCTCTGGGAGCTCGAAGACGGGCGCTCCGTCTTCCGCTACGACGGCCATTCCGAGCTCGTGCGCACGCTCGCGATCAGCGCCGACGGGCAGCGCCTCGCGACCGGCTCGCGCGACCGGACAGGAACGCTCTGGGATCTCGAGCAGCCCTCGCTCTTGGCGACGCTGCGCGGTGCGGCTCACGAGCTGCGCTCGGTCGCGTTCGATCCGCGCGCGACGCTCCTCGCGACGGCTTCGTGGGACGGGACGCTCCGCCTCTTCCGCGCGAGCGACGGACGCGAACGCGGCGCGCTGCCGGGGCATGCGGACGGCATCTACCAAGTCGCCTTCGCTCCCGATGGCGAGCGACTCGTCTCCCACGCCGACGACGGCACGCTGCGCGGCTGGGAGATCGGCGCCTCCAGCGGGGACATCGCGACGGCGCACTCCGACTTGGTGCTCGGGCTCGCGTTCGCGGGCGACGGCGCGCTGCTCAGCACCTGCGTCGAGGAGCCGGCGCGGCGGATCGAGCTCTCCTCTGGTATCGAGCGCCCGCTCGGCGCCCTCGCGCAAGTGCATTCGATCGCGTGCGATCCCAGCGGCTCGCGTGCGCTGCTCGGCAACGCCGAAGGCGAGCTGGCCCTCGTCGATGCGACGAAGGGCGTCGAGCTCTGGCGAACGCGCCCGCACCGCGGCCTCGCGCTCGCGCTGCACGTCTCCGCGGATGGCGCGCGCGCCGCTTCGGGCGGCGCCGATCGCATCCTCCGCATCACCGACCTCGAGAACGGGCGCGAGCTCGCGAGCTTCGAAGGTCACCGCGGCGTCATCACCGGCGTCGCGTTGCTCCGCGACGGCAGCGGCGTGTTCAGTGCGGCTTACGACGGCGCCCTCCGTTACTTCGATCTCCAGACGGGAGCCGGCGAGGTCGTCGAGACAGGGCTCTCGCGCGAGCTGCACGCCCTCGCGCTCGACCCCGCGGAGCGCTGGCTGGCCGTCGGAGGCGAGGATCGGGTCATCGCGCTCGTCGAGGTCGCGACGCGCCGCGTGCTGAGGCATCTTCACGGCAGCGCTCACCGCATCCGCGCGCTGGCTTGGCTGCCGAGCTCGAAGCGCCTCGTCTCCGCCGGCGACGACCGGCTCCTGCGCCTCTGGGACGCCGAACGCGGGGAAGCCCTCGCGATCCTCTCGGGCCACGCCGACTGGGTGCGCTCCCTCGCCGTGAGCCGCGACGGGACGCGGATCGCCTCGGGCGGCGAAGATGGCGTGGTACGCATCTGGAGCGCGCCGGGCTATGCAGACGGAGGCGGTTGAGCTCGTTCGCGCCAGGCACTTGTCCGCTGCGCGCGCAGCTCCCGCTTCCCTCTCGTTCCACCGCTTCTCTCCCCACGAACCCGCGATGTCCGCCGAGCCCCTCGACACCGCCGACCTCCTGCAGCGCTGGCACGGCGGCGAGAAGCACGCGCTGGAAGCCCTGCTCCAACGCGACCTCCCGTGGATCGAGGCCTTCGTCCGGAAGCGCCTCGGCCCCCTTCTGCGCGGCAAGGCCGAGACCGTCGACTACGTGCAGGACGCCGTCGTCGAGGTGCTGCGCTACGGCCCGCGCTTCGTCTGCTCCGACCGCGACCGGTTCCGTGCGTTGCTCGCACGCATCGTGGAGAACACGCTGCGCGACAAGCACGACTGGCACCGCGCCCGTCGGCGCGCCGCCGAGCGCGAGACCGCGCTGCCGAGCGAGAGCGTGCTCGACCTGGACGGCAGCGCCGAGCGACCGAGCCGCGTCTGCGAACAGCGCGAGCGCGAGCAGTGGATCCGCCTCGCGCTGGAGCTCATCGATCCCGACGAGCGGCAGGTGATCCTGCTGCGCGAGTGGGAGCAGCTCTCGTTCGAGGAGATCGGCGCGAAGCTCGGCTGCAGCGAGGAGGCGGCGCGGAAGCGCTTCACGCGCGCACTTCCGCGCCTCGTCGAGCGCGTCCGCGACCTACAGGCCGGGCGCATCGAGCTCCGAGGCGAGGATTAGCGAGCTCAGATGCGATAGATGAAGGGATTCGCTGGCGTGAGCGAGACCTTCCACGCCAGCCAGAGAAGGCCGGCGAAGAGCGCCACGATCGGCAGCACCCACCACCAAATGCGGTGCTTCAAGAAGTAGAGAAACTCGTTGATCAAGAGCATGGATCAACCCCAGGGCTCGAGGATCACGCGCGCAAAGGACCGCATGAGCTCGCGCCGCACGCCTTCGTGGAGATGGCAATCGTCGGTCATCCACTCCCAGCCGATCAGCCCCAGAGGAACACGCGAGCTGAACTCCGCCTCGGCGTCGCAGAAGCGCACCAGGGGATCCGCCGCGAATTCGCGCGCGACCTCGCGCACGATGTCGTTGATCGCGTCGTTCGCCTTGCGCGGAGCTCGATCGTAGCGAGCGGCCGCTCGAAAGCGCCGCGCCGCTTCCGCGTCGTCACCGCCGTGCAGGTAGCGGCAGGCCGCGGACTCATAGAGCGCGAAGGGATGGTCGGGGAACAGCGCCAGCGCGCGATCGAGATGCTCGATCGCCTCCGCGAGCTTCGCTCTCTCGTCATCTGCGAGCCGCCGCTCATGGAACTTCGTCATGCTCGTCATGAACGGCACGATCTTCGGCGACCACTTCTCCGCCGGAGGCCATTCGGCCTCGCGCAGGCTCGGTCGCGTCACTTCGGCGCGCAGCAGGTGCCCCTCTGGAAAGCTCTGGGAGGCATCCCCTGACGAGTAGCGCCAATCCGGCTCGAGGATGCGAGCTTCGAGTTCACCCGCGAGAATCGTGCGGAAGCGCTCGGGGATGGCCGCGTGCGCTTGTGTGCGATGACTCTGGAAGCGCTCCTTGGCCTCCGCCGTCGCACTCGCTCCGAAGGCGCTCGCGTAGGGCCTGGAGAAGTGGTTGGCGATCAGCGTGCAGAGCAGGACCTTCGCGCCCCGCGCGCGCGCGCTCCGGATCATCTTCCGCAAGTTGCCGCGATAGATCTCGAAGCGCTCCTTGGTCTGCTCGTAGGTGAGCGCAGCGAACTTGGAGTGCTCCCACTTCCACTCCTCGGGTCGAACGCCGCTCGCTGCCGAGGAGGAGCCATCGCTCATCCACCCCACCAGCACCTGGAAGGTGCGCAGATGATGCGCCAGATCGGCGGTGCGCTGCACCCAATCGCCCGACCATTGCTTCTCGAGATCGATCTCGAAGCCGCGCTCGACGAACTCGTTGTGCCCTGAGTAGATCAGGTAGAGATCGGGTTCGACGCAAGCGGCCTGAGCACAGAGGATGGCCACTCGGGTGCTGCCGTAGCCGCGACGACCGAGGTTGACCACCTCGAAGCGCGCCTCGCCAGCAGCAGCGTTCCGATTCAGCTCGCGTTCCAGAAAGGCGTGCGGGAATCCTTGGGTGTTCGAGCCGCCGAACATCGCGACCCGGAAACGTCCCGACTTCGGCGGGATCACCACCTCGGGCAACTGGCCATCGAACATCTGCGTGCGATGTGCGCCGGGAGCGGAGTCATCGGGCACGAGGTAGCGCGCCGTAGGGTCAAAGCCGCGGCTGAGATGTAGCGTGTCCTCCGGATGTCCCATCCCGAGAAGAAAGAGAAGTCCTTCCGTGCTGGCGAGCAGGAACAGCGCCGGAACGAACGCGAAGGCGAGATGGAGGAGCGAGAAGCGCTTGCCGCGCCGTTGCTCCCCAGCGGGGCTGCCTGGAGCGGTCTCGGCTCGGGAGAGCTCTCCGTCGTTCCAGATCCGATCCAGGGATCGGGCATCCAGGCCAGGGTCGCTTCCAGTGGTCCGCGGGTCACCCACTTCGGCGGGATCTGGGGTCATGGTCTGCTCGCAGGAGCGGCGATCGGCGTCGATGCTGGAGTTCGTTACGGAGGAGCATACCTCGCCACGCGGTGCTTCGGTCGACCTCGCGAAAGGCGAGATGGCGGTTCCTGGCGCAGCGAGGGGTTCGGGTGCTTCTCCAACGGCGACGTGAACCCACGCGGCACCCTCTCGAGGAGGGCGTGCCGCGAGCGCCGATTCCTCGCGAGACGAAGAGGCGCGACAAGGCCGCGTCCGCAGTGTCTTCCCGAGCGTCGCACTCCCTCGCCGGAACCTGGATTCGAGAGCGGCGCAGTCTCCGAGGGCCTCGACTCCGAAGCTCGGCGCAACGCGCACTCACGGGCCGCGCTCGCGGGCGAACCAGATCGACGGCTTGCGGATCCGATCGCTCTGGGCTTCGATTCACCAGACGCAAGGCGACCTCGGCATCCTCTGGCATGCAACCCATCTCCTCGTTGGAACGCTCCTCCCCCGAGCAGTGGAACCGCCTCATCGAGTCGGTCGGCCCCGCCGCGATGCTGCTCGTCGTGAGGTCGCGCATGTCGCCGGCCCTCCTCGCGCGCCTCGCTCCCGAGGACGTGTGGCAGGAGACGCTCCTCCACGCGTGGCGCGATCGCGCGCAGTGCACTTGGCAAGGCTTGCCCGCGTTCCGCCGCTGGCTGATCTCGATCCTGGAGCACCGCCTGCTCGACCTCGCCGAGGCCGCCGAGCGCAAGAAGCGCGGCGGCGGCGCGGCGCCCCTCTCGCTCGACGCGCACGCCGCGGGCAGCGAGACCAGCTCGCTCGGGTTCGCGGGCCCGATCGCCTCGACGACGCCGAGCCGCGTCGCGATGGATCGCGAAGCGGCGACGGCGATCGCCGAGGCCCTCCAGGAGCTCCCGGAGGAGCTGCGCGAAGTCGTGCGCTTGCGCCTGATCGAGGATCTCTCCATGCCCGAGGTCGCCGAGCGCACCGACCTCGGTCTCTCGGCCGTGCAGCATCGCTTCCGGAAAGGCGCCGAGATCTACCAGCGCGCCCTCGCGCGGCGCCTGCGCGGCGACTCGCGCGTGAGCTGAGCTCGGGCGTCGCGCGCCGCGGAACGCCTACCCAGCGAATCCCCGACCGAACTCCGGACGAGCACCCGCGCGGAAGTGCAATTCGGTTGCACCAGAGCGACCTACATCCAGGCAGGGCGCAAAGGAGCGGCGAACGGCCCTTCTCTCGGCGGCGAGAAAGCGCGATGGTTCCGCTCGCGTTCGCCTCTCCCTCCGCTGGAGCGCGCTCCGCGCCGCCGCCTATGCCCCTCGACGACGACGCCTTCCTCGACGCCTGGCTCGACCGCGCGCTCCGCGAGCGCGCCGAGGGGCGCGAGCTCGACCTCGCCGAGGCGCTCGCGGAACGCCCCGCGCTCGAGAGCGAGCTCGGGCGATTGCAGCAGTTCGCCGGCACGATCGCGGTGGTGGCAGCCGAGCGCACGCCGCTCGTCCCCGGCTACGAGCTCCTCGCCGAAATCGGCCGCGGCGCCACCGGCGTCGTCTACCTCGCGCGCCAGCGCGAGCTCGGTCGATCGGTCGCACTGAAGCTCCTGGCACCCGCCATCGGCGCTTCCCCGCGCGGACGCTCGCGCTTCCGCAGCGAAGCGCGCGCGATCGCGAAGCTCGCGCATCCGCACGTCGTGCGCGTGCACGAGATCATCGAACGCGACGGGCTGCTCGCGTTCGCGATGGAGTGGATCGACGGCGGCTCGCTCGCGCACGTGATCGAGGGCCTCGCGGAGAACCTGCGCACCGCGACCACGCGCGACGTACACGCTCTGCTCGGTGGCACGAACGACGGCCCGGAGGAACCCTATCTCGTCTTCGCCTGCCGCACGCTCGCCGCCATCGCGCGCGCGGTGCACACCGCGCACGAGCAGGGCCTGGTCCATCGCGATCTCAAGCCCTCCAACATCCTGCTGCGCCGCGACGGCACCGCACTCCTCGCCGACTTCGGCCTCGCGCACGACGCCGAGCAGAGCCTCGGCACCGAGAGCGGGAGCTTCCTCGGCACGGCGGCCTTCGCGGCGCCGGAGCAGCTCCGCGCGGCACGCGGCGAGGACTTCGAACCCGATGCGCGGAGCGATGTCTATGCCCTCGGGGCAACGCTCGACGCGGCGCTGCGCGGCGCACCGTCGTTCCGCTCGCGCGATCCCCTCGGCGTGCTGCACGAGCTGGAACGCGGCTTCCCACCACTGCGCAGCGCGCGCCCCGATCTCCCGCGCGAGCTCGCGACGATCGTGGCCGTAGCGACGGAACCCGAGCCCGCGCGGCGCTATCCCACGGCGGCGGCATTCGCCGAGGATCTGGAGCGCTTCCTCGCGTTCCGGCCGATCGCGGCGCGGCCGCCTTCCGTCGCGAGGAAGCTTCAACTGCGCTGGACGCGTCACCGGCGCGCGATCGCGCTCGGTGCGCTACTGGTGGCGGTGACGCTGGCGGCTTCGAGCGTCGTCGGGGGGGAGCTCTGGCGGCAGAGGGAGGAGGAGCGCGCGCGACCGGAGCGCATCGCTGAGGCGCTGCGCCTCGCGCGCCTGGCGCTCCTCGATGCGCGCTCCGGCGAACGCGCCTACGTTCTCGTTCACGGCATCACCGGCGGTCTCGAAGCGCCTGCTGCGCAGCTCGGCGACGCACTCGCGCATTACGATCGCGCACTCCAACTCGCCCCCGAGGACCACGCGCTGCGAGCCGAGCGGGAGCTCGTCGCGGCTCATTCACAGCGGCGCGAAATCTCGAGCGTCCGGCCGGTGTTCCTCGACGGGCTGCGCCACTACCTCCGCGGCGAGCACGCCCAATGCATCGAAGCATGGCGCGAACTCGACATCGCGCAAGATCCGTTCGTCGAGGCGGCTCTCGGCCAGGTCCACCTACAGCGGGACGAAGCCGATCTTGCCTATCCGCGTTTGCTCGTGGCGGCGAGAGAGTTTCCTCGGGCCGGTTTCCTATGGGTCGAGCTCGCGGATGCCGCGCAGCGTGTCGGCGATGTCGAGCGAGCATTGGCCTGGCTCGCGCATGCGCGAGCGGTCGGTGGGCTCGATCCCTTCGAGACCGATGCGCGCGTCGAGGCCGAGTGTCTGGCTCGGCAGGGCGAGCATGAACGAGCACGCGCGCTGTTCGAGCACATGCGCAAGCAGCATCGGGCGCCGAATGCGCGGCGCCGCTATGCACTCTACTTGGAGGATCGTGGCGAACTCGAGGAGGCGGCGGTGGTGGCATTCGAGGCTTGGGAGCTCGGGCCGCGGAGCAAGCCATTCCGGACCGCCGTCATGCGAATCCATGAGCGATGGTGGGCAGACCTGGACATCAGGAACCGGGAGGACGCCCTCCTGCCGATGTTCCAAGGTCGCTCTGATCAGTGCGAGCGGATAGCCGAGGTCATCGCCTTGCTGCGCAAGAATCGAGAAAGCACGACGAGAGCCGCGAGCTTCGCCTCTCCTGCTGTGCAGCGGCTCTCTCTTCGAGAGCACACACTCATCGCAGAGGTTGCTTCGATGCTGTTGTCTTCGCGTCCCTCACCCTCGTCCGCGCGTGCCCCTGAACTCGCCCGCTGGGCGATCGGCTGGAACGGGCGCTTCCATGGCACGACTTGGCGACTCGTCGGATCGGTGTTCCTGGCGTCACTGACCATCGCAACGACGCCAAAACCTACGTACGCACAGGGGGCCTGGGTCCTCGAGACCCAGATCCAGCTCAACTCCCACTTCCAGGGCAGCCTCGTCGCGACGAGCCTCGAGTATCTCCCGGACCGAGGCACGCTCATCGTGGGCGTTGGCAACACATCGGGTCTGGGAAACTCGGGCGGCGATTTCGCCGAGTTCACCACCAGTGGAAGCCTGCTACGCACGATCCGCCTGTCACCGCGCAACGTGTTCCCGAACGGCTTCGCGATCGACAATGGCGGACTGAGCATCGATGCCGGAGGGAACCTCTGGTACGTGAACGGATTACTGAGCACTCCGAACGAGAACCTCTACCGGTTCGAACTCAGCGGCACCGTGAGCGCCATCATCGGCCCGAATCCCATCATCGAGGCCACGGCGATGGCTATCGATCCCGCGCAGGGCGACTTCCTCGTCGTCCAGTACTCGCCTGCCACTCGTATCCAATCGCTGACGCGCTTGGATCGGACCACGGGGGCGGTCTTGGCCAACACGGCCCTGCCGACGGGCATCATCGGACCCGGTGATGCAGGCCTGGCGTACAACCCCCTCACGGGAAGCTTCGCGATCGCAGGAGAGTTCGCGCCCCTGGACGGCATCATCCACTCGATGGATCCAACGGGGACGACTCTGACGCCCTACTTCAACACCGGTCTCACCCAAGGCATCAGCGGTATCGCATTCGACGGTCCGGGTCAACGCATGTTCGTGCTGTCACGCGGCACAACCAATACGATCTCGATCTACCGCATCTCCGCCGCGACCGCGACAACGATCGGAGCAGGATGCACTGGCAGCAGCGGCATCCCGATCCTCAGCCCCCACAGCGCACCAACGCTGGGGAATCCGACGTTCGGGCTCCGATTGGATCTGGCCTTGCCTGGAGCAACCGCGATCCTGCTATTGAGCAGTGGGCAGCTTCCACTCTCCTGGGGCGGCCCTTGCACTTCCTATCCCGCTCCTCCTTGGCTGAGCCTCACGATGCCAGTCACTGCATCCGGTGACGCGCTGCTGCCCCTGCCCGTTCCGAACGCCCCGTTCTTCTTGGGAGCCTCGCTCGTGGGTCAGTTCCTCGTCATCGATCCCGCCGGAGCATTCCCCGTGGCGCCGGGAGTGGGCATCGCCTTCTCGAACGCGCTGCAGATCACCGTGGGCTGATGCGGTGCTCCAAGCCGCAGTGATCCAACCCACGGGCGCAACCTGCCCGATCGCCCTGAGCTCCGCCAAGATCCTCTGATCGCGCGTCGCGAACTCCGGCGCCGGTGGCCACCAGCGCCCGAGTTCGCGATGATGCCCCGACCTCTCCACCAGGTCGGGACATGGACTGGCTGCAATTCTGGGAGCTCCTGAGCTACCTCGTCACGGTCTTCGGCCTCCCGTTCGCGATCGCCGTCTTCATCTACGAGCAGCGGCGCGAGCGGAACGGCGACGACGAGGAGGCGTATCAGGTCCTCGCCAACGCCTATACCGACTTCCTGAAGGTGGTGCTCGCGCACAGCGATCTCCGCCTGCGTTCTGCCGAGCGCTGCACCGATCTCACGCCCGAGCAGCTCGAGCGTCGGCGCGTGATCTACGACATGCTGATCTCGCTCTTCGAGCGCGCGTATCTGCTCGCCTACGAGGAAGACATGAGCCCGACCGAGGCCCGGCGCTGGAACTCGTGGGAGGACTACATGCGCGAGTGGTGCCGGCGCGCCGACTTCGCCTCCGTCCTGCCGGACCTCCTGCGCGGCGAGGACGAGGAGTTCGCGGCCTACATCCGGCGGCTCGAGAGCGAGGAACGGGCCAAGCTCGCGGCGCGCTGAGGCGAAGAAATCCGATTTCCTCGGCGGACGCCCGCGCGATTTGGCGTGTAGAAGACGGGGAACCGCTCCGCGGAACCCCGGCCTCAGGGCGCGCGGGATCGGGCGCGCCCTGCGCCCGCGAGCGGCGACCTCGTCGCCGCTCCATCCACCCGTACCGCCCTTTTATTCCGGAGCCTGCTATGTCCCTCGTTCCGCGTCCCTCTTCCGTCCTCTTCCTGGGGCTGGCCCTCGCGGCTAGCGCCACCGCGCTCCGCGCGCAGCTCGACCACGAGTCGGCACCCGCCGGTGGGAGTTCCTCCTTCCGTCTGCCCGAAGGCCAGCAACGCCCGCAGCCCGAAGGGCTGAACGTCATCTACGCCAACGGCCCCTACGTGAACCTCCCCGGCGGAGGCTTCGGCGGCCTCGACGCCAGCGTTCTGCAGAACTCCTCCCGCGGCCACACGAGCTTCGGCTACAGCGGCAACCAGGCCGCCACCGGCTTCCGGCTCGCCGACGAGTTCAACGTCCCCGGCGGTCAGCTCTGGAACCTCGAGTCCGTGAAGGTCTTCGCTTACCGCACGGTCGCGATCGGGGCTCCGCCCCAGCTCTTCGACCTCGGCGTCGTCCGCATCTGGGACGGCGACCCTTCCTCCGGCACCGCGAACATCGTCTTCGGCGACGATACCACGAACCGCCTCGTCTCGTCGGTCTTCGACAACGCCTATCGCGTCACCGAGACGACGTTGACCAACAACCAACGCGGCGTGACCGTGAACGAGCTCCGGATCGGCAAGCTCTTGAAGCCCGGTACCTACTGGGTCGAGTACGGCTTGAACACCACCGCCGCTGCCGGCACGGCCTTCTTTCCGCCGATCGCCATCACCAACCAGGACGCCACCGGCAACGGCCTCCAGCTCAACGTCAGCACGGGGGTTTGGACGCCGATCACGATGACGACCACCTCGAGCGGCCTCCAGCCGGTAGGCCTGCCCTTCGAGCTCTGCGGCACCGTTGCCTGCTGCTGGGAGCCGAACCTCGGCACCAACCTGAACCACGGCGACGACACGATCACGAACAACCTGGCGCTCGGGTTCAACTTCCCGCTGCCGGGTGAGCTCCCGGGCGGAGCGACCACGCCCGTGGTCTCGGTGTGCTCGAACGGCTTCGTGGGCCTGGGCGGCGCGTTCACGGCCGACTTCACGCCGACGACGAGCGAGTTCACCTCCCAAGGCCATCGCATCGCGGTGCCGTGGGATGACTACGTTCCGAACACGGTCTCCGCACCGCGGCGCCAGGTCTGGTTCAACGCCCTGCCTGGCCGCGCCGTCGCCACGTGGCGCCGCGTCTTGACCTTCAACGGCGGACCGTCGCTCAGCATGGTCCAGCTCCAGATGTTCCCGAACGGCTCCTTCTTCATCAACGTGTGGAACCACGAGCCGGTGACCATTCGCACGCCGTTGTTCGGCGTCGCCGCCCGCGGCAGTTCGCCGAGCGTCGCCGTCGACATGAGCCTGGGTCACATCGGCACGCCGGGTACCGCGACGATCTACGAGTCGTTCACGAGCGGCACGAGCGATCTCAGCGGCTTCATCTACTGCTTCGAGCCCAAGAACGACGGCATCGGTGCGACCTACGACATCAGCATCTCGGATGCCTGCTGCAACGACGCCGCGAACACGAGCTACGGCTCGGGCTGCGCCGGACTGGGCCTCACCAGCACGACGCCGCTCGCGGGCCAGTCGATCACGCTCAGCATGTCGGGCGTGAGCGGCACGGCGACCCTTGCGGTGATGACCTTCGGCGTCACGCAAGCCTCGATCGCGATCGATCCGCTGAACGCGCCGGGCTGCGATCTGCTGACGGGCCTCGAGTTCCCCGGGGCGCTCCCGATCGATCCGCTGAACCCGCGGCTCAGCACGGTGATCCCGTGCAACGCGAAGTTCTTCGGCAACACGGTCTACGTTCAGGGCTTCGTCCTCGACCCGGCGGCGAATGCGCTCGGTCTCGCGGCGACGAATGGCGTCTGCTTGACGATCGGCAACGATTGATCCAGGCGCTTGGTGCGCGCCTCGACGGAGGCGCGTAATCAACGGAGCGCGAGGTGGCGAGCCAGGAAGGCTCCCACCTCGCGCTCGTATCGTTCCTGCGCCGACGCATGCAGGTCTGCGTGCGCGACGCCGCGGAGGATCTGCAGGGCAGCGACTCCGGGTGGCGCGTTGTCGGTGATCTCGCGCGCCGCATGCGGCGGCGCGTGACGATCGTCGGCGCCCACGAGCACCAGCGTCGGCGTGCGCAGGTTCGCCGCGTGTGCACTCGGCCGCAGCTCGCGCGCCGAGGCGCCGATCCACCACGGAATCTGCAACAGCAGCAGCGGCGCGAGAGAGCGCGCGGGCTCTCCGAGATGCAGCTCGAGCCGATCCGCGGTGGCGTCCTCGATCCGCGCATAGACCGACTCCAGCACCAGCGCGTCGAGCTCGAGCTCGCGCGCGGCATAGAGCAGCGCCGCCCCACCCATCGAGGTGCCGATCGCCGCGAGCCGCTCGCCGGGGCAGCGCGCGCGCAGCTCGCGCAGCGCCGCGAGCGCATCGCGGCGCTCGTGCCAGCCGAAGGTGATCCGCGAGGCGCTGCTCTCGCCGTGGCCGCGCAGATCGCAGAGCAGGACCGCATGTCCGCGCGCGCGCAGCCAGAGGGCGCGGGCGAGCAGCGCTCGCCGCGAGCACTCGAGACCGTGCAAGAGGAGCACGCCGCCGCGCCCCGGCTGCCCTGGCACGAACCAGGCCGCGAGCTCGATCCCCGCCTCGACGGGCAAGCGCAACGCCACGGCGCCGAGCTCGGGCGGAGGCGCTCCCACCGCGCTCGGTCGAGGGCGCGTCAGGTGGTGCCCTGCGGCGAGCAGCGCACCGCCGCAGAGAACGAGGACCGCGCAGGAAGCGCGCCGCACACGGCGACTCGGGAACCAGCTCATGCCGGACGAGGAGCATTGCCGCGCGCGGCGGACGCGCGTTCTCGAGATCGCGCCGCGCGCGAGCGAATCAGCGCGCGCCGCGCTGGCGCAGGAACTCCGAAGGCCGCAGCCACTCGCGTACCACGGCCGGGTCCCGACCATAGCCTTCGCACCACCCCATGATGTCCGGCGGCGGGTCCAAGGGTGCGGTGCTGCCGACGAGGAGTGAGAGCACGACCGGAGCGCCGCCGTCGAGCGCGCGGACACAGAGCCCGGTCGCGCGCTCGCGCGTGAGCTGCAGCTCGCCGCGCAGCACGTGCTCGCCGAAGCGCAGGCCGCTCGCCGAGCGCGCGGCCGCGCGCAGCTCGCGCGTCAACGTCGGCGGGATCTGCACGTAAGGGCCGCGATGCAGACCGAAGTGGAGATGCGCGGGATAGCGCCCGTTCTCCTCGCTGCGATCGGCGCCGATCGTTCCGACACGCTCGCCGCAGCGCACGCGATCTCCGACCGCGACGCGACGATCGGCGCCGAGATGCACGTAGAAGGAGCAGACCGCGCGGGCGCCGCGCTCCGCCGGGACGACGGCGTGCTCGAGCACGATCGTGTTGCCGAGGTTCCAGTGCACGAGGCCACGCGCGTCGGTCCAGGTCGGCGAGAACGCGGAGTAGCGCACGATGCCGTCGGCGATGGCGAGGACGGGCGTCCCCGCCGGGAGCCAGAGGTCCTCGCCGAGGTGATACGTTCGATCGAACGGCGTCCCAGCCGCGCGCACAAGCACGCCGAAGCTGCCGCGTCCGCGCAAACCGCGGAGGTAGCCCTCGCAGGGCCAAGCGAAGCTCGTCGCCGCGCTCGGCGGCAGCGCTTGCTCCGCATGCGCCAGCAAGCCCGGCAACGCGACGCAGAAGAGCAGGAGCGGGTGCGGCATGCGGCGAATTCCTCCGGTCCGCCCCTACGCACGGCGACGACGAACGCTCCCCAACGTAGCATCCGCGGCGGATCGGCATCCCATCCGCGTCCCCTGGACCGAAGCGGAAGGCGGAGAGAGCTCAGCGAGGCGGTTCCAATCGATAGCCTCGGAAACTGCCGCGCGACACATCGACCCAAGAGAAGCGCGCGCGCAGGACCGCGAGGATCTCCGCCAGAGCCGGGCGCTCGCGGGCGAGCTCGTCCAGGTAGCCATCGAGGAAGATCGGCATCCCGGCGCGCTCCTCGGCGGCGAGCCAGTCGCCGAGCGTCGCGAGCGCGCTCGGCCATTGCTCGCGCGGGAGATAGCCCACGTCGATCAGGTTCAGAGGTTCGAGCTGCGAGTGCAGCTCGCAGAGCGTGCGGTGCGCTTGCCAATCGGTGATGAGGCGCCCGCGATCGCTCGTCGCCTCGCGCAGGTCGCGCGACCAGACCAGCGGATGCGGCTCGTGCGCATCGACGAGCGCGAGCTTTGCGCCGAACCACGCCTGCGCGCCGACGGCCAGCGCGAGGAGCGCGCCCCTGAGAACGCGGTACCGCGCCAGCAGTCGGCGCGCGCACTCGGCGGCACCGACGCCGAGCGCCACGTAGGTCGCGAGGACGTGGCCGCCCATCTTCACCCAGCCGTACGCGGTGTAGGCATAGAGGTCGCAGAAGAACCACGCGAGCAGCGGTAGCGCGACCGCGCGTCGCGCGCCGAGCGCGAGCAGCGCGCCGAGCAGGCCGAGCGGCAGGAGCACGGCGGACCCGGGCACGAAGGTGTGCCCGGCGTAGCCGAGGATGCCACGCGGATCGAAGTTCCAATGGCTGATCGCGTTCACGAGCAAGCCGTGGAAGGCACTCCGCTCGTCGATCGCCCACCAACCGCTGCGGAAGCCGAGCAAGAAGAGGGCGCAACCCGCGCAGAGCGCGAGCGACGCGACGCCGCTCAGCGCCCATGCGCTGCGACGCGGGCCTCTGCTCCGTTGCCAGCCGATCGCGGCGAGGAACGGCCAGCGCAGGAAGCCGCTCGCATGTGTGCCGATCACGAGCGCAAACGCCAGCAGAGGCGCGAGCATCGCACGCGCGCGTCCGTCGTCCGACGGCGGTCGCGCGGCGATGGCGAACGCGACGGCGCAGGCCGCGAGATGCGGCCCGTGCTTCTCGATGTGCAGCGCGAAGAAGAGGACGTGCGGCGCGAGTGCCAGCAGCGCCGCGGCGAACGCGGCGCAAGGCACGGCATAGGCGAGCCGGCGCAGACCGACGTAGAGCGCGAGAGGCGCCACGGCACCGGCGAGCGCGGAGAGGAGCCCCAGCGCGTCCTCCGGTGCAAAGCCCAGCGCGCAGAGCAGGTGCCCGAGCGGCAGGATCAGGAAGTTGCGGCTGAGCGTCGAGGGCCCGAAGGTGCCGGCGTAGAGCTCGGGCACCATCACGTGCGCGTCGTAGTAGTAGAGCGGGCCCGGGAAGAGGACGTAGGCGATCGTGAGCGCGAGGCCGAGGGCGAGCAGCAGCAGCGATTCGCGGCGCGAGATCATGCGCTCATCTCGACGCGCCGGCGGGCGCGCGCGGTGCGAAGAGGAACGCGCTCGCGTTCGGGGCGTCGAAGCGCTGCACGAGGCGACGGTCGCGCTCGACCTCGGCGAGGATGGCGCCTCGCTCGAGGTCGAAGCCGCGTTCGCCCGTGAAGAGCAGCACGGCCCAGCTCTGCTCCTGCTGCGTCAACCAACGCGCGACCTCGGAGGCATGCCGCGCGCGATAGGGATAGCCGAACCAACCCGGCAGCGAGATCCAGCGCTCCTCCACGAGCCCCTTCGGCTGGTAGTCGAAGTAGAACTGCGAGGGATTGGTGGCGAGCTCGTACCACGCGAGCGGCGCGGCTCCGTGCTTCGCGAGCGCCGCTACGAGCTCCGATTGCAGAGCGACGCGCTCGACCCCGGTCGCGGGTCGGAGCAGCTCGCTGCGCATCGGCCACGCGACGTACACGAGCAGCGCGGTGGAGATCAGCGCACGCGCGGGGAACGCCAGCGCGCGGCGCGGCGAGCACCAGAGCGCGACGAGGCCGGCGGCGAAGTAGAGCAGCGGCAGCGCCAGCGCGAAGAGCAGCAGGCGATCCTCGAAGGGGAAGGTGCCCGCGGCACTCGCCGCGTAGCACAGCGCCAGCGGCACCCAAGCGGCGAGATGGAAGCGCAGCGGCAGGAGCCCGCGCAAGCGGAGCGCGCCGAGCATCAGGACTCCGCAAGCGAAGAGCGCCACGGCGACTTCGAACGCGCCGAGTAGCCCCGCGTAGCTCCCGACCAGCAAGCGATTCGGCAAGTGCGCTGCACGCCAGAGATGCCATTCGAGCAGGTCGCCAGGCCGTCCCCACGGCGCGAAGTAGTAGAGCCAGAACTGGTCGAGATAGGCGTTGCGGCGATGCCGCACCCAGCCGAAGTAGACCAGCGCGAGCAAGGCCGCGAGCGCCGCGCCGTAGCCGAGCGCGCGCAGGGCCCGCGCGCGCGCGGCGCCGCGCGCATCGAGCGCGGCGAGGAGGCCGAGCAGCGGGAAGGTGAAGAAGCTCGCATACGAGAACCCGACGACCAGCGCCGCGAAGACGAGGTTCGCGAGCAGGGCCGACCACGCATAAGCGCGCGCGCGCAGGCGCTCGAAGAGCAGGAGCTGTCCGAGGAAGAGCGCGAGCTCCAGCGTGTAGGGTTTCGCGTCCTTCGACCAGTAGACGAAGAACGGCGAGAAGGAGACCAGCGCGAGCAAGGCCGCGCTCGGCGCGCGCGGCACATGGCGCCGCACGAAGACGTAGAGGAGGAGCGGAGCGACGAGCCCGGCGAGACAGGGCAGGAGCCGGAGCGTCAGAGGCCCCGGCCCGAAGCAGCGCGTCAGCAGATGTTCGACGAAGGTGAAGAGGGGTGCCGGGATCGCCTGCACATGGCCGGCGATCGCCGCCTCGACTTCGCTCCAGGTCGGGAGCTGCACGAGCTCGGCGAACCACTCCTCGTCGCCGCGCAAGGTGCGCAGCCCGAGATGCGCGACGCGCACCGCTCCGCCGAGCAGCAGCAGGGCGAGGCACGCCAGCACGAGAGAGAGGCGCCGCGGCGCGTTCCCATCGGAGCGGCCTGCGCTCATCGCGGCGACGTCTTCACGCCATGCAAGCGCACGGAGACGAAGCGCTCCCCGGGCAAGCCGACCTCGGCGCTCGCGCGCGAGCGGAGCTCGAAGCCGAGCTCGCGGAGCTGCGCTTCGGCTTCCGCCATGTCCCAGAAGCGCATGTCGTAGGTGTCTTGATCCGGCGCGTCGGACGGTGTTCGCTGATCGGCTTCGGGGAGCTGGAAGACGAAGTCGCCGCCCAGGCGCAGCACGCGGTAGGCCTCGGCGAAGTAGCACGGCACATAGCGGCGCGGCACGTGCTGGAACACCACGTGCGAGAACACGAGATCCGCCGACGCATCGGGTAGGGGCAGCGAGGTGCCGTCGCCCTCCACGAAGCGCGCGTTCGCCAGGTGGGCGAGCCGCGCGCGCGCCCGCGCGACCATCTCACCGCTCACGTCGACCCCGGTCAGGGAGCGCACCCTCGGAGCCACGAATTCGTCCATGCGCCCGATCCCACAGCCGATATCGACGACATCTCGATCCGCGGCGAGGAGTTCCTCGATGCCGCCGAAGAAGATCGAGACATCGCGGCGCCCCGACTCGCGGAACTCCTCCTCGCTCGCGTCGTGGAACCCGGCGATGTACTTCTGCGGACGCTCGAGCGCCCGCCGATTCCAGTCGCCCTTCATATCCACGACTTCGCCCATCGAACGACCAGCTCCGAGCGTGGGGATCCGGACCGCAGCGTGCCTCGCGCGGCGAGCTTCTTCAACATATCCTCGGGCCATCGCCGTAAGCGAGCCCGCCGTTCGCCGCCCAGGGATTCTCCTCCATGCTGAGCTGCCCGCATTGCCGCCGCCCCTTGAGCGCCCAGCCGATGGCGGGCGGCGCCGCCTGGACCTGCAACGGCTGCGGCGGCGTCGCCGTGAGCGGCGGCCTCCTGCGCTCGCTGGTGCCGGCGCGCGAAGCGCTCGCCCTGGCCGCGGGGGTGCGCTCGGCGCGCGGCCTGGAGCAGCTCCCGAGCTGCCCTTCCTGTCGCCGCGAGATGGGGCGAGCCGATGCGCCGAGCAGCGCGCTCGGGATCGAGGTCGAGCGCTGCCCTTCCTGCGACCTCTGGTGGCTCGATCGCGGGGAAGCGGGCCAAGCCGTCGATGCCGCGGCTCGCCTCGCGGCTCCCGTGCGCAAAGCGCAGGGGCGCGCGATCGAGCAGCGGCGCATGGAGGTGCAGCGCTCGGCGACACTCTCGCGCAGCGTGCTCGAGCAGCGCCAGCAGACTCCGAGCGGCTCCGATTCGCGCGAGCTCGAGCTGCGCCTGCCGAGCAATGGCCTGAAGGTCCTGCTGACCCTCTTCGGCATGCCCGCGGAGGAGGACGCACCGCGGGCACTCGCGCTGCCGTGGGTCACGTGGTCGCTCGCCGCGATCACCACCGCCATCTCGATCGCGGCGCTGTTCTTCGAGCCGCGGCTCTTCGATGCCTTGGCACTCGTGCCGGCCGAGGGCGGCGGCCCGCTCGGGCTCCACTACCTGAGCTGCTTCTTGCTGCACGGCTCCCTGCCGCACCTGCTCGGGAACCTCTACTTCCTCATCGTCTTCGGCGACAACGTCGAGGACCTGCTGAAGCCCGCGCGCTATCTCGTGCTGCTCACGGCGGCGACGGCGGTCGCGGCGTTCGCCCACGTGCTCGTGGATCCGCGCTCCGAGCTCCCGCTCGTCGGCGCGAGCGGCGGCATCTCGGCGATCGTCGTCTACTACGGCCTCTCGCTGCCGAAGGTGAAGCTCTCGATCTTCGTGCTGCTCTTCTGGGTGCGGATCTCCGCGTTCTGGGCGCTGCTCGTGTGGTTCGGCTTGCAGCTCACCGGGGTGCTGGCGCAGATGGAAGGCGTGAGCGACACCTCGTTCGCCGGACATCTCGGCGGCGCGGCGGTGGGCTTGCTCGCGTGGTTCGTCCTGCGCCCGAGCAGCGCGCAGAGCGTCGAAGGCAAGCTCCGACGCCCGCGCTACTGAGCCGACCGATCGCGACGCTGAGAGGCTGAGAGGCTGAGCAGAAATCGAGCATACAACCTCTCAGATGCCTGCTGGTGCAGCGCCTGACGGCGCTGCACCGAGAGGCTGAGCAGAAATCGAGCATACAGCCTCTAGGATGCCTGCTGGCGCAGCGCCTCACGGCGCTGTCGCGATGCCTGCTGGTGCAGCGCCTGACGGCGCTGCAGTCCGTTCGTCAGCAATTCTTGCTCACTCTGTGAGCGCTCAACGCGCCGGCCAATCGAGGCTTTCGGGGAGCTTCGGGCGCTCCTTCACGAACCAGCCGCTCGCGACGATCGTGGTGTTCCCGTTCTCATCGCGCTCGAGCTTGCCCTTCGCGACGACGAGGTCGAGGAGGCGGAGATCGGCGAGCGGATCGGCAGGCGGATTGCCCTGCGCATCGCGCGCCTCGACGAGGAGCATGTGCTCGGCTTGCGTTTCGCCCGGGATGCAGCAGTAGTCCCAAGGCGTCGCGCAGCGGTCCTCGGTCGCGCTGGACTGGCCGCAATACTCGAGCTCTTGGTCGATCAGACGGAAGGCCGCGTGGCCCGGCACGATGCTGAACACCCGCCCGCGGACGACGACCTCGCCGGACGAGGGCTCGAGCTTGCGAGCCGCGAGCACGGTCACGGCGCCCTGCGGCTCGGCAGCGAGACGCAGCGCGGAGTTCGCCGCCGCTGCGGGCGCGCCCGTTCCTCCGCTACCCTTGCCAGCGCTGCCATCACAGCTCGCGAGCGCGAGCAACCCGAGGAACGCGGCTGCGCCGCGCGAAACGAGCATCTTCTTCATGTGCGCCCTCCCAGGGCATCGACCAAGCGAACCCGCACAGAGCGCAACGCGGGCACGAGCCCACCGAGCGCTCCGGCGCCGAGCGCCGCGGCGAGACCGATGCCGCGGACCTCCGGAGTGAATTCCAACTGCAGCGCACCCATCGGGTAGCGCAGCGCGATCGGCGGCAGCGCGAGTGCCAGGAGGCAGCCGGCGGCGCCGCCCAGCAGAGCGAGCAGCAGCGCCTCCTGCAAGAGCGCGAGGACGAGCGCCCATGGCGCGTAGCCCAGCGCGCGCAGCGTGCCGAGTTCCTTCGTGCGCGCGAGCACCGCCGCGAACATCGTGTTCGAGCAGGCGAACGCACCCGCGACGAGCGAGAGCAGGGCCATCCAGCGCGCCAAGGCGACGATCGGCGCCAGCCCGCGCTCGAGCTCCTGCAGCAGCTCGCGCTCGGAGAACGCGGTGATCTCGAGGTCCAGTCGCCGCGCGGCGAAGACGCGCAGCGCGCCGAGCTGCGAGGGTTCGCTCGCGCGGAGCGCCACGCAGGAGACGTCCTCGCGCTTCGTCGCGAACATCAGGTCCTCGAGCCGCGCCCAGAACTCCGCTTCGAAGACCGTGCCCGGCGCCGCGAAGCGCCCGACGATCTTCCACTCGCGGCGCTCGAGCTGGATCGTGCGCCCGACCGCGCATTCCTCCGGGCGGAGGCCCATGCGCGCGCCGGCGAGCGCGCCGATCAGGAGCTCATAGGGTGCGCGCGGTTCACGCCCTTCGACGACGACGACCTGCGGATGCACGAGATGGGCTGCGGGGGTCACGCCGCGCATGAGACCGATGCGCTCGCCGCTGCGCGTCGCGACGTGCAGCTCGACGGAGGCCGCGCGTACGCCGTCGCGCTCGATGACGCCCGGCGCGCTCGCGGCCGCGGCCTCGGCCTTGCCGCGCGGGATCACCGAGCGCACGAGGTCGAGCTCGGAGGCGATACCGACGAAGACCACCACGTCATCGCGCGCGCTCTCCGCCGTCGCACGCTCGAGCCCGTGAGCGAACGCCGTCATCGCGATGACGAGCAACGTCGTCGCGGCGAGGCCGAGCCACGTGACCAAGCTGCGCGCTCTGCGGCGCCAGAGGTTGCGGAGCGCGTAGGAGATCGGCAGCACGCGCTACTCCTCCTTCAGCCCGAGGTGCACGGGGCGCCGCGCCGCGGCGATCGCCGGACCGAGGGAAGCGGCGAAGCCGATCAGCAGCGCCGCCAGCAGCGCTTGCGCGCCGACGGCGAACGAGGGCGCGAGGTCGATGCCCCAGCCTTCGACGCCGAGCGTCAGCGGATAGAACCAGAGCAGTGCGAGCACCGCCGCCGTCCCGAGCAGGCCGCCCGCGAGCCCGAGCAGCACGCCTTCGCCCGCGATCAACGCCAGCAGCTTCGGCTTCGTGAGCCCGATCGTCTCCAGCACCGCGAGCTCGGGTGCGCGCGACTGCGCCGAGATGAAGACCGTGTTCGCCAGCACGAGCGCCACGACCAGCACCGCGAGATAGCCGAGCGCTCGTCCGAAGGAGACGATCTCGGCGACCTCTTGCACGGCGGCGGCGACGAAAGCCTGCAGCGACTTCGTGTCGGTGCGCGCTTCATCGGTGCGGAAGATGTCATCGACTTTCGCGGCGATCTCCTCCGGATCGGCGCCGTCCTTCACGCGCACGAGGAACTGCGTCGCCGAGCCCTGGCGCTTCTGCGCGAGCGAGAGCTGCGCGAGATGCACGAAGGCCAGGTTCGCGACGCCCGCCGCGGGGCCGCGCACGATGCCGGCCACCTCGACGTCGATGTCGCCCAAGCGCACGCGCTGTCCGACGATGGCCTTCCTCCGCTCGGCGAGGCGCTCGCCGATCAGCGCGGCATCCGAGCGCACGCGGAAAGCCTCCAGCGAGCCGGAGAGGAACTCGAGCTCGTAGAGCGAGCTCAAGCGCTCGGCCTCGACGCCGTGCAAGGTCACCAGGTCCAGGTTCGAGCGGCACGAGTTCACGTAGACCAGCGTCGGCAGCACCTCCTCGACCTCGGGGAGATCGCGGATGGTCTGCGCATAGCGCACCGGCAGCTCGGAGGTCAGCGGGCAGAAGCGGCTGTCCTGGAACACCACCAGAACTGGCTGCGCCGAGCGCGCGGAGAGGTCGTCCACGCCGCGGTCCACGGTGCGCACGAAGACGAAGAGCGCCATCGCGAGCGCCGCGCCCAGAACGGTGCAGAGCGAGCGCAAGCGCGCGCGGAGCGCCGTGCGCAGGACGTAGGGCAAGAAGCGCAGCAGCTCACGCATGCTCGCCTCCCGCCGCGACGAGGCGGCCCTTGTCGAGCTCCACCACGCGGCTCGCGTAGCGCGCGGCCGCTGGATCGTGCGTCACCATCACCAAGGTCTTCTCGAACTCGCGGTTCAAGCGCTGCAAGAGCTCGAGGGTCGTCGAGGCGACCTTGCGGTCCAGGTTCCCCGTCGGCTCATCGGCGAGGAGCAGCGTGGGATCGGCGACGATCGCGCGCGCGATCGCGACGCGCTGCTGCTGCCCGCCCGAGAGCTGGCGTGGCAAGTGGTGCGCGCGATCGATCAAGCCGACGGCGGCGAGCGCGATCTCGATCTTCGCGCGGCGCTCGGCCTTCGAGAGCGGGAGCAGCAACAGCGGCACCTCGACGTTCTCCCAGGCGGTGAGCACGGGGATCAGGTTGTAGCTCTGGAACACATAGCCCACGTGGCGCGTGCGCCAGCGCGCGAGCGCGCGCGAGGAGAGCCGCGCGATGTCGACGCCGTCGATCGCGACGCGCCCCTTCGTCGGCTGGTCGATTCCCGCGAGCAAGTGCAGCAGCGTCGTCTTGCCGCTGCCCGAGGGTCCCATCAACGCGACGAACTCGCCCGCTTCGACATCGAAGTCGAGCTCTTCGAGAGGCGTCACCGCCTCCGAGGTCCCGCCGTAGGTCTTCGTCACACCGCGCAGCTCGATCAAGCTCATCGCTCTTCCTCCACGCGGATGCGCGTGCCCTCTTCCACCACGTCCAGCAGCACGCGTTGCGTCGCCGAGAGATCGCCGCGCACGAGAGACTGCTCGCCGCGCGTCTCCACCACTTCCACCGCGACACGCCGCGCGCGCCCCGAGGAAGGATCGTGCACGTGCACCGCGCCCGCGTGGATCGCGCGACTCGAGATCAGCCAACGCGCTTCCGCCGCCGGTGCCTGCGCTTCCTCGGCCGCGGCGACGAAGCGCGCGCGGCAGAGCGTTTCGGGCCGCAGCAGCGGATCGGGATCGATCAGCGCGACCTTCACCTGCAGCGTGTTCTTCAGCAGGTCCGACTCGCGCTGCACGCGCAACACGCGGCCCTGCGTCACGCGGGTGCCAGTGACCTCGCTGCGCACCTCGACCGCGCCGCCCTCGCGCACCGCGGCGACCATCGCGAGCGGGACGTCGACGCGCGCTTGCAACCGCGTGCGATCGTAGAGCGAGACGATCGCTTCGCCTTCGGGACCGACCGCGGCGCCCGGAGCAGAGAGCAGCTTCATCACGACGCCGCTCCGCGGGGCGCGCACCTCGCACCAGGCGAGCTCGCGCTCGGCGATCGTGAGCTCGGCGTCGGCGCGCGCGAGCTCCGCGCGCGCGAGCTCGAGCGAAGCCTGCGCGGCGGCATGCGCGGTGGCGAGCTCGCGCGGGTTCTCGCGCAGCTCCTCGGCGAGCGCGAGCGCCGAGCGGTCCTGCGCGACTTCCTTCGCGAGCTCGTCCACCAGGCGCTCCGCGGCGACGAGACGCGCTTCTGCCCCGGCGAGCTCCGCTTCGGCCTTCGCGAGCGCGATCGGGAAGCTCGCGCCGGATTGCGCGAGCTTGCGCTGCCCCTCGAGCTCGGCGCTGCTCACGGCGCGATCGGCTTCGGCCGCGCGGCGATTCGCTTCCGCCGCGGCCGCTCGCTCCACGGCAGTCTCGAGCTCGCGCCGCGCTTCGATCGAAGCGGCGCGCAGCAGGCCGCGCTGCTCGAGGGCCGCGAGCGCACCTGCGAGCTGCGCTTCGGCCTCCGTGACGCGAGCGGCGCGCAGCGCGCGCTCGCTGCGCGCGCGCTCGGAGGCGGCGAGCAGCTCGGCGCTCTGCAAGCGCGCGATCACGGTCTCGTTCTCGCGCACCTCGTGGCCTTCGAGCACGAGCAACTCCTCCAAGCGACCGCTCACCAGCGGGCGCACGAAGATCGGGAAGGGCTCGGGCTCGACCCAGCCGGCGGCTTCGGCGACGACGCGCGCGGCGCGCGCGCCTTCCGCCTGCTCCAGGCGCGGTCGTTCGCTCGCGACGAGGCGCGGCGGGAAGATCCAGCCCCACGCGAAGCTCGCGCCGAGGCCGCAGAAGAGCAGCAGGACGACGAGCCCCGCGAGCCGCGGGCCGAGCGGCTTCTTAGGCAGCACGCTTACCGTCGCGCCGCGGCGGAGTCCCGAGAGATCGAGCGTGCTCATGGCCGGCCCTCCGCGACGAGCTCGGCGCGCTCTCGCGCATACGGCACGGCGCCGCCGCGCGCTCCGGCGCGCGCCAGCAACTCCGCTTCGCGAAGCTGCGCCATGCGCCGCTCGCCGGCTTCGCGCACGACCATCGCGGCGCGTTCGGCGACCATCTCGAACGCACCGGCGCCCAGCTCGAGCTCGGCGCGCGCGCTCTGGAGCGCGAGCTCGGCAGCGCGCGTCGCTTCTTCGAGCTGGCGCGTGCGCGCGGACGCGAGGGCCAGGTCTTGCTCCAAGAGGCGCAGCTCCTCTTCCGCCGCGAGCCAGGTCGCGTCGAGCTCGGCGCGCGCCGCCTCGCGTCGCGCGCGTGCGGCGCGCACCGGGCCCCCCGCGTCGAGCGGTAGATACACCTGGAACATGCCGCCCCACGAAGAGCTGCCGATCATCCACTCGGGCCCGAGACGGAGGCGCGGATACTGCGCCGCTGCGGCTTCGTAGAGCGCGGCTTCCGCGCGCAGGTAGCGCGCTTCCGCGACGCGGAGATCGGGGCGCGCGGCGAAGTCGACCGCGACCTGCGCCTCTGCTTGGAACTCACCCGCCGCCTGCACCTCGAAGCGCATCCGCGGTGCGCGTTCGCGCGGCACGCCGAGGCGCCGCGCGAAGCGCGCGCGCAAGCGCTCGCGTTCGGCCGCGATCTCCTGCTGCTCGAGCTCGACAGCGAGGCGCGCGGAACGCAGGCGCGCGACCGCGTTCGGCGAGGCGAGCCCTGCGCGCTCGAAGGCGCGCTCGTCGACATCGAAGCGCGGTGCACGGAGCTGCTCGAGCCGCTCGGCGGCGAGGTAGATCGCGGCGAGCTCGGTGCCGAGGCGCCAGCGCGCTTCCGCCCACTCGGCGACCAGCAGCGCGCGCTCGGCCTCCGCGCTGTCGAACGCCGCGCCGCGCTGCAGGAGCCCGAAGAGCTCGGCCGGATCGATCGTGAGATCGGCCATGCCATCGCGCGTCCCCATGGAGTACATGAGCTCGAACCCGGGCACGTCGAGCAGCGCCGCGCGAGCCTCATGAGCGCGACGCCGGAGCTCGGGATCGCGTTCCTCGGCGAAGCGCAACGCGCCTTCGAGATCAAGCTCGGCCGGCACTTCGAGCTGCGCGAGCTCGGGCCCGATCGAACGGAGCTCGACCGGCGCGGCTTCGTAGCTCTCGCACGCAGCGAGCAGAATGCTGCCCATGGCGAGCAGCCCGGCGCGGGGCGCAGAGAACCGGACACGGAGTTCGGGAGACATCGATTCCACCTGGAGCAGCTCTGCTCCTCGCCGCGCCAGCGGCACATCGACACGAGGAGCAAGGGATCGGCGAGACCGCGAGGGTTGCGCGCCGGGAGCCATGCGAGCTGCCGACGACGCGAACGCCGCTCGCCGCGCGTCGGCGCGGCGAGACTCGGTCCCGTCTCAGATCCGGAGCAGTGTGGTGGAGACGATCGCGCGCAGGTTCTGCAATGGCGGTGGATCGACGAGCCGATCCGCGAGCGTCGCTCGAGGAGAAGCGTACCCCATCGCGGGAACCCGCGCCGCGCACGCCGGAGGAACCATCGTCAGCTCGGCGAGCTCGGAGGCGCCCCACCAGCTCGGCGGCAGCGGCAGCGGCCCATAGGCCAGATCCACCGGCGAGCTCGTGCAGCAGGAACCCGCGCGCTCGAGCTGCTCTCCTGCGCCCGGCTCCCGCTCGTGCTCTTGCTCTTCCTCGCAGCAGCTCGTCGGGACGCAGCACGAACGCCGCTCCTCCGACGCGCTCTCGCTCGCTCTCGACGACGCCTTCTTCGCCGCGCAGCAGCCGCCCGCACGCTCCGCGCAGCAGCTACGCTCGGCGAACGCGATCTGGACATGCGCCTCGCAGCAAGGTCCCGAACAGATGACCACCACGCGCAGACAGCTCGCCGCCAGCAACGCCAGCACCGTCCAGGCCAGAGCCCGGAACGGCGAAGTCTTGCGGTGAGAACGAGTCGCGTGCATGGGGAACGAGCGAGTTCGAGGACCTTCCCTTCTATGCGGCCTCGTGGGAGAGCGTCAAGCGCGCAGGCCCGGCCCCGAGCCACGAGCGGCCCCTCGCCCGCCTTCCCACGTCTCCCCCTGGTCGAGCCTCTCGCCCCAGCCGAGCGTCAAACAAGCGCTGAGGCCGCCGCGGCAAGGTGTTCCCCGATCGCGATCAAGACGAGGCCATCTCGATGCCCGCATAAGGTCGGAACGCGCTGCGGTACGTACTCCGGAACGGCAAGAAGCAAGGCGTCGTGCCGCAGTCGCCGATCGATCTGTGCTCGAGCGCGCCCGTGTTCGATGGTTGGAGGAGCGTCCGTCGATCGCCGCGATTCCAACGGCGCCAGTGGTGGCCGCCGTTGCGCCCGCATCGACCTGGCTGCTCACCACCGGTTGGCGCCGCCACGGCCTGATCGGCATCCACGAACTGCCGCACACCATGCACGCCGGCCGACCTCGAGCGAACCTCGCTCAATCAAGCCACGGGCGCGCACGCTGAGGCACACCGGACCACCGCCGCGCGGGCGACGAACCGCGTGTCTCTCGACGTGGATCACGCGTCGACGTCCGAACGCTCCCACCTCATCTCTCGCGCGGCACGCGCGTCGACTCCCGAACCTCATCGACGTCCGTGGCGCGCGTCGGGCGCGGCGCTTGCTTCGCCGGAAGGCCGGGCGTAGCGCATGCGCGGTCTTGCGTTCGTCGTCTCGCGCTCGCGTGTCGCGTCGACGCGAGAACGACGCCCGAACTCGTGACGTGGGCAAAACGTCGCACGCGAGTTGCGCGACGACCGCTCCGCCAGCCCTCCGGCGAAGCAAGCGCCGCGCCCGCCGCGCGTGCACGACATCGAACGCCATCGCGCGTCGAAGCGGGTTCAACATCGAACGCGATTGGTGAGCGAGCGCGGCCGTCACGTCGCTCGCATCGCCTCCGGATGCGGCTCCGCTACGTCGATAGACAGCGTGCGCCGTCTCGGAGCCCGCGGGAGGCGGGGGCTCCGAGACTCATGCTACGGGAGAGAGCGATCGTCGACGCTTGAACCACGTCGAGAGACATCGGTTCGTCGCCCGCGCGGCGCAGTGAGATCGGGCAGCGAACAACGTCGCGCATTCAAGATTCCAACTTTGTATGAAACCAAAGACGCCTCCTCTGCGTTC
>JAEUHW010000345.1 GCA_016793245.1 Planctomycetota bacterium
ATGCCCTCTCGCCAGCGCTGTCGGCCGAGGGCTTCCAGCTCGTGTGAGTGGGCGAGCTCCGGAGCTCGCTCTCGCGCTTCCGCCAGGAGCTGCACGAGACGGAGGAAGAGCGCCCGCAGCTCTGGCTCCGCGAGGCGGCGATGGCTCGCGAGCTCGGCGCGCTGGTGCACGGCGCGGACGAGCTGATCGGCGATCTCGTCGGCGTGCTCTTCGAGGTGGCGTGCGAGGGGGCGCAGCGACATGGGCGAAGCTCCGTTGCGTCGAGGAAGGGTGGGGCCGCTTCGACGTGTGCGCGCCTCCCGGCGGGGAAGGAGGCGAAGGGGGATCGCAGCGCGCGGCCCCGACTATCGACCGGAGGTGCGCGGGTAACCGAGCTCTCGAGCTGGAAGCAGCGCCGGTCTTCGAGAGCGCGAGCCCCGCGTCCGATTTCCTGCGTCCTCTCGCGGAGAGCTGCGGCGCGCTGCTAGGCTCCCGCGCATGCTCACCCACGTGCTCGCGCGCGCCACCGGCGCGCTCCTCGGACTCTCGGCGCTCTTCCTCTCGGCGTGCTCCTCCGCGCCGGAGACGGTCTCGCTCTTCGAGGGCGCGGACCTCCGCGGTTGGCATGCCGATGTCCCGGATGCCGACGGAGGGAAGAAGGTCCCCGCGTCGTTCGAGATCCGCGACGGAATGCTGATCAGCAACGGCTCGCCCGGCGGCCATCTCATCACCGACGCGAGCTATCGCGACTACCGCCTCGTCGTCGAGTACCGCTGGCTCGGCGAGCCGGGGAACTGCGGCGTGCTCGTGCACAGCTCGACGCCGCGGCGGCTCTACGGGATGTTCCCGCAGTCGATCGAGGTGCAGATGCACGTCGGCAACGCCGGCGACTTCTGGTGCATCGGCGAGGACATCACCGTGCCCGACATGGAAGCTCGGCGCGGGCCGAAGGATCGCTGGGGCGTCGACGGCGACAAGGCGCGCCGCATCAAGAACCTCTCCGACGGCAACGAGAAGCCGCCCGGCGAGTGGAACACGATGGTGATCGAGTGCCGCGGGCGCGAGGTCGAGGTGTGGGTGAATGGCGACAAGGTGAACCACGGCTTCGACTGCACCGCGGATCACGGGCAGATCGCGATCCAGGCCGAGGGCGCGCCGTGTGCGTTTCGGAAGCTCGAGCTGACTCCACTCGAGCCGCGGAGCTGAGCGCCGTTCCCACGGGAGAGCTCCGATGAAGAACCCGATGCGCACCGCGCTGCTCTGCTTGGCGGCAACGATCTTGTTCGGGTGCTCTACGGGTGAAGGCGTGCGCGAACCCGGTGCCGGCGCGCGCGCGTTCCTCGGCGAGACCGCCGTGGAGATCTTGAAGGGCGCGGAGCGCGTGGAGTCGTTCCGCGTGCAGCGCGAGCTCGGCGCGCAGCCCTCGGGCGAACATCTGATCGCGGGGATGCGCTTGCTCGCCCGCGGGCCCCAGCTGGACTCCGCGCAACGCGAGCTCGTGAAGCGGCTCCTCTTCGATGACGACTCCTACGAGCTCGAGATGGCGAAGGGCTGCGATCCGACGCCGGGGGTCTTGCTGCGCGTCTGGAGCGGAGCGCGCACGCTCGATCTTGCGCTCTGCTTCGAGTGCAAGATGTGGGGGATCGGGGTGCAGAGCGCGGCGGACGCGTTCCCGCGGCCGTGGGAGGACTTCGATCCTGTGAACCAGCAGCTCGTGGGGCTGGTGAAAGAGCTCTTTCCGGCGGATGCAGTGATCCGGGGGCTGCGCTGACTCTCGCTCCGCACGCTCAGCGGAGGAAATCGAAGAGGTCGCCGAGGCGCTTCTGCGGCAGGGGGAGCTGCTGGGCAGGATCGAGGAGCGCACCGGTCGTGCAGCCATCGAAGCGAGCTCGCGATGAAGATGCGAGCTGCGGATCGCTTCTCATCTCCTCGAAGGTGCAGCTTCGGAAGAGCGCGCGACCGTGGCCGAGGTGATTCAGCTCGAGGTTCACGAGCGCGAAGCGGCAGTTATCGAAGCGAGCGATGAAGTTCGAGCCGCGCCAGAGATTTCCCGAGCCCGGATAGCTGCCGTAGCCGCCGAGGAACTCGCACTGAGTCGCAAGCAGCAAGGCCCCGTCATTGAGTCCGAACGCAAGGCTGCCTCCCGCGCCGGTATCGAAGCCAACGACGCGGACGCGCTCGAGTCGCAGGGATACCGCGCCTTGACGGTGATCGAAGAAGTAGAGGCTCGGCACGTCGATCGTCAGATCGCGGAACGCGAAGCGATGTGCGCGCCCGTAGAGATCGAAATCGGTCGAGAGGCGCAGCAGCGTGCGATCGATGCCGACACCGCGGATGGTGACATCGCTCGGGAAGCCATGGAGTTTCTTGGGCTTGAGTCGCGCCGGATCGAAGTCGTGAAGCCCCGGGCCGAAGAGGATCTCGACGCCGACGGTCACGTCCTCTGCCGATCCGTTCTGGGCGAAGCTCTCGCCGGTCAGGGTTCCGCCCTGCGCGCGCGGGGCGAGCCAGCTCTCGAGCTGCGAGAGCTCGCGGTCGAAGACACCGAGGTCTTCGTTGCGCTCTTCCATGAGCTCGAGCAACGCCGGGCCATCCTGGCTCGCGATGATGGCATCGAGCCCCGCTCGCGCTGCCTGCGCTTCGGCGCGGTCTCTCCGCGCGCGCTCTTCCCAGCTCGCGAGCGTCCGCGGCAGATCGAGCACCTTCTCGCGGAAGCGCTGCTCCTGCGCGCTCGACTCCTCTGCGGTGGGCGTGGCGCCGAAGCTGCGCTGCCAGTGCACCGCGAGCTCGCGATGGAAGTAGGCGATCAGTGCGGCGGAGAAGAGCTCACCTGCCCCTACGTCGCGCACGACTTCCGCCGAGCGCTGCGGAGCCTCGAGCGCCGGCGGCGTGGACGTCGAAGTCGCAGCGGTAGGGGCCAGCACCCCTGCTCCCGAAGGCGGTGCTTCAGGGCCTGATCCGAAGAGCGCTGGAAAACAGAGCAGGGCCGCCGCGGTGATGCCGCCGCCGACGAGCGCCGAGAGAACTTGGGTACGCATCGCTCGGACCTCGGTGGACTTGCTCAGCGCGGAAGCGGGTCGATCTCGCTCCAGCTCGCGACGCCGATCACCGGCAGCGCGAAGCGCAGCGCTTCTGCGCTGCGCGGCCCGTCGCAGTCGCGGTACACCTCGTAGAGCGCGCGTTTCCGCTCCGGCGTGCACACGCTGCCCTCCCGCCGCGTCCAGAGCCCGAGATTGAGACCGCCTTCGTGCGCGTGATCGACGTGGCGATGGAGGATCAGCGCGTCGATGCCGGGCAGCGCTTGCACCTTCTGCCACGCGTAGGCGAAGGCCGCGGCTTGATCGCGTTCGCCGTGCTCGCGCTCGGGGGCATGGAAGCCCTGCTCGGAGAGGATGACGCGGCGCGGCTCGCCACCGAAGCGCAGCTCCGCTCGCTCGAGGAACTGCGTCAGCACCTCCAGGTTCTTGAAGGTGATGCGCGCACTGTCATCGCTCGGTGTCGCGCTCTGGTCGAGCCAGGTGCGCGGCTCGAAGAGGTTCTCGGGATAGGGATGGAAGGCGAGGTGCCAGCCGAAGTCGCCGCGCTCGCGCGCGAGAGAAGCGAATTGAACGAGCAGCGCGCGACCGGGTACCGCCTCGAGCTCGCTGCCTGCGGCGTAGCGCTCGTTCCAGTGGTGCTCGAGCGAGAGATAGATGCGCGCGGCGGGGTTCTCCGCGGTGATCGCTTCGTGCGCGGCCCTTACCGCGCGTTCGTAGGCGTCGGCGACGGTGGCGAGGTCGGCGGGGCCGAGGTCATACCACCAGCGATGCGAGTTCACTTCGTTGCCGACGATCCAGCCGTGGACGGTGCCGTGCGGAGAGCGAGCGGCGTAGCGTCGGGCCAGGGCGCGCAGGAGCGTGCGCAGCGCTTCACGGCCGGGCTCGTCGGTGCTGCGGAAGGCGCCGAGCTGGTTCGGCGAGTCGGCGCGCATGCCAGGGTGGAGCAGCAGGCGATCGATCGCGGCGTCGCCGGTCTTCCGCGCGAGGAGGATCAAGTAAACGACGGCGCCGGCGTTCGAGAAGGGGCGCACCTGCTCGTCGAGGGCGCGCAGCGCGTCCTCCTGCCAGTAGAAGCGCTGCCCTTCGCTCTCCACGGCGAAGTTCGCGCTCGCATTCGTGTTCGCGCTCGTCGTGAGGAGATGCCCGAGCTGCGCATTGAACGCGGCGTGGCGGATGCCGAGCGACAGCGCGTCGTCCGCCATCTGCACCTGCAGGCCCTTCTTCGTCGGTGGCGTGGGGAAGGACTCTGCTTCGGCGCGGAACGCGGGCTGCGTCCAGGCGTAGAAGCTCTCGAGGCCGCCGTCCTTCGCGGGGCGCCAGCGCGTGATGCGGACGCGAAGGTACGCGTGCTCGGCGCTGCGCGGGAACTCGGCGCTCGTGCCGAGCTCGGTCGCGAGCACGCGGTTCGCGGGACCGACGAGCTCGATCTTCCAGCCCTCGGGCGCGCGGGCGTCGTTCTCGCCGCGCGGCGTCACGTGGCCGTAGAGGATCTCGCTCGCGAGCTCGCGCGCCGTCGCCGCCTCGTCGATGCGCACGCGATAGCTCTGCGCATCGATGCGGAGCTCTTGGAGCACGACGCCGCTCGAAGCATAGAAGTCGCCGGCCCGCATCGCCGCGAGCAGCGCCTCGGTCGAGAGCTCCTTCGCGCGGACGAAGATCCAGCCACGCCCCGGGTTCGACTCCTTCGCGGCCCACTTCTGGAAGTGGTGCGCGTCGTCGGAGGAGACGCCGTAGATCCGGTTCCCGGCGTCGAGGAGATCGGCCCAGAGCACCTCGGTGGGCGGGTTCTTCGCCGAGCCGAAGTTGAAGACCGTGGGATGGCCGTTGTAGAGCTCGAAGAACTTCAGGTCCTTTACCGGACGCAGGTCCTCGAAGACCAGCGCGTCCTTGAAGTTCGGGTGATTGACGATGGCCTCGCCGCCGGCGGCGCGGGCGACCGCGACGTGGTTCTGGACGATCGCGTGCTTCTGCGAGGAATCGAAGCCCCAGGGCACGAGCTCGCGCACGCCGAACGCGGTGGTGTGGATCGTCTTCGGGCCGGTGATCTCCTCACCGGGGACGAGCAGGAAGTCCGCTCGTGCGTTCTCGGGCAGCTTCACCGTCGCGGGATCGATGAACTTGTTGTGCTCGGAGAGCACGAGGAAGTTCCACCCGCGGTCGTGATACCACTTGGCGACCGCCTCCGGTGTCGAGTCCGCGTGGCCGCAGAGCACCGTGTGCGTGTGCGTGTTCCCTTTCCACCAGCGCAGCTCGTCTTGGGGGAGCAGAAGTGCCGCGAGCAGGGGTGTCAGGAGTGCGTGCATGGCGGTCCTTCCGATCAAATAGGGGTCAGACCCCTATTTGATCGACGAGCTCGAGCTCGACGGGGCCTTTGGGGAGGAGGGCGGTGAGCGTGGGGCGCATCTCGTCGCGGACATCGAGGGTGAGGTGCAGCGCGCCTTCGAGCTCGTCGACGAGGAGCTCGCGGACGCCGAGCTTGTTCGCACCGTGGAGCTCGAAGCGGCGGCCGCGCTCGTCGCGGCGCTCGGTGTGCTTCACGCGCGCGGCGGCGAGGCCGGCCGCCGCGGCGGCGCGGAGCTCCTGCCGTGCGCGCGCATGCGCGGGGCGCGCGACGAGCGAGACGGTTCGCGGTTCGAGGAGCTCGGGATCGAAGGCGCCCGCTTCGATCAGGTGGAGGTCCTGCAGATGGGCCGCGGCTCCGTCCGTCGCGCGCTCGAGCAGCTCGAGCGGCGTATCGCGGCGGAACGCGAGCGCGAAGACGCGTTCGCCGAAGACGAAGCCGCCGCGGCCGAAGGGCTCGAAGGCCGGTCCGGGGTGCAGGTAGCGCTCGAGCAGCGCGGGCTCGGCGAGCAGCAGCGCACGCACGAGCGTCGCTTGCAGGAAGCGCGATGGTGCCGCGCCGAGGCGCCGTGGGACCTGCACGCGGAAGAGGCGCTGCAGCGGCTCGCGCCGCACGTCCTTCAGGCGCTCGAAGGTCTCGCCGTGCGGCGGGGGGGCGATGTCGCGGCGCACGAGCGCCTTCACGTGCGCCTTCGTGGGGCAGGCGTCGCAGTGGAAGCACTTGCCGCGCACGGTGTGGCGATCGAGGCAGTACTCCGTCTCGGAGTCGCGCACCATCTCCTGGTACTTCTGCCAGAGGAAGCTCTGCGGAACTCCCGTATCGATGTCCTGCCACGGCAGCACGCGCGCGCCGTCCTTCTCGCCGAGCATGGACTCGAGATCGATCCCGGCCGCTTCGAGCTCGCGGTGGAAGAAGTTCGCGAGGCCGCTCGGCACGCCATCGGTGAAGAGCGCGTGTCGTTCGAGGCCCGCGCGCACCAGCACCGGCGTCACGCGGCGATCGCCGAGCAACAGCACCTGCGCCACCGGGCTCTCATCGCCTTCGATGGCGGTGCGGAACTCGACGCCCTGCCGCTCGCAGATGCGCTTGATCTCCTGCACGATCGGGTTCGTCTCCGGCACGATCGGCACGCTCTTCAGATACTGCGAAGGCGTGTTCGGCATCGGCAGGAGCGGGGTCAGGCTCGCGAGGATGCGCGTCGGGCGCTGACCGCGCACCAAGAGCAACGCGGAGAGGAGCTCGCTCCACTCGTCGAAGTCGGCCTGCTCCTCGCGCCCCGTGGCGATCAGGAAGATCTTCAGCTCGCGCGCCTTCGCTTCGAAGATCCCGCGCGAGGCCTCGAGGATCTGCTCGCGCGTCAAGTTCTTGTGCAGGAAGCGCCGCAGGCGCTCGGAGATCCCCTCGAGCCCGCAGGTGAACTGCGACTTCCCCGCCGCGTGTTGCACGCCCGCCATCTGCGGGTCCTCGGCGAGGATGTCGAAGCGCTGGCTCTTCATCGTCACCGCGTCGACGACTCCCAGCGTGCTCGCCAGGAGATCGTAGAAGCGCGTGTGCATGTTGAAGTTGTAGGACATCAGGTCCGCGGTGTGCAGACCTTGCAGCGCCTTCGCGCGCTTCAAGCCGGCGACGAAGTTCTCGGGGCTCCGCTCGCGATAGGGCTTCACTTCCCAGCCCTCGCGGCAGAACGAGCAGAACGCGGGGCAGCCCATGTCGATCGGCAGCGCCGAGCGTCCCGCGGAGTCCTCGTCGTAGGGGATCGGCGCCTCTTCGTTGAGCCGCACCTTGTTCAGGTCGTGCACGAGCGCGCGCTTCACCGGGAACTCGACGAGAGCATCCACGGGCTCGATGCGCTCGAGGCGCGTGCCGCGCGGCGCGTTGCCGTTCTCGCGCGCGGGGGCTGGGCCATAGACATAGCGATAGCGATCGGGCTCGTAGAACCCGGGCACGACGCCGTGGCAGCGCGCGAGGATCTCGCGCTTCGTGCGGCCCTGCTGCTTCCCTTCGAGCACCACCTCGAGGAAGCGCGGCAGCGCTTCCTCGGCTTCGCCGACGAGCACCGCATCGACGAGGCCGCCGGTGTCGCCACCGCGCGCATCGCCGTGCACGACGGCGGCGGCGGCGGAGTTGTTGCCGCCGAGGAGCAGGATCGGCACGCTCTCGTCCTGCAGGCGCTCCTGCTTCCAGAGCGGCAGGCCCGAGGCGTGCAGCAGGCGCGGGAGGTTCAGCAGCTCCTGCGCGATCGAGTTCGAGATGCCGATCACGTCGAAGCGCGTCGGCGGCTGCTTCGAGGTCGTCGCGGTCCAGGCCGGGATCCCCGCGCGCTCGAAGCGCGCCAAGTCCTTCGGCGGCGGCATCCACGCGTAGTCCGTGTAGAGCCCCGGCACGTCGCGCGCGATCTGCGCGAGCAGGCCGTGCGTGATCGACGCGGCGGTGTCGCGGTAGGTCGAGAGGCGCGCGACGAGGAAGCGGACCTGCGCGGTCGCGAACTGCTCCGCGGACTGCGTGTTCGGCTCGCCGCCTAGGAACCAGAGCCCGTGCTGGCTCAGCTCGTGCCGCGAACGTTCGTAGAAGGCGAGGATCCCCTCGCGGTCGAGCAGCGGCATGGCGGTGGAACTCTACTTCTCGGGCGCGCGTTCGCGCGAAGGGTCAGCGACGCCGCGCGAGGTACTCGATCAAGTCGACCTTCGAGAGCAGGCCGAGGAGGTTCTTCTTCTCATCGACGACGAGAGCCACCTCGCCGCGCTGGAAGCGCTCGGGCAACGAGGAGACCGGCTCCTCGACGTCGCAGGTCGTGACGCGGCGGCTCATCACCTCGGCGATCTTGGTCTGCATCGAGGCGCGACCTTCGACCAGCTTCGTCAGCAAGTCGAGCTCGGTCACGATGCCGACCAGCTTGTCGTCGTCGACGACGGGGAGCTGCGAGATGCCTTCGGTCTTCAGCACGCCGACGGCTTCGGCGATGGTGTGCGAGACGGATGCGGTGTGGAGCTTCCGCGGGGGCATCGCACGCAGCACTTCGCCGACCGTGCCGACCGACCACTCGGCCTCGACGAAGCCGTTCTCGCGCATCCAGCGATCGTCGACGAACTTCGTGATGTAGTTGCGCACCGAGTCCGCCAGGATCGTGAGGATGCGCGCACCGGGCTTCGCGCGCTTCGCGACTTGCATCGCCGCCCAGACCGCGGCGCCGCACGAGCCGCCGACGAGGAGCCCCTCCTGGCGGATCAGACGGCGCGCGGTGAGGAAGGAGTCGCGATCGTTGGTCTTGATCCACTCGTCGACGAGGCTGCGATCCAGCACGTCGGGGATGAAGTCGTAGCCGATGCCCTCGACCTTGTAGGAGTGGATCTCGGTGCCGCCGCCGAGGATCGAGCCGTGCGGGTCGACCCCGATGATCTTCACGCCGGGGATCTGCTCCTTCAGCTTCTTCGCGATGCCGGTGATCGTGCCGCCGGTGCCCGCCGTCGCGACGAGGTAGTCGAGCTTGCCGTCGAGCTGCTCGACGATCTCCTGGCCCGTGCCTTCGTAATGCGCGAGCGGGTTCGACGGGTTCGAGTACTGATCGAGGATGTCGGAGCGGGGGATCACCTGCTTCAAGCGCTGCGCGACGCCGATGTGGCTCTCGGGCGCGTCCCACGCCGCCTCGGTGGGCGTGCGGATGATCTCGGCGCCCAGCGCCTCGAGCACCACTTGCTTCTCGCGGCTCATCTTCTCCGGCATGGTGATGATCATGCGGTAGCCCTTCACGGCCGCCGCGAGCGAGAGCCCGATGCCGGTGTTGCCGGAGGTGGGCTCGATCAAGGTCATGCCGGGCTGGATGCGCCCGCTCTTCTCCGCGTCGGCGACCATGCGCACGCCGATCCGGTCCTTCACCGAGCCGCCGGCGTTCAGGTACTCGCACTTCGCGAGCAGCTCGACCGGGAGGCCGCGCCCGATGCGCGAGAGCCGCACGATCGGGGTCTTGCCGATGGTGTCGAGAATGGAGTCGTAGATCTGCGCCATGGGGCTGCTCGGGGCCTCGCCGGAGTGAAGAAGAGGCGGAGAAGATAGCCGATCGCCGAGCGAACTCCGAGCGCAGCGCGACGCCCGATCCTCAGCGCGGCGGGACGCGGCGCAGGAGGCGGAGGTCGAGTTGCGCTCCGCCTTCCGCGTTCCGCGACGCGAGTCGAGCCGTGGCGATCCGCTCCGGGGCGAAGCCGAGAGCCACGAGATGAGCGTGTCCCGCTTCGAGTCGCGCGGCGGCGAGAACCAGGTCGGCGACTCCGCCTGCGGCGGGCTCGACCAGCTCGAGGCGCACGCTCCCCAGCCCCTCCTGGCGCAGCGCGCGCGCCAGCTCGGCGAGCGGTGCCGCGTCCTCGATGGCGGCGGAGCCCGGTTCGAAGCGCGCGATCCGCGGCAGGAGCCCGCCCTCGGTGAAGGGCAGAGCGCCCGCGAGCGGCAAGCGCGGGGCTTCGCCTCGCGCCTCGCGGCGCGGCGCGAGGAGGCGGAAGCGCCCTTCGAGCTCGCGGATGCGCTCCTCGCGGAGCTGCTCGTCCTCGGCGCTCGGCGGGAGGCCCCACGAGTCGAGGTGGTGCAGGAAGCCGCCGAGGCCCGCGGAGAAGCGCGCGCCGTCGGCGGGCTTCGACCAGGCGAAGAGCAGCACGAAGAAGGTGAGCAGGTTCACCATCAAGTCGGCGAACGAGAGCGCGCTGGTGGAGCGCGCGGACGCCGGCCGCAACCGTCGCCGTGAACGGCGCACGAGCGCGCTCACGGCGCGAGCTCCTCGAGGCGCAAGCTCAAGCGGCGCGCGGCGCTGCGCCCTTCCGGCGTGCGGGGGTCGGTGTCGGCGGGCGGGAAGAGCGCGGCATAGCTCGCGCTGCTGAGGGTCCGCGCCGCGAGGCCGCTGTCGCGGAGCAACGCGAGGCCCGCCTCGGCGCGCGAGCGCGCGAGCGGCGAGGGTGCGGCGAGCGACTCGCGCGCGCTCTCGTCGGCGCTGAGATGGCCGCCGACCTCGACGCGCGCGAGCTCGTCATCGATGGCCGCCGGCAGCTCCGCGAGGGCCGCTCGCAGCGCGCCGCTCGGCTCGGCGGAGCCGGGAGGGAAGTGCAAGTTCGGAGCTGCGAGCTCGATCCAGACGCCGCTCTGCGCCGCGTCTTGGTCGCGCAGCAGGGTCACCTGAGCGCCGTGCGCGCGACTCCACGCGGCCAGGCGCTCGCGCAAGCGCGGACGTGCCCCGCGACCCGCGCGTTCGCCGCGCGGCGCGCTCGCGCCCGAGCCGCCGTCATGCTCCGCGCGCAGCGCGGCGAAGCGCTCCAAGTCGGGCTCGTGCAGCGCGACGAGGAGCGCGAAGAGACCGAGGAGCAGCGCGGCGAGGTCGGCGAAGGTCGGAGCCCACGGCGCTTCCTTCGCGTGAGCGCGGCGCGTCGCTCGTCGCGGGCGTTCCGCTCGCGCGATCACGAGATGCTCGCGGGCTCGCGCGCCGCGTCCTTCTCGAGATGGGCGAGCAAGCGCTCGCGGAGCAGCGAGGGCTTCTCGCCGCTCTGGATCGCGACGATCGCTTCGATCTGCAGCAGCCGGCGCATCTCGGTGGCGCGCGCGCGCGCGCCGAGCTTGCCGCCGAGCGGCGCGCAGATCAGGTTCGCGAGGACCGCGCCGTAGAGCGTGGTGAGCAACGCGACGGCCATGCCGCCGCCGATCGCGCGCGGCTCGTCGAGGCGCTGCAACATCTGCACGAGCCCGATCACCGTGCCGATCATTCCGAACGCAGGCGCGCAGCTCGCCATGTGCTCGAACACCGCGCGCCCTTCCTCGAGCCGCGCGATCTCGTGCTCGTGCTCGACTTCGAGCACGTCCTTCACCAGCTCCGGCGAGAAGCCGTCGACGAGCAGGCGCAGCGCGCGTTGGAAGAACGGATCCGAGACGCTCGCGAGATCCGCCTCCAGCGCCGGGAGCCCGTCGCGGCGCGCGCGACGCGCCAGCTCGAGCAGCTCGTCCAGCGTGCGTTCGCTCGCGAGCGGCCCTTCGACGAAGGCCGCGCGCGCTTGGCGCAGCGCATCGCGCAGCGTCGCCAGCGGATGCTGCACGAGCGTCGCCGCGAGCGTCCCTCCGAGCACCAGAAGCAGCGACGGCAGATCGAGGAAGGAGCGCAGGGAGCCGCCGAGCGAGAGCGCGGCGCCCAGCACGAGGACGCCGGCCAGGAGACCGCCGAAGGTCGCGCGGTCGAGCGAACGCGCGCGAGCGAGCCACGGGCCGAGCCGCAGTGCGTTCATCGCGTCTTCCTCCCGTTAGCCATCGCGCGCGCGCGCTCGACGCGCAGCCACGCGGGCCAGAAGCGCGCGCGCTGCTCCTCGTCGAAGGCGTTGGCGATCGACGCTTGCTGATCGGCGGGGAGCTGCGCGAAGACGCGCGCGGCTTCCGTCGGATCGCTGCCGGCGGAGAGCATCGCGGCCGCCGCGGCGGGCTCCATCTCCGAGAGCGCGCGAGCGGCGCGGCGGTCCGCGGCCTCGGTGGCGGCTTCGTAGCGACCCATCTCGCGCTCGATCTCGGCGGCGCGGAGCTCCATGCGCTCGGCGAGCCGTTGGAGCTCCTCCTTCGCTCGCGCGAGGCGCGCTTCCTCGGCCGCGCAGTGCGCCTCGCGTTCCGCGAGATCGCACGCTCGGCTCTCGAGCTCGCGCAGGCGCTCGCGCTGGCTGGACTGCAACGACTGGAGCTCGCGCTCCAAGCTCGCGAGAGCTTGCGCGTCGCAAGGCGCGGGCACGGAGAAGAACGCGGTCGACGCGGCGAGATGCGGCAAGGCGACCGCGGTGCCCGGCGCTCGCGAGAGCTCCGCTTCGCCGCGCGCGCTCGCGCCGAAGAGCTGCTCGCGGAGGTAGGACAAGCGCCCTTCCGCGGCGAGGATGCCGAGCATCGCGCCGCAGACGGCGATGGCGGTCAGGGCGCAGCGCAGCGCGCTGCGGCGGAGAGGCCGGAGTGCGTTCATGGAGCCGAGGCCTCGGAGGTCGGGGCGCCGGAGAGCTCGACCGAGCCGCGTTCGAAGAGCTCGCGCAGCTCGGCCACGAGGTGCGCGCGCGCACGACACACGTCCTGCGACGCGGGTTCGCCGGCGCTGGAACGCTCTTCGCGCAGGCGTTCGCGCACTCGCGGCGAGAGCGCGCGTTCGATCGCGGCTTCGACCTCCGCGGGAGCGCCGCGCAGCGCGAGCGCGAGCTCGCCGAGCTCGAGACAGCCGAGCAGCGTGCGCAGCTCCTCGGCGCCGAGTTGTGCTAGGTCTTCGAAGACGACGAGCTGCTCGCGCACGCGGCTCGCGAGCTCGGGAGCTCGAGCGCCGAGCTCGTGCAGCGCAGCGCTGCGTTCGGCATGGGGCCAGCGCGCGAGGACGCGCGCCGCGCGCGCGGCGGCGCGGAGGGAGCTCTCGTGCGGCGTCGGCGTCTCGTGCGCTGAGGCCAAGCGCTCGAGTCGTGCTTCGCGCTCGAGTTCCGCGAGCTCGGGAGCGCGGGAGAGGCGCTCGAGCCACGCGGCGCGCTCGGCGGCATCCAGCGTGCTTAGCGCTCGCGCGGCGAGCTCGCGCGGGAGGGCGGCGAGCGTCGCGTCGGCGTCCTCGTTGGACATGGCTCGCAGCCGTGCTTCGATCTGAGCTGGGCTCAGGGCGGAGAGGATCGCGTACGTCCGGCGTCGCGCCGCGGCACGCGCGAGCTCGGTGTGCATCGCACGGCTCTCGTCGCGGTCGAGGACCGCGTCCGCCAGCGAAGCGAACGCGGGAGCATGGAGCTCGCGACGGCGCTCTTCGGCCGCGAGCTCGTCGGCGAAGCGCTCGGCCAGGAACTCTAGCTCGTCGAGCGCGAGACGCGCGGGTTCGTCGGCGAGGAGCCGCGCGATGCGGCGCGCGGTCTCCGGGCTCGTGGCGGCGAGGACGGCCGCGGTGATGCCGCCGCCGAGCTCGGTCAAGAGCAGCGCGGCGCAGCGCGCGTCGCGAGCCGCGCTGCTCTGGCGATCGGAGATGTCCGTGCCGGGAGCTGGGGTGCACCAGCGCTCGATGAGGCGTGCGGCGCGCGCGGGATGATTCGCGGCGACGCGTCGCGCGCGCTCGAGGCCGCGAAGCACGGCCGCTTCCTCGCGACGTAGACGCGCGCGTTGGCGCTGTCGTCGCAGCGCTGCGATCGCGACGCCGCAGAGCAGCAGCGATCCGAAGAGCAGGGGCCACGTGAGCAAGCTCGGCTCCGCGGCGCTCGCGAGCGCGTTCGCATCGATGGGCTTCGCGCGCAGCACGAGCTCGAAGGCGGGCCGTGCGTCTTCCGGTGGGCTGCAGAGGGGCAGGCACGCGCGGGCGATGGCGGAGAGCTCGCTCGCGAGCTGCTCGCGTTCTTCCTCCGTGGGCGCACGGAGCGCGGCTCCTTCGGGCAACGCGAGCTGCGGCGCGGCGCACAGCGTCGCGCGGCACGCGCGAACGCGTGGGGAGCGCTCTTCGAGGCGCTCGCGCACGCGGCTCGATTCGTAGGTCGTCATGCCGTCGGCGCGCTGCTGCGGCACCGCGGTGGAGGGATCGAGCTCGTCGCGCACGAGCTCGCGCTCCGCATCATCGAGCTCGAGGAAGACCGCGACCTCGATCGCGCCCGCACCGTAGACCGCGTCCAGGCGCTCGCGCAACGCGTGCTCACCACGCGCTGCGAGCTCGTTCGCGAGCTCGAAGCTGGAACGCGGCCGGGCGAAGTGAACGGCCGCGAGCCCGAAGCCGAAGAACGCCGCGGCCGCGAGTGCAACCCCGAGCACGCGGCCAATGACAACGCGGCGCGGCACGTCGAAGGGACCTCCGTCGCCGGTGTATGGTCAGCGCGCCACGAAGCCGCGCGCGCGGTAGATCTTGATCTTGTTGGAGATCGTGCGCGCCGTGACGCCGAGGATCCGCGAGGCTTCGGTCTTGTTCCAACCCGTCGCGGCGAGCGTCGCGAGGATCGCCTCGCGCTCGATCTCCTCCAGCGGACGACCCACCAGATTGCCGGCGGCGTCGCGGGCCTCGGGATCGAGATCGTCGCCGAGCAGGGCGAGATGGAGATCTTCGGCGTCCTGCTGCATCGCCCGGGCGCGCAGCACGAGCTGCTGCACCGAGCTCATGAGCTCGCGCACGTTGCCGGGCCAATCCTGCCCTTCGAGCACGCTGAGCGTCGCTTCGTCGAGCGAGGGCTCGGGCAGCCCGGAGTCGAACGCGAAGCAGCGCGCGAAGTGCCGGGCGAGCACGGCGATGTCGTCCTTGCGTTGACGCAGCGGCGGGACGTGGATCTGCTGCACCGAGAGGCGCCGCACCAGGTCTTCGCGATAGGCGCCCTGACGCACGAGGCTCGGCAGGCTGCGGTTGGTCGTCGCGATGAGGCGCGCGTCCGAACGCAGCGTCTTCGTGCCGCCGACGCGCTCGTAGCTCTCGTGCTCGAGCAAGCGCAGGAGGCGCGTCTGGAGCGCCAGCGAGAGCTCGCCGACCTCGTCGAGGACCAGGGTTCCACCGCGGGCGAGATCGAGTCGACCCGGGATGCGCGCGCGACCGCCGGCGACGGCGCTGCGCTCGTGACCGAAGATCTCGCGCTCGAGCAGCGGCTCGGGATACGCGGTGCACTGCACGCGCAGGAAGGGGCCCTCGGCGCGCGGACCGTTCGCGTGGATGTAGGCCGCGAGGCAGCTCTTGCCTGCGCCGGTCTCGCCGGTGATGAGCAGCGGCGTCTTCGCGCGCGCGATCTGTCGCGCGCCTTCGAGCAATCGATTGCTGAGCATCGACTCGCCGATCCAGAGCTCGCCGCGCTCGGCGCCTTCGGTCGAGCTCCGGCGCCAGAGCGCGGTCTCGTGCTCGAGGCGGAGGCGCCGCGTCAGGCTCTGCATCAAGGAGTGCAGCACTTCGCGCGGGCATGCTTCCGGGATCCAGCCCAACGCGCCGCGGCGCAGGAGCTCGCTCGCTTGCGCGAGCGCGTCGTGTGAGCAGCTCAGCACGACCGGCACGTGCGGATGATCCGCTCGCAAGCGATCGAAGGTCCGTCGCCCTTCGCCGCTGAGGCCGGTCACGACGAGATCGGGTGCATGCGACTCGACGAGAGCGAGCGCGCGCGTCGCGTCCTTCGCCTCGAGCATCTCCGCATCCATCTCACCGAGGACCGCAACCAGATCGTCGCGCAGCGGCGTCCCGGCATCGACCCACAAGACCTTCTCGATCATCGCAGAGCTCCTTCCCGTTCCCCGCTCGGCAGGCGCAAGCGCACCTCCGGTCGTCCGTACTCGTCGTGGCCCTGCTCGGCGCTGCCGCCGTGGGCCTCGAGGATCGCCCTGGCCCGTGCAAAGCAGAGCTCGGCGCGCTCGGCGCCGAGCGGAGGCAAGCGCGCTCCACTCTGGTTCTGCACGGTCAGGCTCACGTGGAAGAAGGCTTCCTCCTGCCTTCTGCCGCGCAGGCGCACTCGCCCTGACTCGCCCGCCGTCCGCGCTGCTTCGATCAGCAGCTCGCGGAGCATCGGTTCGAGCAACTCGAGGTCGCCTCCGATCCGTGTGTTCTTTTCGGCCAGATCGATGGTGAAGCCCAAGTCTTCACGCAGCTCCGGGGCCAGTTGGCCTCGCGCTTGCTCCACCGCAGACCACACCCAACCCCCTACGGAGAGGGGCTCGAGCTTCGGCTCGGCGATGCGCGCGGAGGTCTCGAGCTGTCGCGCGAGCTCGGCGATGCCCTTCAAGCGCGCGAGGATGCGGCGCGTGTAGCGCAGCTCGCCCCGCTCTTGCTCCGCGGGAACCTCGCGCTCCAACTTCGCGAGCAGCAGGCGCGCGGCGCCTTCGGCGGCTTGGAGCTCGCGTTCGAGCGCGCGCTGCAGCGCGCGGTCCAGAGCACTCGCGCTACCTTCCGGGACGGGGCTCATCGAGGGATCTCCGCGGTGACGCGATGCGCGCGCAGGCGAGAGAGCGCGCGATCCAGGGCGTCGGTGCGAGGCGCTGCGACGAGACTCTCCGCGCGCGCGGCATCCTGGCCGTCGGCCATCTCGCGCGGGGGCGCGGCGATCGATACGTCGGCGTCGAGCGGCCTTTCGATGGAGCCGCTCACGTGCGTTCTATCCGCGTATCCCAGGAGCGCGCGCGCCGCCTCTCGCAGCTCCGCGCCGCGTGGGGACGCGCTGGATCCCGCGAGCTCGAGGCACCAGAGCGCAGCCAAGGGGCTTTGCAGCGCGAGGGCGAGCTCGGACGCGGCGAGGCCCACTTCCGCGCGCCGCGTCGCGTCGGGCTCCTCGATGCAGGCCGCCAGCGTCTCGCGCAGCGCGAGCGGCGTCGCGCCGATGCGACGGAGGAGGGCCGAAGAGAGCGCGAGGTAGCGCGAGCGCAGCGCGGGATCGCGTCGCGCTTCGGCTTCCTGCGCGAGCTCGGCGGCGAGCAGGCGCAGGCGCTGCGGCGTCGCGTGCTCGAGCTCTCGGCGGAAGCGCGCGGCGAGCCTGCCGAGGCGCGCCGTGCGCGCGGCGATGCGGTCGGGAGTCGAGCGCAGGAGGCGTTCGTAGCGTTCGCGCGCCGCGTCGTGGAGGCCGCGCGCGAGCTGGAGGTCGGCGCTGCGCAGCAACGCTCGGCTGCGCAGTGGTTCCGCAGGCTCCAGCGCGAGCAGTCGATCCCAGGCGGCGAGCGCGAGTTCGGGTCCGCCGCGCTGCTCGTGGAGCAGGGCGCTGCGGTGCAGAGCTTCGGGCGCAAAGGCTCCGGCGCCGCTCTGCTCCGCCAGCAACGCGTACTCCGCGAGCGCGCGCTCGAGCTCGCCGAGTTCCTCCAGCGCTCGGGCGCGGACGAAGCGCGCTTCGGCGCGCACGGCGTCCTCGAGCGACGCGGGTTCCAGCGCGGCAGCCTCGGCGGCGATCCTGCGCAGCATCTCCTCGCGCTCTTCCGACGACGGGGCTTCGCTCCAGGGGATCCAGCGCAGGGACTTCGGCGCGTCGTTCTCCAAGTCGCCGGCGATACGCCAGCCCAAGCTGCCCGCCGCCTCGCGCAGGAGTTGGCGTGGATCGGCCTCTCGCGCGTGCAGCGTGAACCGCAGAGGCGAGCTCGCCGCGGGTCTCGGCTCCAGGCGGGCTGCGAATCGGGGCAGGAGCTCGTCGAGGATCTCCGCCGCGCTCGCGTCGCGAGCCAAGAGCTCCCAGGTCGCGTCGGAGAAGGCGCGGATCACGATCTTCGCGGAGGCGCTCTTCGGCGCTGCCCTGATCGCAGCGCTCGAGGGATCCGCGGCGGTCTCGCGGGTGAGGCCCTGAACGCAAGCGAGTTCGAGCTCGGCCTGCATTCCGCGCACACGGAGCTCTGCCACGGCGTGCCGGCAACTCGGCAACTCCGCTCCCAGGAGCTGGAGCCTCGTCGCGGAGAGCAGCGCCGCGCGCTCGGCATCGAAGGGCTCCGCAGGCGTGCGGCGGAGCTGTTCGAGGAGCGCTATCGCCGCCTCCAGCTCGCGGGCGCGAGCGAGAGCTTCCGCGGCTCGCGGAGGTTCCGAACGATCGAGAGCTTCGCGCTCGCGCAGGAGAAGTTCATCGCGCGCCTCTCGAAGCGCCGCGATGAGCCCGGCTTCGAAGCCACCGCCGCGAGGCGAGCTCGCTCGTGCGAGCCCGGGCTCCAAGGAACGCGGCGTCGGGGGTTTCTCCGGCCAAGCGAGCGCGAGGAGTCCGCAGGCGGTTGCCGCGGCCGAGAGCAGACCCGTGGTGAAGCGTGTCGCGCGGCGTCGATCGGGGCGGCCTGGGTGCATCGAAGAGGTCGCGCGATGCGGTGCACCTGCGCGCGCCTCTGGGATCGACCAATCGAGCGTTCGCGCTTGATCCTCAGCTCTCACTCCGCGTGAGACGGCAGCGCGTCGCTCGCTCTCCGAGCTCTGAAAAGCGCCGGGCCGCGGGTGCCGGGGGCGGGGGCGAGGGCCCGGCGCGCCGGGGGGGGGGGGGGGGCCCCCCCCCGCGAACCCACCCCCC
>JAEUHW010000355.1 GCA_016793245.1 Planctomycetota bacterium
AGACCCCGGTGAAAACGTTCCTGGCACCGTACGTCCGGGGTCGCAGGGGTGGGACTCAGCGGAGGGGGAGCGAGGAGATGGCGGTGAGGTGACGGCGGGAGCGGAAGTAGACGACGCCTTCGGAGATGGCGGGTGAGGCCATGCATTCTTCGCCGAGGTGGCTCACGGAGAGGCGCTCGTAGGTCGGGGCGGCCTTCACGATGTGGATGTCGCCGACTTCGCTCGGGATGTAGAGCTTGCCGTCGCCGGCGACCGGAGAGGCGGTGAAGCCGCCGGTGTCGAGGCGCTCCTTGAAGCGCAGCTCGCCGGTCTTCGCGTCGTAGCAGGAGAGAACGCCGGCGTCGCCCGATAAGAAGAGGTGATCGCCGACCACGATCGGCGTCGGCATGTAGCTGCCGCCCGTCGACTTCCACCAGCGGATCCCCTTCGGCGGCTCGGAAGTGAACTCGATCGGGCCCTCGTGCAGCGGATCGACGGCGAAGATCGGCGGCGGACCGCCGTGCGCGTTGGTGAGGAAGATCGTGTCGTGCGCGACGACCGGCGTCGGTACCGGGATGTCGGCCTTGCCCTTCATCCACCAGAGTGCTGCACCGGTGGTGAGGTCGTAGCCGCCGATGTGCTTCCAGCCGTTCACGATGACCTGGCTGCGGCCCTCGCGCACGTCGATCGTCGGCGTGCACCAACCGGGGACATCGGCGCGCGGCGTGCGCCAGATCTCTTCCCCGCTCTTCGCATCGAGCGCCGCGAGGAACGAGTTCTCCTGGACGTCGCAGATGACATAGACGACGCCTTCGTGCAGCACGGGCGAGGAGCCGTAGCCCCACTGCGCGTCCTTCACCATGAAGTAGCCGCCGTCCAAACGCCCGAGGTCCTTCTTCCAGAGCAGCTCGCCCCCATGCGAGTAGCAGTAGAGGCCCTCGGAGCCGAAGAACGCGAGCACGCGCTCGCCATCGGCCGCGGGCGTCGACTGCGCATGGCTGCCCTTCGGATGGCGCTTGATCTCCGGCTCGCCCGTGAACGCGACGCGCTCCCAGAGCTTCTCACCGGTGCGCTTGTCGTAGCAGAGCAGCGCGAGCTTCTGCGGGCCATCGTCCTCGACGGGCTCGATCGAACCGTAGAGCCCGACCTTCAGCTTCGCTTCACCCTCCGCGGGGATCGACGTGACGAGGAAGAGCTTCTCACCCACGATCACCGGGGACGCATGCGACATGCCCGGCACCTCGATGCGCCAACGCACGTTCTCCTTGGTCGCGAGATCGAAGCTCGCGGGCAACGCATGCCCCTCCATCACGCCCCGCGCCTGCGGCCCGCGGAACTGCGGCCAGTCACCGCTGCGCGCCGGAACACTCTTGTGATCGCCGAGCACGCCGACTGCCCCCGCTTGCGCAGCGCCCGAGAGCACCTTGCCGAAGAGCTGACCGCCGTAGTCCTTCCCCCACCAGATGCCCGCGTACTCGCCATGGGCGAACACGACGCGCGCACCGTACTTGCCGATCCCCGGCAAGCCGAAGTCATCGACGACGATCACCGGCGTCTCGTCGTCGACGAAGCGCACGCGCACCGGCACCGGGAACGTGACGTCGCGCCCCATGAACTCCATGCGCGACTCGACCCGCCACTTCTCGCCCTCGACCTTGGTCACGTTGCCGATCGTGTAGCGCTCCTTCTGCACCTCCGCCTGATCCGGGCGACCGTGCACGGTGAAGCGCCCTTCGAGCACGGCGTGCGCGAGGAGCTTCTGGAACGCGAGCTCGCGCGGCGCGAGCTCGTTCGAAGGCGGAGCCGGCGGCGGCGCTCCCTCCTGAGCGGCGAAGAGGCCCGAAGCAGAGCAGAGCAAGAGCAGCAGGGATCGAATCACGGCAGACCTTCCTTCCTGTTGTCGCGGCCGAGAGTTTACCGGAACGGCGTGAGAGATCAGATTGGGCGGAGCACCTCGCGCCTCCTCGCTCCGCGTCGGCGCGCCGTTCTCGTTCCCCTCGGAGGCCTCCCCGATGCAATCGTTCGCTCTCTCCCGCCCCCTCGTCCTGGCGGCCATCACCGTCGTCGCTCCGCTGGCGAGCGCCCAGCAGCTCACCGTCGACTACCCCGATTCGGTGCTCAACGCACCGCAGGGGCAGTACCCGGTCTTCACGCCCACGAGCGGCGGCACGGTTCGCGGCCAGATCCTCTGCCCACCGACCTTCGCCGGCTTGCCGGCGACTTCGCGCCAAGTCACGCGCATCGGCATCCAGATCGCGGGCCAGGAGCTCTACGCGGAGTTCGTGATCCGCGCCGGGAGCTCGACGCAAGCCGCGCTCACGCCGACCTGGGCGATCAACCTCCCCGACCAGCGCGTCCAAGCCGACCTCTCGAACACCGTGCTCCAAGGCGGCCTCAATGGCACGACCCAGGTCAATCAATGGGTGGAGTACCCCTTGGCCTTTCCCTTCACGTGGAACCCCGGCGAGAGCATCGTCCTCGACATCACCGCGCGCTCGGCCGTGGCGGGCACCTACTGCCGCACCGCGATCGGGACCGGCGTCGGTCGCTGCATCAACACGTCGTACTCCGGTCAGGCCACCGGCTCGGTGAGCACGAGCGGTGGCATCAAGTTCCGCATCGTCTTCGACGATCAGGGCTGGGTGCGCAGCGGCGTCGGTTGCGCGGACTCGACCAGCACCGTCGTCGGTCTCGCCACCACGGGGAACCTCGCGGTCGGTCAACCCATCACGCTCGGCCTGACCAGCGGAACTCCGCTGCCCTACTTCTTGATGGGCGGCATCTCGAGCAGCCAATGGCTCGGCATCGCCTTGCCGCTCGACCTCGGGCTCTTCGGCGCGACGGGATGCACGTTGTACTGCTCGCAGGAGGTGCTCCTCGGCCCCTTCGCCGCGGCGACGAGCTTGCAAGCGAACGTTCCCAACTCGCCGTTCCTCGTCGGATCCGTCTCCTACTGGCAGGGTCTGCTCATCGATCCTGCGCTCGGGACGCCGCTGCCGCTCTGCACGAGCGAGCTCGTCACCGGAACCATCCAGAGCTGAGCGCGCGGCGCTTCCTCGCGCGCTCGCCCGCAGCCTGCGCCGCGCCACTGGCGCGGCGCGGCTCGCGCTCGTCGCCTGCCGGCGCGAGGCTTCCGCGCCGGCAGCTTCCGAACGTTTGGACGCCGCCGATCGAGCAACGACATCGAAGAGCGGCTTCGCCGATCCTCACGTGTACGTGATCGCCCTCGGGCTCCTCGCCGATGGGAAGAAGCTCGGGACGGAGTTCTCGCGGCCCGACGAGATCGACCCGCGCGGAGATCCGCTTCGAGAGCTCGGGCTGGAACGCGTGCTCTAGGGCAGCGATTACCCGGTCTTCGATCCCGCCGAGCACCTGCGCTGCCTCGCGGAGCGCTGCGGGCTCACGGCCGAGGAACCAAAGCAGATCCGGCGCCAGCGCTGCAGTGCGCCGTCCGCTCTGCGCTGACCGCCGGAGGAAGTTCACTGCGCAGTGCCGACGCAGTAGAGGTGCTTCCATCCGCGCAGCAGCAGCCGGTCACCGACGACGGCGGGCGACGCGTCGAACTGGTCCTTCAGCTCGTTGATCGCGGCGAGGCGGAAGCTCTTGCCGGCTTCGACGACCGCGAAGGTGCCGTCGCGGCCGCTGAAGTAGAGGTGCCCGCCCGCGGCGACCGGGGAAGCGTACGCATCCGCGAAGCCGCTCATGCGCTCGGGGCCGTAGAGGCGCTCGCCCGTCTTCGCATCGAAGGCCGAGAGCATCCCCGCGTTCTGCTTCAGCGTGTAGAGGATGCCGTCGTACGCGATCGGCGAAGGCACGTGGGGAAGATCGTTCGCGCCTTTCCAGAGCAGCGCGTCGCCCTGCTCGACGACGCCCTTCGCCTTCGCGAGGTCTACGGCGTGGAAGCTGCCGCGTCGACCACCCGCAGGGAAGAAGAGGACGCCCTCGCTCTCGACCGGCGTCGCGATGAGGCCGCTGCGTCCTCCACCGGGTCCACCCGGCCCGCGTCCCGCGCGTCCACCGCGCTCTCCGCCTTCCCCGCGAGCATCGCCTTCCCCGCGCGCGGGCTCCTGAGCCGGCGCTTCCGCCACGACGGTGCCGAAGCTCCACCGCTCTGCGCCGGTCGCGAGGTCGTACGCGATCGTGGTGCTCGAGCCGATGACGACTTGGACACCGCCCGCGCCTTCGACGAGCACCGGCGTCGTCCAGTTGGTGATGCTCTCGCGCTTCTTGCGCCAGCGCTCCTTGCCCGTCGCCTTGTCGAGCGCCACGACGAAGCTCTCACCGTTGTGATCCCACGCGATCACGACGTTCTCGCCGTGGATCACGGGCGAGCTGCCTTCGCCGAAGCCGCCCTGCACATCCATGTCGCCGAGATCGACGTTCCAGAGCGCCTTGCCCGCGAGGTCGTAGGCGTAGATGCCGAACGAGCCGAACGACGCGATCAGGACTTGGCCATCGGTCGCCGGCGTCGGCGTCGCGAAGGAACCATCCGGGTGCGTGCCTTGGTGCGGCTTCTGCACATGCGCGACGCTGCGCCAGAGCTCTTTCCCGTTCTCGAAGTCGTAAGCAAGAACGAGGAACTCGTGCTCGACGAGCGGCGCCGATCGCCCGCCGCGACCACCGCGACCGCCGCGCCCGCCGCGTCCTCCGCGCTCGCCTTCGCCTTCCCCGCCCTGCGGCGCGGACTCGGCCGGCGCGGCTTCGGGTGCCGCCGGCGGCGCGCCCTTGCTCACGGCGGTGGTGAGGAAGATCTTGCCGCCGAACACCACCGGGCTCGAGATCCCGCGGCCGGGCACCTCGATCTTCCAGCGCAGGTTCTCCGTCTCGCTCCACGAGGTCGGCGGCTTGCCGGCGCCGACGCCGTGGCCCTGGGGTCCGCGCCACATGGGCCAGTCGCCATCTCCATGGGGCATGGCCAGGGCGAGCAAACACGGTACGAACACGATCGATGCCGACATCGCAGATCCTCCTCGATTCCAGCGGCGCAAGCGCCGCAGCGGGCGCGCAGAGCCTACGCCCGCGCGGCCGGACGCGTCGCGGAGAAAGTGCGTCCGTGCGGCTCCTTGCGATGCCCGAGCGCGCTGCGTAGCGTTCCGCCATGGAGCTCCGCACGCTGCTACACGAGATCCTCGAGGAAGTGCGCCCGTTGCAGGAGCAGGGGCAGGTCGCGCAGTACATCCCGCCGCTTTCACTCGTCCCGCGCTCCAAGCTCGGCCTCGCGGTGGTGACGCTCGACGGCGAAGTCCGCGCCGTCGGCGACGCCGAGGAGCCCTTCTCGACCCAGAGCATCTCGAAGGTCTTCACGCTGACGCTCGCATTCCAGCAGCTCGGCGAAGAGCTCTGGCGCCGCGTCGGACGCGAGCCCTCGGGCACCGCGTTCAACTCACTCGTGCAGCTCGAGAGCGAGCGCGGCATCCCGCGGAACCCCTTCATCAACGCCGGCGCCCACGTCGTCGACGACATCGTGCTCAGCCATTACGCGGAGCCCCGAGCGGCGCTGCTCGACTTCGTGCGCCGCCGCGCGGCGAACCCCGAGGTCGCCGATGTTCCGGCCGTCGCCGAGGCCGAGGCCGAGACGGGCTTCCGCAACGCCGCGCTCGCGAACTTCCTGAAGAGCTTCGGCAACCTGGAGCGCGCCGTCGACGAGGTGCTCGCCTACTACTTCTTCCACTGCTCGCTCGCGATGAGCTGCGTGGATCTCGCGCGCTCGTTCGCCTTCCTCGCGCATCGCGGCATTTGTCCGTGGACGCGCGAGCGCTTGCTGACGCCATCGCAGACGAAGCGCATCAACGCGCTGCTCTTGACCTGCGGAACCTACGACGCCGCAGGCGACTTCGCCTACGAGGTCGGGATCCCGGCGAAGAGCGGCGTCGGCGGCGGTATCGTCGGCATCATCCCCGATCGCCTGGCGATCGCGGTCTGGTCGCCCGCGCTGAACGCGAAGGGGAACTCGCTCGCCGGAACCGCGGCGCTCGAGCGCTTCACCACGCGCAGCGGGCTCTCGGTCTTCTGAGGATCTTCCCCATGCATGAGCCCGTGGATCGCCGCGCGACGCCCCTACCGAGCTCGGCCCACGCGCTCAACATGACCTGGAGCGAGCTGCTCTTCCTGCATTGGCGCGTACCCGCCGCGGCGCTCCGCGACGCGATCCCGCGCGCGCTCGACATCGACGAGCACGACGGGAGCGCTTGGCTCGGCGTCGTCCCCTTCCGCATGAGCGAGGTGCGGCTCCGAGGCTGTCCCAAGTGGCCCGGCACGGCGGAGTTCCCCGAGCTCAACGTCCGCACTTACGTGCGACATGGGGAACAACGCGGCGTCTGGTTCTTCTCGCTCGACGCGGCGAGCTGGCTCTCGGTGCGCGGCGCGCGTGCATGGTTCGGCTTGCCCTACTTCGACGCGCGGATGTCGATCGAACGCGCGGGCGAGCAGGTGCGCTACCGCAGCGAACGCACGCATCGCCGCGCTCCGGCGGCGCGCTTCGCCGCGCGCTACTCACCCAGCGGTCCGGTGCAGGCCTCGCGCCCCGGTTCGCTCGAACGCTTCCTCACCTCGCGTTACGCGCTCTTCGCGCAGCGCCGCGGAGCCTTGCTCTGCGGCGAGATCGATCATGCGCCCTGGCCGCTGCAACCGGCCGAGGTCGAGCTCGAACGCTGCGAGATGACGCGGCTCCTCGATCTCGAGCTCGCAGGTGAGCCTCACGCGCTCTACGCGGAGCGCTTGGAGGTGCGCGCTTGGGCGCCGGGTCGACTCGCGCGCTCCGATTCCGCGGACGCTCCCCTGTAAGCAAAGCGGGGAGAGCTGCGTCTCGCGGAGCGAACCCTCACCCGGAGCTCCCGATGCGCTCGACCGCCGTGCTGATCGTCCTCCTCCTCGCCACCTGGCTCGCCGCGCAGGACCTGGGCTCGCGCGGCGCCGCGGGACCGCTGCTCGGAACACCCGAGCCGCCGGAAGCCGAGACCATCGGCGGCTTCATCGAGATCCGCGGCAGCGCGGAGCTGCGTCTGCCTCCCACCGAAGCGCGGCTCGTCGCGCGCCTCACGAGCAGCGGCGAGAGCGTCGCGCACTGCACGGCCGCGCAGCGCCAGCGCGTCGATGCCGTGCGCGCGGCGTTGCTCGCGCTCGGCGTCGCCGAGACCGATCTGCATCTCGACTTCCTCGCCCTCGAGCCCGCGCACGAGTGGCAGCTCGAAGAGGGAAGCGGCGGCACGGCCGTCATCGAGCGACCGATCGGGTGGCGCATGCGCGAGAACCTGCACGTGCGCGTTCGGCGCTTCGAGCTCGTGCCCGCGATCCGCAGCGCGGCGCTCGAAGCCGGCGCCACGAGCTGGGTCGCGTTCGACTACGACACACCGCAGCTCGACGACGCGAAGACCGAAGCGCTGCGCCAGGCACTCGCCGCGGCGCAAGCGAAGGCCGAGCTGCTCTGCGGCGGCGCCTTCGGCGAGCGCCGTCCCGCGCCGCTCAACGTGCGCGAGCTCGTGCAGGTGCATGCGCCGCACACCCTCTATCGCACGCTGCCGACGCCGGGGAGCACGTCCTCCGGAGCCTGGCGCTTTCACCAACGCGAGCTGCCGCAGATCGCGGCGGAGCGCGACCCGGAGACCTACTACCACGGCTTCGATCGCGACGTCGATCGCCGGGGTGGGACGCTGCCGATGGAACCCGAGATCAGCGTGGCGGCGACGGTGTGGCTCTACTTCCGGCCGCCGAGCAGAGGCTGACGCGCTCGCGCGAACTTGGCGCTAGTGCAGTACGCCCGAGGTCGGAGCCCCGAAGCGTCCGCGAAGGTCTCCAGGGGAAAAGCCCGTCGCGCGCTCCGACCTCCGGGGATAGGCTCTGTCAGGCGCCGCGTCGGTCCGCGCCGCTCCCCGTCCCCGTCTTATCCCGGTCCGAGATGCGCCGTCTCCTGCTGCGTTCCGCTCTCGTCGTGCTCTCGACCTGCGGCGGCGTGCTCGCCCTCGAGGTGGGACTCCAGCTCTACGCGCGCTTCATCGAAGTGAAGGTGATGGCGGCGGACGACCGCTTCGGCTGGGTGCATCGGCCCGGCCAGGAGAAGCGCTATCCCAACGAGCACGGGGCGAAGCCGCACTTTCGCACGAACGAGTACGGGCATCGCAACGCACGCCTGGCGAAGGAACGCGCGCCCGGGCGGAAGCGCATCCTCGTGCTCGGCGACTCGTTCACCGAGGCGGTCCAGGTCGAGGAGGCCGAGTCGTTCCCGGTGCTGCTCGAGCGCGCGCTGCCGAACGTCGAGGTCCTGAACTCCGGCGTCGGCGGCTGGGGCACCGTGCAGCAGCTCCTCTACTTCGAGCAAGTCGGTCGCGAGCTCGAGCCGGACCTCGTGCTGCTGATGTTCTTCGGCAACGATCTCATCGACAACACGATGCCCTTCTCCGCCGGCATCGCACCGCGCCCCTACGCGCGGCTCGTGGATGGTCGCCTCGAGATCGTCCAGCACCCCGATCCCGAGCCGTTCCTGAGCTTCGGTCCGAGCGTCCCCTTCGCCGCGACGGCCTCGCGCCACAGCCTCGTCTACCTCGTGCTGCGCGAGTACATCTATCAGCCGCTCCACACCGAGGAGCTGCGCCAGCGCGAGATCGAGTGGATGGGTCGCCAGACTCCGGACGAACGTCACGCGATCTTCGGCCAGGCGCTCGGTCGCTTGCAGGCGGCTTGCCGCAACGCCGACGCGAAGCTCTGCGTCGCGCTGATCCCCTCGCGCGATGCGGCCAGCGGGCAACCGGATGCACCGCTCGAGCTGATCGAGGAACTCTGCGCGCAGCACGCCGCCCCGTGCCTCTCGCTGCAGGAGCCGCTGCGCCGCTCGATGGAAGCGAAGGAAGGACCGTACTTCGCGCGCGACATCCACTGGACGGCCCGTGGACACGCGGTCGCCGCGGAGGCGTTGATCCCGTGGGTGCGCGAGCGGCTCGCCGAGACGACGCCGTAGGCGAGGGCGGGACATGAGCGCAGAGCCTCGAGGTCGAGCAGAAGATGCGGCCGAGTTCGTCGATCGAGCGTGGCGCGAGTCCACCGTGCCCGATGCTGAGCCTCCCGCACGGGCGCCTCGCTCCCCGCGGAGCAAGTTCGCGAGCTTCCTGCGCGAGCACTGGCCGTACCTGCTCCTACCCGCGCTTTTCGTCATCCTGCTCTTCGCCGCGGCGCTGTTCTACGTGCGCGTGATCCACCGCAGCCCCGACTCCTCGACTCCGTTCCAATATCGAACGCAGTGAGGTTCGCTGAGGTTCGCGAGCTGGTCGCGCTCACCGAGTGCCCCTCGCAAGGCGCCGTTCTTCACGTCCACGCCGCGCCGTGTGCCTTCGCGGCGTGAGGTCTTTCGGGGCGTTCCGGAAACGCAGCGGCGCGCGGCACCTCTCGATGCCGCGCGCCGCAAGTTCAGCGCGTAGGAAGGGCAAAGATCAGGGTTGCCCGATCAGGACGGCCCCACCGTTGCTGGTCACGATCCCGAGCGCGTTCGCCGGATCGAGCACGAGCGCCTGCGTGTAGAGGCGCCCGCCGACCAGCGTGCCGTCATTGGGGATCGCGATCGGCCAGCTCGCGCTCCCGCTGCTGTTGCTCGCGCCGGGCACGAGGATGTCGAGCGAGGCGTTCACGAAGCAGTTCGAGGCTCCGAGCGGCTGGAGATCGAAGGGCAACGGCAGCGGACCCCAGAACTGATCCGACCCGCCGATCGCGAGGAAGACGCCGCTGCTCGCGCGCGCCTGGTTCAACTGGAGCGTGAAGTTCTGACCGATCAGCGGCTCGACGCTCGTGCTGAGCGCGGGCTGCGCACCCGGCCCGGCCTGGCAGTTCCAGCGCCACGCGGGCTGGTTCACGGAGGAAGCCGCCCAAGTCGTTCCGGTCGCGGTCAGACGGAAGTAGGTCGGCAGGGTCTGCACCGTTCCGCCGCTGGACAACGCCGAGCGCAGGATGCGCGTCGACTCGCGCTGCGCGATCCAGAGGCGATCACCCGCGGCGAAGTTGATCGGCGTCCCGAGCGTCGCCGGGTAGAACGCGAGCGCCGTGCCGACCGTGATCGTCCCCGTGGCCAGAGCCGTCGTGGACGGCGTCGTCCCTCCCGGCGTCGCCGCGGGGTAGACGCGCACTTCGACGGTCTCGTTGTTGCCCGTGGTCGAGCGCGTGTAGAGGTCGAAGCCCACCAGGACTCCGGCGCTCGCGGCTTGGTGACCGTACGCGTACTCGTTCGCGAAGGTCGTCGAGCCGAAGGTCCCGCCGTTGCCGTTCAGCGAGGCGCAAGTGCCCGGCAGCGATCCGGAGCCAGGGCACGCGGAGCCGTACGCGGTGAACGAGCCCAAGCCCGTGCAGCGCGAGATCGGCGTCGGGAGCAGACGGCTCTGCGCGGCGGCGAGGATCGAAGCGCAGTTCGGCGTGCCGTTGTTCAGATTGCCGTCGTTGTCGTCGAGGAGGAAGACTTCGCGCACCGCGTTGGGCTGATTGGTCGCATTCGCCGGCAGCGTGCCGACCACGATCGCATCGGCGATCGCCGCTCCACCCGCCGCGCCGTAGAGCGCGATCAGGTTGTTGCGCAGCGTCCAGGCGAAGCCCATCCAGGTCTGGCCTTGCTGGTGCACGCCGCCACCGGCGGGATAGGTGAAGGAGTTGCGCGCGTCGCGAACGATGCCTCCCGAGGTGGTGAAGTTCCGGCCGACGATCGGATCGCCGAGGCGGAAGGTCGAGAGGATGTCGCCCCAGCCTTCGCTGAGGCCGTCGGTCTGCGAGATGCCGCCGAAGGCGTCATCCGCTCCGTGGCCCCACTCGTGGTACACGACCGAGTTGAACCCGGTCATGTTGCAGGTGCCGCCGGTCGCGTAGAAGTTGATCGTGTTGCCCGTGTAGAACGCGTTGCACGTCGACGCGCGATTCACGGTGGCGCGCACGTTGGCGATGTTGATGCGGCTCGTCGAGATCGGGCCGGTGATCGAACGCACCCAACGCTGCACGTCATCGGTGTGCCAGAACACCGTCGTCTGCGACCAGTCGAACTCCACCGGGTTCGCCGCGAGGAGCTGGAGCTGCGCCGGGACGCCGGGCGTCGCGAGCGTCGAGGTCGAGACTGGCACGCCCTGGAGCGCGTCGATGCCGCCGTTCACGTACTCGCTGTTCCCCGACGCGAAGTTGACCGTGAGGTTCACCGGGGTCACACCGGCGTACGGGATCGAGAAGTCGCCGTTCGCGTCGGTGAACGCGGAGCCCACGCCCGGGGCGTTCACGCGGACGCCCTGCACCGGGCGATTGGTGCGCGCCGTCAGCGGATCGCCCATGTTCATCCACGCCATCACGTTGCCGCTCAGCGTGCCCGGGCCCGCGCTCTCGGACTCGCTCTCGAGCCCGGCTTCGGCGTGATTGCACTCGCCGCGCACGTGCGTGTGCCCGGCCCAGCAGCGATGCACGTCGTCTTGGAACGCGATCACCTCGCCGCTCCGCGCATCGACGTAGACGCGGCCGACGGTGAGCTTCTCGTCCTCGCGCACATCGACCTTCACGCGCCACGCGAGACGCGGCGTCGTGCGCTCCGCAGCCTCCACATCGGCGTGGATCACGAGCTCGGCCTGCGCCACGCGATCGCTCGGAGCGACGACCGAGAGATGCGCGTGCGCAACGGCCCACGCGAGCTCCTGCGGAATGTCGGCGACGAGGGAGAACTTCTCCGGGATCGGCACGGCCTTCGATCCGAACATCGAGACGACGCCGTTCTCGTTGAGTCGCACGTCGGCACGCCCGCTCACGACTTCGAGACCTTGGAAGCGCTGGTCGTAGACCAGGATGTAGAGGCGGCTCACGCGCTGCGCGATCTGCTCGTGGAAGGTCGAGCCACCGCGGCCGAGGAGGGCCGCGTGCTGCTCGAGCACCTGGCTCGCGAGGGAGCGCGCGTGATCGAGGCCTTCGACGCGCGAAGCGACGCGCAGACCTTCGCCGTAGATCGCCTCCGGCGTGCCGGTGGCCGGGTTGATCTCGCTCTGGAACATACCGGCGCCGTGTTGCGCTTCGAAAGCGCTCCAGGCGAGGAGGGGATCGCCGGGCTCGCCGACGGGGCGCTGCGCGAGCGCCGCGGTCGCGAGGCCGAAGACCAGAAGGGCCGAGGAAACGCCGCGTTGCATCGTGGTCTGACCTGCCTGTGGGGAATCGGGGGCCGTCACCAGAACCTACCACGGATCGGCGCGCCCTCCGACGAGGGATCTTCTCTCCGATCGGCGAAGCTCAGCCGCGGAGCGCCGAGAGCAGCGGGGCCCGCGTCGCGACGAGCGCTCCGAGCAGCACCCAGAGGAACGCGTTCGCCGCCCCCAGCGTGAAGAGCAGCGCGAAGGCGCCGAAGGACGCTCCTTGTCCGAGCGAGGCCAGCGCCGGTGCCAGGGCGGCGAGCCCGCCGATCGCGAGCCCCGCCCCGACGAGGAAGAGGTGCTCCCGCAGCAAGAGGGCGCGGAGATCGCGCGCGCGCCAGCCGAGGGCGCGGAGCAGCGCCAGCTCGCCGCGGCGCTCGAGGACGTTCCGCAGCACGACGAGGCCCAAGCCCGCGCTGCCGAGCAAGAGACCGAGGAAGCCCAGGAGCTGGAACACCTGCAGATAGGTGTTCTGCACGCGCTGGAACGCGGCCAGCCGAGCCCGGCTCTCCGTCACCTGCAGCCCGAGGTCGGCGAAGCTGCGCTCCAACGCCCGCGCGAGCGGCTCGGCCCGCTCCGCCGGCGCATCGACGAGGAGCTGCCGCGCGCCGGAGATCGAAGGGAAGCGCTCGCGGAAGCGCGCGGCGTCGATCACCAGCGCGCCTTGGAGCAGCGAATCGCGGAGCGTCGCCACGATGCGCACCTCGAACGGCCGCCCGCGCTCGTCGACGTAGCCGATGCCGTCGCCGAGCGCTCGGTGCAGCGACCACGCGACGCTCGCGGCATCGCCGATCGCAGGCACGATGTCGGCGTCGTGGTCGCGCGTGAGCAAGGTCCACGGCGATGCCCCCGCCGGCAGGTCCAGCGCCGCGGCGAGCTCGAACGATCCGCGCAGGGCGAGGCGCGCGCTCTCGACCCCGAGGAGCCGCGGCTCCTTGGGTGCCGCGAGCGAGAGGCAGCTCGCCTCATCGCCGTCGCGCACGCGCAGCGGAACGAGCTCGACGCCGGCGAAGAGCGCCTCGTCGAGCTGCGCCAGCGAGCGCCCCGCGGGCGACTCCAGATCGGCGAAGAGCGGCAAGGTGCTCTCCGCGACGAGGCGGAACCCGCCGGTGCCGCTCGCACGCGCGCCGGGATCGCGCGGCGGTGCGAGCCGATGCGCTTCGATCGAGAGCACGAGGAAGGCGCCGCTCGCGAGCAAGGCCGCGACGCCGAGGCTGCGCCCGGGGCGCCGCGCGGTGTTCTGGCGCGCCAAGCGCGCGATGGTGCCGAGCTCGAAGGCTCGCGCCCCCTCCGCGGAAGCGAGCAGCAGAGCGCGCAGCGCGGCGAGGCACGCGATCAAGAACGCGAAGCCGGCGCCGAAGAGCGCGCCGGCGCGGGCCGCGCCCTCGAGAGCGAGCAGCGCGTAGAAGAGCCCCAGCAACGCGAGCGCGACAGAGGTCCACGCGAGGAGCTTGCTCCGGCGCACGCCGCGCGTGAGCTCGCGCGCCGGCGGCGCGCCGACCTCGGCCCGCAGCAAGGCGAGCGGCTCGCGCCGCGCCATCTTCCCCAGCACGCGCAGCATCGGCAGCAACGCGCACGCGAAGCTAGCACCCGCGCCGATCGCGAGCGTCGACGGAGAGCGCGCCGCGCGCAGCGCGAGATCGCCCACCGCGCCGCTCCAAGCGCCTTGCAACGCATGCAGCACCGCGTCGCCGTAGAGCAGCGCACCGGCGGTGCCGAGGACCGCGCCGACGCCGGCGAGCAGCGCGCCTTCGCCGAGGAAGAGCCGCGCGATCGCGCGCGGCGAGAAGCCGAGCGCGCGATAGAGCCCGAGCTCGCTCGCGCGCTGCTCGAGGCCGAAGGAGAAGAGCATCGCGACCAGCAGCAGAGCTGAGGCGATGAGGAAGAACGAGAGCCCGAGGAAGAGCCCGCCGAGATCGGTCGTGGCGACCCCGGAGGCGAGGGAGGCTGCGCGCGCGTCGCGGAAGACGAGCCCGAGCGAAGCGGGATCGAGCCGCTCGCGCAGCTCGGCTTCGAAGCGCGGAAACGCCGCGGGATCCCAACGCAGCGCGGTGAGATCGCCGAAGCGCGAGGCCCAGAGCGCGCGCCCGGCGGGCAGCGCGAGGAACGCCTTCGGCGTGCCCTTCCGCTCTTCCCACCAGCGCTCGTCCTCGTCGCGAATCCGCTCGAGATCGACGGGTGCGCCGGGTTCCCAATCGCGGCAGTGCTCGCTGTCGTGGAGCCCCGGGAACTCGGGCATGAGCAGCGGATCCGCCGAGAGGCCCTCGAGCGCGATCACCTTGCCGATGCGGAAGGAACGCGTCTCTTCTCGGAGCTTGCGATCGACGCCGATCGCCCAGAAGCGCAGCGCGATCTCGGCACCGCTCGCTGCGCGGAGATCGTCCGCGAGCCATTGCTGGATCGCGAGCTCGCCCTCGCTCGCGGGCACGATGCGCGCGAGCTCCGCCTCGAGCGCATCGGCGCTCGAGGGCGCGCGGCCCAGGCGACCGAGCGCGCTGACCATCGAGTAGGGCGTCGCGCGCTCGCCGGAGCGCAGCTCGTTCACGAAGTAGGTGAGCACGCCGAGCAGCGGCGTCCCGAGCTCCTCCGCGGCGGCGCCGACGGGCGTATCGAGGAAGACGCGCGGCGAGTAGAGCTCGCGAAGAGAGCCATGCACTTCGCGCGTGCGGAGCTCGCCGTCCTCCAGCGTCCAGTGCGCGCGCAGCGCGGCGCGCGCTCTCTCGAGTGTCGGCGCCTCGCCGCCCGCGCTGGCGCCGACGAGCAGGAGATTCGCGCGGCTCGCGAGCTCGAGCTCGCGCTCGAGCCAAGCGCGCGGCACGCAGACGAGCGGCGCCTCCTCGGGCTTCGCGCCGAGATCGAACGCGCCGAACTCGTCGGCTCCGAGCACGCGCCCGACCTGCACGCGCAGGCCGAGACTCACTTCCTCCGCTTGCGCGAGCACGAGATCGCGCGGCATCGGGCTCGGCTTCGCGATGCGCAGCGCGAAGCTCTGGCCGGGAGCCAGGCCGAGGCGTGAGGCGAGCGTCGCGTTCAGCCACGCTTCGCCTTCCGCGGGCTCGGCGTCGAAGGGCCGTGGCGCGAGAGAGAAGAACGCGCGATCGACACCGAGCACGCGGACCCCGCCGATGCGGCGCTTGCCGTCGGGGGTGTTCGCGACGCCGTCGAGCAGGAGCGCGCTCGCCGTGGGAGCAGCGAGCTCGCGCGCGAGCTCTTCCCCGAGCGCCGCGCGGAAGAAGCGATCGCCCGAGGCGAGGGCGAGATGCACGCCGCCGATGCGCTCCGCGGCGCGCGCGCGCAGCGTCTCGCGCACGGCGTCGCCGACGAGCAGCGCCCCCGTGAGCACCGCGGTCGCGATCGCGGTCGCGAGCACGACGAGTGCATGCGTGCGCCGATGATGCCAAGCACCGGCGAGGACGAGACGCAGCGAGCCGCTCACGCGGAGACGAGCTCCCGCAGCGCCCCGTCGACGAGCTCGAAGCGCTGCTGCATGCGGCGCGCGAGCGGGAGGCTGTGCGTCACGACGAGGAGCGCCACGCCTTCTTCGGCGTTCAGCTCGGAGAGGAGCTCGGCGAGCGAGGCGGCGCTCTTGCCGTCGAGCGCGCCGGTGGGCTCGTCCGCGAGGAGCAGCGCGGGTTTGCGGATCAGCGCGCGCACGAGTGCCACGCGTTGCCGCTCGCCGCCCGAGAGTGCCTCTGGGCGATGGCGCAGACGCTCCTTCAACCCCACGCGCGCGAGCAGATGTTCGGCGCGCTCGCGCGCGTCGGGCTGCGCTGCGCCGACCAGCGTCGGCAGCAGCGCGTTGTCGAGCGCGCTGAGCTGCGGCAGGAGGTGATGCTCCTGGAAGACGAAGCCCACTCTCGCGTTCCGGAGCTGCGCGAGCTCGTCCTCGCCGGCGCGCACGACGTCGATGCCGGCGACGCGGATCGCACCGCGATCGGGGCGCAGGAAGCCCGCGATCAAGTGCAGGATCGTGCTCTTCCCCGAACCGGAAGGACCGACGAGCGCGGCCGAGCGAGCGGCCTCCAAGCGGAGGTCGATGCCGCGCAGCACCTCCGCGCCGGGGAAGTTCTTCGCGACACCGTCGAGCTCGAGCAGGCTCATCTCCGCACCTCGCCGCCGATCATGCGGGGAAACGATCGTGCACGACGACGTCCTGCAGCGCGAGCTGGCCGCCGCGCGGGTTCGCCGGCTTCAGCGCCTTGCCGATCGGCAGGAGGAAGCCGATCACGTGGTCCTTCGGGAGCCGGATCAGCTCGGCGACCTTCTGCGGATCGAAGCCGATCATCGGGTTCGAGTCGTAGCCGAGCGCCTTCGCCGCGAGCATCAGCGTCTGACCCGCGAAGCCCATCGAGCGCATCGCCTCGTCGCGCTGGAGCTCGGGCTTGCCCTCGTAGAAGGGCCCGATCATCGGCAAGAGCATCTCGCGCACGGGAGCCGGCGCATCGCGCCAGTAGCGCGCGGGGTCGTGCTTCCAAGCCTGGAGATCGGCGCACATCACGAGGAGCACCGACGCGTCGGTGACCTGCGCCTGGCCCCAAGCCGCGGCGCGGATCTGCTGCCGCAGGGCCTTGTCGCGCACGACGAGGAAGCGCCAGTTCTGGATGTTGAACGAGGTCGGCGAGAGCACCGCGTGTTCGAGCAGGAGCTGGAGGTCCTGCTCGGGCATCACGTGGTTGGGGTCGTAGTGCTTGACCGAGCGGCGCGCGCGGATGGCTTCGAGAGTGTTCATGGAGAGGAATTGCTCCGGAGTGAGGAGGGCGTTGCTACGAGCGCGCTCAACGCGCGGCTGTGGCGTTGGCCTGCGCGGCCGGCTTCTGCGGCGGCGGCGGACCGGGCTTGTAGAGCGTGACCAAGAGCCCGCCGACCGCGGCGAGCACGATGCCGAGGAAGAAGAGCGGGCTGATCGAGCCGATGCCGTCCTTCGGCGGGTGCAGCCACAGCGAGACCAGCGCGTTCACCATCGGCGCGCCGGCGAAGATGATCGACATGACCACCGCGGGATGGCCCTTCGCGCCGAAGGCGAGCAGCACGCCGAAGGCGCCCGCGGCGCCCGCGGCACCCGCGACGAGCGACCAGAGCACGCCCTGGCCGGGCATCGACCAGTTGGCACCATTCAGGAGCAGCATCACCGCGGGGCCGATCACGGCGACCAGCAGATACGCGATACCGACCCAGAGGAAGGCCTTCATGCGGCCATTCGCTGGATCGCCCATCGCGAGCTGTCCCGAGTGCAGCAGGATGCCGTAGAGGCCCCAGCAGAAGACCGAGATCATCGCGAACGCGAGCCAGAGGTTCTGCCCGCTGCTCGACACCGAATCCTGCATTGCCGTCATGAGTTCTCCACTTCGAGCTGCGCGAGCTTCTCGGGAGGGGCTTCCTCCAGATGCTCGCGAATGTCTGCGGGGATGGGTGCGGAGCGCATCTCCGTGCTCCCCGGCTTCTTCGGGATGTACACCGCGGTGATCGAGCCGAGCGCCAGCGGCGGCTCGGCGGTCTGTCCGTGCTCGCCGTCGCAGCGCCGGAACACGAAGGCGTAGCGCATCGAGCTCCGCCCCATCGCAGCGACGAGCACCTCGATCTCGAACCACTCCTGATAGCGCAGCGGCGAGAGGAACGAGCAGCGCGCGTCGACGCGCGCGAAACCGCTGTCCATCTCGGCGCTGGTGCGATGCACGGAGAGCCCCGCCGCGCGGAAGAGCGCGTGCTCGGCGGCCTCCATCCAGCGGTAGAAGTTCGAGAAGTGCGCGATGCCCGCCATGTCGGTCTCGGCGAACTCGACCATGCGGCGCACGCGATGCGCGTGGATCTTCGGACTCATCTCGCTCGCTCCAACGCCTTCTCGGCGATGCGCGCCACTCTTCGCGCCATGGCCCCCGCGCTGAATTTCTCGAGCGTCGCGGCCCGCCCCGCGCGCCCGAGGGCGCGCGCCTTCGCGCGATCGAGCAAGAGCTCTTCCCACGCGGCGGCGAGAGAGTCGGCGTCGTGGCGCTCCACGAGCACTCCGCCGCCGCTCGCTTGCAGCAGCTCCTCGAAGGCCGCGTGCTTCGGCTGCACGACGGGGACGCTCGCGGCCCACGCCTCGAGCAGGTAGAGCCCGAACGACTCGCCGTAGGTGGTCGGCACGGAGAGCAGCGTGATCTCGCGCAGGAGTGCCTGCTTCTGCTCCTTCTCCAAGTTCGGGCGGAACTCTGAGGCATGCGCGAGCCCGGCCTTCGCGAGCCGCTGCTTCAGGCGCTCGACCAGCTTCGCGTCGCTGCGGAGAGAGGCGCCGCCCGCGATCATGCGCGCCCCCGGCACGCGGCCCCGCGCGTGTAGACGCACGAAGGCCTCGACGAAGAGCGGAAGCCCCTTGTCCTCGCGGAGGCGCGAGAGGAAGCCCACGACCGGCGGCCCCTGCGGCGCCGGCCCCGGCAGCTCGAGCAGCCCGTCGAGCTCGATGCCGTTCCAAGCGACCTCGATCTGGTCGGGAGCGAGCTGCATGCGCTGCGTCATGTGCGCGGCGTAGTCGTGGCTCACGGCGATGAACCCCTGCGCGTCGCGTGCGCGCTCGCGCAGCAGCGCCCACGCCGCGTCGCGGTAGCGCGCGGGCAGCGCATCGAGGAACGGCGCCTCGCCTTGCAGCGTGCAGAGCACGGGCACGGAGAAGCGCTCGCGCAGCGCGTTCGCGAGCCCGAGCAGCAGCGCGTTCGAGAGCAGGAAGAGCTGGGGGCGCTCTTCTTCCTTCAGCGCCTCGGCGAGATGCGCGATCTCCCCGCGCGTCTTGCCATCGCTGCCGCGCAGCGCTTCGATCGTCGCGCGCCCGAGCTCGGCGGGCGAAGTGACATCCTGGAAGCGCGCGAGCCAGCGCAAGAGCCCCGGTCGATCGAGCCAGTTCTTCGCGAAGCGCGGCAACCAGCGCGCCGGCGCGAAGCGCCCCTGCAGATACACGTTCAGCCCGCCGAGCAGCACGCGCGAGCCGGGATCGCCCTCGCGCGCATCCTCGAGCTGGAACGGCAGGTAGAGCGGGATCACCTGCGCGTCGTGGCCCTGCTCGCGCAGCGCGCGCGCCAAGGTGTTGTCGCGGAGGCAGCTCCCGCAGTACCAATTCCCCGTGCCGGGGACGAGCAACGCGATGCGCATCGGATTTCGTCGTTCGCTCGCGGCTAGGCGTAGCGTACGTCGCGGTGCTGCGGCAGGAAGAACGCCGGGAGCAAGGTCTCCACGCGCGCGAGACCGGCCGGCGTGAGCTCGATCCACTCGCCGCGGACATGGAGCCAGCCGGCTTCTTCATGCGCACGCAGCGCTTCGGCGAAGCGCACGCGCGGGTCGACGCCGAACTTCGCCTGGAACGCCGCTGCGCTCACGCGACCGAGCTTCAGCTGCAGGACCAGCTCGCGGATCAAGCGCTCGTCGGCGGAGAGCTGGTAGGCGCGGTGGATCGGGAGCTCGCCCTGCTCGACGCGTTCGATGTAGGGCTCGAAGCGGTGCTCGTTCTGGAGATGCACGCCGCCGAGGTGACCGAACGACGAGACGCCGATCGGCACGAGGTCCGAGCCGTGCCAGAGCGCGTCGCGGTAGAGGAAGCGCGCTTCCCCGCTCGCCATCGCGGTGTAGGCGCTCCCGCGGAGATAGCCCGCGCGGCCGAGGGCTTGGAACGCCTCTTCCGACCAGCGGCGCTTCGTCTCCCAATCGGCGACGGGTGCCACCTCGGCCTCGCCGGCCTTCATGCGCTGGTAGATGGTCGTGTTGTACGGGATCTCCATCTGATAGATGGTGACCTGATCGGGATGCAGCTCGAGCGTGCGCTCGATCGTGCGACGCCAGCGCTCGTCGGTCTCGCCGACCATGCCGGAGATGAGATCGAGATTGACCTGCGGGAAGCCCGCCGCGCGCAGCATGCCCCACGCGCGATCGATCTCGACGGCGCGATGTGCGCGGTTGTTGAGCGCCAGGATCTCCGGATCGAAGTGCTCGACGCCCAAGCTCACGCGCGTGACACCGAGCGAGCGCAGCACCGCGACCTTCTTCTCGGTGAGCGTCCCGGGCTCGCACTCGAAGGTGATCTCCTCCACCGCTTCGCATGGGAACGCGGCGCGCACCGCGGCGAAGAGCTTCTCGATCTGGTCGCTCGAGAGATAGGAAGGAGTGCCGCCGCCGTAGTAGACGAAGCTCGGCTTCCGCCCGGCGAGGTAGGGCTGCTCCGCATAGCGCGTGAGCTCCGCTGCGACGCAGTCGAGATAGCGCGCGATCTCGCGCGCGTTCTTGTCGGTGTAGACCTTGAAGTAGCAGAAGTCGCAGCGCTGCCGGCAGAACGGCAGGTGCACGTAGATCCCGAGCGGCGGCGGCGTCTCGGCCGCGTGGGACAAGCGCTCCCGCACCGCGCTCACCTGCGCTTCCGTCCAGCAGGAGAAGGGCGGGTAGTTCGCGACGAAGTAGTTCCCCGCCGTGGTGGGAGCGGCGGTGGTCGTCGCGGAGGGATGCGGGTCGATGAGGCTCATCTCGGTTCCGGGTGCGTTCCTCAGCGCTTGCCGAAGCAATGCAGGCGCTTGTCGGCGGCACCGACGTAGATACGCCCGTCGGCGACGGCGGGCGACGAGAAGATCGACGAGCCCAGGTCGTAGCTCCAGAGCACCTCGCCATCCGCGAGGCGCACGACGAAGAGCCGGCCGTCGCCCGAGCCGAACACCACGTGCTCGCCGCAGATCACCGGGCACCCGTCGATCTTGCGCCGCGTCGGCACCTTCCAGAGCAACTTGCCGTCGGCCTTCGCGAGGCAGTGCAGGTTCTTGTCGCGCCCGCCGACCACGAGCCGATCCACGCCGATCGCGGGCGAGGAGACGTAGGGCTGGTCGTTGCTCGAGGGATAGCGCCAGAGCACCTCGCCCTTCGCGAGATCGACGGCGATGAGCTCGTTGCCGTAGTGGCCGAAGTAGGCGCGACCCGCGTCGAGGGCCACGGAGCCGGTGACGAAGCACTCCTGCCCGAGCTCGAGCCCGAGGCGCTTCTCCCCGGTCTTGCCATCCACCGCGTGCAGCACCGCGTCGCAGCCGCCGAACACGACGAGATCGCCGTCGATCGCCGGGGCGCCGTTGATGTAGTTCGCGGTCGTGTAGCTCCACTGCTTCGCGCCGGTCCGCGCCTCGACGCAATACACCGTCGCGTCGTAGCTGCCGACGACCACCCACCAGCTCTTGCCGTCGGGCGAGCGCAGCGCGTTCGCGGAGCCGACGATCTTGTCGCCGGTCTCGAGCTTCCAACGCGGCTCGCCGCTCCGCGCATCGAAGGCGTAGACGATCCCATCGTGCGCCCCGACCACGACCACGCCGTCGACGACGAGCGGCGGCGCCTCGACGATGTCGCCGGTCGGCTGCGCCCAGAGCGGGGCCCCGTCCTTCGCGCGCACCGCGTGCAGCTTCTGGTCGTCGGAGCCGACGTACACCACCTCGCCCGCAACCACCGGCGACGACGCGACGGCCCCCGCGGTCGGATAGGACCAGAGCAGCTCGAGCTCGGTCCCGATCGTCCCCGGCGAAACTCCCTTCAGCGCGGCGTCGCCGCGGAAGATCGGCCACGGCGCTCGCTCCTCCACCACTGCGGGCTCGGCCGCGGACGCGCCGGCCTTCGACGGCGCGGACGGCTCCTGGGGCTCGCACGCGACCGCAGTCGTGGCGAGCAGGGCCGCATAGGCGACGAGGATGGAGGGGGCGTGGTTCATGGCGGAGGGCGGGGCGCCGGGGTTCCCCGAGGGGGCGGGAGTGCGGCGCGGATTCGCGGCGGCATCTTAGGCGCAGAGCGGGTTCGCCGCACGTCGCGGGGACGGCGGCGCTTCGCGGGGCGGGGGTTGGGTGGAGGCGAGTCTTCGCTCGGACCACCGGAAAAGCGTGCCTCCTCATAGCCCGGCTTGGCCCCTCCGACGCGCTCGTTCATGGGGCTCGCGAACACGCGCGAGCCTCGACGGCGAAGGCGATGCCGGCTCTCCCGTACGAGATTTTCTGCTCGCCCGTTGCCGATGCGCGCCGGAAGCGTCGAGAGTTCAACCACTTTCCGGGTGCATCTCATGGCATGGATGAAGAAGCGAGCGGACGAGAACTTCGCGGCGGGCTTGCTCGCGCTGGAACACCAACATCCCAATGCAGCCGCGAACCGCTTCTGGTACGCGCTCTACCACTTGTCCTGGAACGCCCTCCAGCGCGCCGGACTTCGTCCCAACGCTCTCGATTCGAACGCCACGGCTCAGGGCTCGTGGAAGCACGAGACGATCAAGGTCAATGCCGGGTTGATCGCGCGGCATATGTTTGGCAACTCCGATCGAGAGTTGCGGTTCCGTCTCCGAGCGCTGCTCACGACGATCTTCGTGCAGCGAGTCAACGCGGACTACAAGGAACAGCCGGCCGACGGCAGACTCCTCCGCCAGGCCGTGGATCACCGGAAACTCATCTTCGAAGAGGCCGCGCCGTGAACACGACCTACGAGCATCGGGCTCAGAAGTGCATCGAAGCCGCGCTCGCGATCCCGGGACTCTCGGTGCGTACCGAGCGGTGGATCTACGGCGAGATGGAAACGCCGGAGCTCGCCGTCGTCGTCACCGGCCCGTGCACGCTGAGCACCTGGGAGCTGAACGAGCGAGGGATGCGGGCCTTCGACCGCGAGTTCGGAGAGGAGGAACCTTGGCCTTTGCTCTCCATCGAGACCAGCGCGGAGACCCAGCCGACTCCGGAGCGCCCCTCGCGCTCGACGCCTCGCTCGCGGAGCTGAGCCGGAACCGCCAGGCGCTCGCGATCCCACGGGCGAGGCGCTGCGCAGGCGCGCCTCTCCCGCGAGCGAGGCCCTTCATCGCGCGGACAGCAGGACGCCTTCGCGTAGCACGCGCTCCTGGAACGAGGGTTGGAGCTCCTCGAAGCGCAGGAACTCGACTTGCTCACGCAAGGCGAAGATCCACGCGGTCTCGATCGCGCAAACCCGCTCGATCGGCAAACCGCGCGCCACGACATCGACATCGCTGCGGACGCCGAACCCGCCCCACGCGAGAGAACCGATGAGCCAGAGCTCGACGCCGCGCAGGTCCTCCGCCGCAGCGAGCACCTCGATCCGCGCGCGGAGCTCCGCCGCTCGCGCGGCATGGCGCGCTTCGTTCGCCGCGGCCCTCTGCCGCAGGGTGGCAATCATCTGCTCGACGGAGACCGGCATCTCCCGGAGGATCGCATGCGTGCTCCCTCCGGCGAAGCCCCGACCTCCCGCGCTTCTCCCCTCCGCGCAACACTCGCCCCCGACCGATCACTAGCTCATCCGCGCACCGCCCCACCGGCGAAGCGCCGCCGCGCGCCGCGCGGCGTGCCCACTCCATTCCCCCAGCACAGGACAGCCCCAAGCGATGGTCGCACCGCACACGAAGAGCTACGACGCCCTCGTCCTCGGCGCCGGCCCGGCCGGCACGGCGGCCGCCGCGATCCTCGCGGCGCGGAAGAAGCGCGTCCTCGTGCTCGAGCGCGAGCGCTTCCCGCGCTACCACATCGGTGAGTCGCTGATCCCCTACTGCTGGTTCCCGCTGCAGAAGCTCGGGCTCACCGAGGCGCTGGACCGCAGCGCCTTCGCCGTGCGGAAGCTCTCGGTGCAGTTCGCGAGCGTCGACGGCGCGGTCTCGAAGCCCTTCTACTTCTTCGACCACGTCGACCACCCCGCCGCGCGCACCTGGCAGGTCCTGCGCGCCGACTTCGATCGCCTGCTGCTCGATCACGCGCGGAGCCGCGGCGCCGAGGTCCACGAAGAGGTGAACGTGCGCCGCCTGCTCGAGGACGAGCGTGGTCAGGTGATCGGCGTCGAGGTCGATTACCCCGGCGGCGTGCGCCGCGAGCTCCGCGCCCCGCTCGTCATCGACGCCACGGGCCGAAACGCCGTCGCCCAGACCCAGTACGGCTGGCGCCGGAACGACCCGTCGCTGAAGAAGATGGCGATCTGGACCTACTACGAGGGCGCGCAGCGCGACCACGGCCTCGACGCGGGTGCCACCACGGTCGCCTCGCTGCCCGAGGAAGGCTGGTTCTGGTACATCCCGCTGCCCGACGACAAGGTGAGCGTCGGCATCGTGCACAACCACGACTATCTCTATCGCGAGCAGCCCCGCGATCTCGAGTCCGTCTTCGCGCGCTGCGTCGCGCGCCAGCCGTGGGTGCGCGAGCATCTCTCGCACGGTCGCAAGATCGCGCCGGTGCGCGCCGCGAGCGACTACTCCTACCGCTCGCAACACTGCGCGCGCGCGGGGCTCGTGCTCACCGGCGACGCCTTCGCGTTCCTCGATCCCGTCTTCTCCTCGGGGGTCTTCCTCGCGCTCACCGGCGGCGTGCTCGCAGGCGAAGCCGCGGCCGATGCGCTCGACGCGGGCGACGTCTCCGCCGAGCGCTTCCGCGAGTACGGCGAGCGCTTCTGCGAGGGCATGGAGGCGATGCGGCGCATCGTCTACGCCTTCTACGACCCCAAGTTCAACTTCGGGGAGTTCGTGCGCGCGCATCCAGAGCTGCGCGCGAAGCTGACGGACTGCTTGATCGGGAACGTCGAGGCGGACCTGCAGCCGCTGTTCGATGCGATGGGGCGGTGGGCGGGAGTGCCGGAGGCGTTGGCTTATGGGGGTCCTTTGGTGTAACGCCTGCCCAAGAGGGCGCGCGCAACCAAGCCACGCGCATGGCCGGTCGGCATCGATCATCCAATTCGGGAGCCAATCCGTCGCGCGGCAGGCGCGATCGCATGGATTGCCTTCGACGGAACCCCGGACCAGACGCTGACAGGATCAACCACCACCGCGCAGCTTCTTGCCATCGTTGACCGGACTGGATTCATCGGTTCCGTGCTGGCCGGAAGATGCCGCCGTGGCGAGCGCCTTGACCACCACCGGGATCGTCCCGCCAGGAACCTCCTTGCGCAGGGACTTGAGGCTCCCGGTTAGCTTCGTCCAAGCGACGCCGCCACCTCTCTTGGACCTGCTCACGGCGATCTCGATGACCTGATGGAACGTCGCATTAGCGGCCCGGTTCCTCTCGGCCGTCATCGGCCAGAGATTGCGTTCGTTGTCATCGCCGCCGAGCTTCAGCTCGTGAATATGATCGATCTGATGGCCGCCAGCACCATCGCCGACCGCGATTCCGCAGTCGTACGATTGCAAAGCCGTTCGCACCCGATCCTTGAAGCTGTCTGCGCGCTCATCTCCAGCGTAGCTCCACTGTGCGTTTCGATAAGACTCGGGTTTCGTGCTCTTGAGCACGATGTCGTCGGAGATCGGCAAGCGCTCGCCTAGCGCGCGCTTCGGCTCCATACGCCCCTTGGCAGAGCGCGGTCGTACTTCGGGATACAGCTCCGACTTCTTGTACCAACGAATGGGCACGGGCTCGCCTTGCTGCGGTCTGGGGAGCCCCCTGGCCTCGCTCGCGCCGATGGGCACCCTACACT
>JAEUHW010000356.1 GCA_016793245.1 Planctomycetota bacterium
GGCACGCCTCTGGCCGAGGATCGCGCCTTCTCCCTGTACTCCATCCGAGGAGGTGGAACATGTTGGATCTCCTGCGGGCCTCCGCCCTGGCGGCCGCCCTCGCCTTCGCTGCAACGTCTTGCTCGACGCCGCCCGTCGCGAGCGACCGCGATGCCGCGATCGACGCCGAGCTCGCGTTCGAAGAGGAGCTCGAGGTGGGTGATGAGGACTCCGGTGGCGGCGCTACCCTCGCGGCAGCGCTCCTCGGGGGTGCCACCTACGATGTCGCGCTGAAGGGCACGAGCGAGACCTTCGACGGCAGCAAGTTCCCGTTCACCGGCGTCGGCACGATGACCATCGACACCGGCACCGGATTGCTGACCTTCCAGTTCCAGCTCAGCAACGGGCTCAGCTTCAGTGGCGACGGCATCGCCGCGGTGACCGAGAAGAACCGCATCTTCGCTTCGGTCGATCTCGAGTCCGGCACCACGAGCTTCCTCGGGGTTCCGCTCGGCGTCATCGAAGGTGTCGCCGTGATCGACGGCAAGGGGAAGAGCGACGGCAGCTCCTTCAGCGCGAAGATGACGGCGGCGGTTCCCAATCGCCTCGGGGCCCCGCCGCAGGGCTTCGTTCTCTCCAAGATGTCCGCGAAGGGCGTTCGTCGAGTCGTCGGCTAGTCGAGGAAGAGGTTCGGTCCGCGGAGCCGGGCTCTGCGCGCGACGCGCATCCGCTGTATGTCGGAAACCAGCTCTGCTCCGCGCTCCAACGCATCGTCTGCACCGCGACTCCCGTTGCGTGTGCAGCTCGGCTACGCCTACGCCGACCTCGGCGTAAATGTCGTCGAGGTCGTCGCTCGTCTCTATCTGCTGATCTTCTATACCGACGTCGTCGGGCTCCGCCCGAGCTTGGCGGGGCTCGCGGTGGCGCTCGGGCTCGTCTGGGACGCCGTCACCGATCCCGTGATGGGCGTCGTCTCCGATCGCCTGCGGCATCGCTTCGGCGGGCGGCGCTGCTTCGTGCTGGTCGGGAGCTTCTTCCTCGCTGCCGGGCTGGTGCTGCTCTTCTCGCCACCGGCTCTCGCGACGCAAGGCGCGCGCTTCGCCTGGCTGCTCGGGGCCTATGTGTTCTTGAACTCCGGCCTCACCGTGATGGCGATCCCGCACACGGCGATGAGCGCGGAGCTCAGCGAAGATCCGCACGCCCGCTCGGTGCTCTTCGGCTGGCGCTTCGCCTTCGCGAACGTGGGCGCCTTGCTCGCCGCGGCGCTGCCCGTGCTCCTCAGCGCGAAGCCCCCGAGCGACCCGGGTCGTGGGGGAGCGGGCGGCATCGACGCGCTGCCGCAGTTCGCGTGGATCACCGCGCTGCTGATCGTGCTCGGCGGGATCAGCGTCTGGTTCAGCACGCGCGGCATCGCGCCGCCGCCGCTCGCGAGCGTGCCCCGCCTCCAATGGCGCGCGTTCCTCTCACCGCTCGCGAACCCCGCGTTCCGTCCGCTGGTCGCAGGCTACGTCGTCGCGATGCTCGGCGTCGGGGTGAACGCCGCGGTCGCGCTGTTCTATTACGGACGCCACCTCGAGCTCGGCGATCAGCAGATCCAGACGCTCCTGGTGACCTTCCTCGGCGTGTGGACGCTGTCGCTGCTCTTCTGGGTGTGGATCTCGCGCCGCGTCGGGAAGCTCCGCCCGCTCGCGCGCGGCGCGACCGTTCTCGGCGCTTCGATCTGCGTGCTCTACCTCGTGCTCCCGCCGGGGAACTTCGTCCTACCGCTCGTCTTGGGCGGTATCGGCATCGGCTTCCTCTTCGGCAGCACGCTGCTCATCGATTCGCTGCTCACCGATGTCATCGACCTCGATCGCTTGCGCACGGGCGAGCAGCGCGCAGGGATCTACTTCGGCTTCTGGCGCTTCGCCGCGAAGCTCGCGCGCGCGTTCTCGTTGCTGACGACGGGGCTCGTGCTCGATCTGGTCGGCTTCGATCCCGAAGCCGCGCCGACGGAGGAGCTGCGCTGGGCTCTGCGTTTGCTGTTCGGCCCCGGCGTCGGTTGCTTCTTCCTCGCGGCCGGGCTGATCCTGCTGCGCTATCGCTTCAGCGATGCGAAGCAGCGCCAGGTGCGGCGGCTGCTGGATCGCCGGGAGCAACGAGCGGAGCGTTCGAGCGACGCGGGCGCGCGAGCACGAGCGTGACGAGGAAGAGCAATCCGCCGTAGCGATGCAGGGTCAGCAGCTCGTGCTGCAGCGCCGTGTCGCCGATCGGCTGCATCGCGACGAGCATCGGCGCGATCGCGGCGAGCCCGCTGAGGAGCGCCAGCACCCCCGAGAACGAGCGCGCCCAGGCGCCGAGAGCATAGAGCGGGAAGAGTGCCACGATCGCTCCCGCGGCGACGAGATGTGCGAAGAGGAGCCGGCCATGGAGGGCCTCTCCGCGCAGCACGGCACCGAACGCCGTGCCCGCCGCGGCGAGCACGGCGAGGAGGAACGCGAGCCGCAGCAGTCGCGACAGCTTGCCGACCGCGAAGCCCGCGCGCGGTCGCGCGAGCGCGCGCAGCAGCAGCACCGCGACGAGCAGCGCGAGCGCCGCGAGCACGACGTCGCGGTAGCGCGCGTCGGGATCGCGCAGCAGCTCTTCGATCCACGCGCTCATGCGCCGTGCTCGCGCGCCTTGCGGCGGCGATCGAAG
>JAEUHW010000377.1 GCA_016793245.1 Planctomycetota bacterium
TGCGGCCAGGTCCTCGTTCACCTGATCGAGCAGCAGGAAGTCCGCCGCGGAGAGGACCATCTCGTGCTGCGGGAAGCGCGCGCGCAGCAACTCGCATTCGGCCGCACACTCGATCCACGGCGCTTCGGCACGCCGCAGACAGCGCAAGAGGGCGGCGGCGAGCGAGGCGTTGCCGGGCTCGGCGTCGAGGCGTGCGCGAAACGCATCGGCGAGGTCGCGCGCCAGCCGCCGGCTCTCCTCGGGCTCGGGTCCGGCTTTGGCGCGTACTTCCTTCTCGCGCTGGAAGAGATCGTCGTGCTTGGAGGGCGTCGGGTTCGGCATGGCGTCGAGTTCCGTGGTCGCGAGGGGAACGAAGCTCGCCGCTTGCAACTGACAACCATCTCGATTCCGCGGTCTCCCGAGATACCGACCGAGTCCGAGGCGCCGAGGAGAAGGCCCACCTCCCCTTGCCCGCGCCTCACCGCCTCGACTAGCCTCGCGCTCGCCGCAGGGCGTTTCTATCGCCCGGATTCGGACTCCGAAGTCGAGAGGAGCACACGTTGGCACAGTGCAATGAATCGGCTCTCGTCGTGAGCACCTGTGGGATCAGCCTGCTGGATCGAGCGACTCTGAAGGCGGATGCAGGTCAACCAGAGTGGCTGAACCGCTCGAGCTCCGAGCTCTCCGAAGAGGAGCGGAGCAGGCTCTCCAAGGCGCAAGCCGTCTCGAGAGACAGGCTCACCGCATCCACACCGGAGCAGGCGGCCGCGATCAGCGCCGAGCTGAAGGGGATCTTCGCACTGCGTCGGAAGTACCCCGAGCTACGCCTCGAGCACCTCCTGATCCACAGCGATACCGCGGCTGGCGAGGCCGCAGCCGAAGTGCTGCAGGATCTGCTGATCGGCTCTGGGATGAGCTGCCAGAAGCGCACGTTCTCGGGCTTGCAGGCGACGCAGGTCCATCCATTTCAAGACGCGACGGCCTTGTTGGCGAAATGGGTCGTCTCCGACTGCGCCGCGTACCGCAGATCTCATCGGGTGATCTTCCATCTCACGGGAGGCTTCAAGACCATCTGGGGCGTCCTCATTCCCCTTGGCATGATGCACGCCGACGAGATCGTCTACATCTTCGAGAACGGCACGGAGCTCCTGACCATTCCGCGCCTGCCGCTGGAGTTGGCCAACCGCGAGTTCGTGCGGCAGCACCTGCGCCTCTTTCGCCGACTGGATCGTGGCCTCGAGGTGCGTGAAGAGGAGATCTCGGGAGAGCTCTCGCTCTATACGTACTCGGACTCGGGCTTCGCGGCCCTGGGTCCTTGGGGAATCCTGAGCTTCGAACAACATCGAGCCGAGCTCTTGGAGGAGCGCATCTGGGATCCGTGCAGCGATCGCGTGCGGTACGGGCCCAAGTTCCGCGCGAGCATCGAGAAGCTCCCCGCGACGCGAATCGGCATGATCAACGAGCGCCTGGACGACCTCGCCGAGTACGTCGAGCGCGGGGTATACCGGAGCCGTCTCGACCTGAAGCAGCTGAAGGGCCAGGGCAGCGCCCCTTCGACGCACGAGATCGATGCCTGGTCCGATGGCGATGCCCGCCGTATGTTCCTGCATCGGGATAGCGACGGATGGATCCTGGATCGCTTGGGAGCGCACCTCTGATCTCTCGGCGAGCAGCCACTCTCTCCCCGCACCGCACATCCTCGTCGCCAGCTCCGCGATGATCGAAACGCTCGACCTCCGCCATGCTTCCGCTCCCGTCCGAATCGCGGCGCGTCTACTGGAGCTGCGCTCTCGGCTGGACGCGCCTCTCGCATCCATCCTGGAGCTGGCGCTCGAGGACGGAGAGCGGAGCGCGCTGAGACGGTGGACTCGAGAAGCGCCGGCCGCCGCCGCGCTGCAGCACTTCGGCGGGCACAGCGTGCGAGTCGGAGCCACGCGCCTCCAGGCGCAGGCCGTCCTGGGGGCGGCGCTCTGGGCGGCGTGGTCCTTTGAAGCGCTCGCGGAGGTGGCGGAGGAGAGTGCCCTCTGGCCCCATCTTTCGGCGAGGTGCTCCCCAGCACTCCAAGCCGAGCTGTTTCAGGAGAACAGCATGCCGCGGCGCGAGACCTACGCGGCGCTCCGCTCCGGCGCGGACGCGCTGCGTTTGCGCCACGTGCTCGATCGCGCGGATGCGCAGGGCTATTACTCCACGCTGCGCCTCCAGATCGGCTTCTCCATTCCCGGCTCGCGGAACCGCCTTCCCGAATGGCTCGTGGGCTTGCGGCCTCTGCAGTCGGTCGTGCGACTGATCAGCGATCCAGAGCTCCGCAGCGAGAGCTTCCGCTCGTTCTGGAGCGCGCTGCGCGCCCTTCGTCGCGACGTCGAGCCGGCCGTTCAGCTCCGCGTGATCGCACGCAGCCCATGGAGCGCTGGTCGCGATCTGGATGAACTGGCGACCTCTGCCCGCTCGCGCCGCGAACAGCTCGGCATACCCGAACTCCTCGCGGACGAGTTCGAGTTCGCCGAAGACATGGCCCCCGCCGCCGCTGGCTACTTCGAGCATCGATTGTTCTGGCGACTCGGTAGCGCGCGCCCGGAGCTCGAAGTATGCGCACGAGGGGGCTTGCCCGAGCTCGAACAGGAACATGCTCTGCTGCATCTCGTGGTCGGCGGAGTCTTCGCCGCAGCCCTCCGCAAGCGCCCCGATGGAACGTGGCAAGGTCTGTCCGAGCTGCGCGCGCGTTGCGAACCACGCCGGGAGATCCCGGTCGAGCTCCGCACCCGTCTCGGTGTCCCCCAGTGGTTCGACAGTCTCTCCGTATGGGACGAGGACCAGCCTTTCGCAGCGTGGCGGGCGGAGAGCGGCGAGCCGACCCCCATCGAGGCGCTCGAACCGGGGTCCTGGATTTTGCGCCTCGACGAAGGCCTGAATCCCACGGGCGAGATCGAAGCGCGCTGGCGCGAATTCGTGCTGGTGCGCTGGGACGAGGCTTCTGCGGCGAGCGTCGCGACCGAGGAAGGCGCGCCGATCTGGTCGATGCGCGGCGACGGCAGCGCGAAGCTGGCGGAGCTGGAGTTCCACGTGGTGCAGGACGAGGTCGCACAGCTCGGCCGTGACCTCCGACTCCGGATGATCGACCTACCACCGGATTTCGTTCCCATCCGCGCGACACTGGCGGGCCGCGCGGTCTCGATCGAAACCAATCCGCGCGGATGGCAGCTCCTCCTTCGGCGCGTAGGGCCGCTCGGAACACAACCCAGCCTGCGCGTACACGGAAGGCTCGGTGGCTCGGGAGCCGTGCTGCGCTGCCGTACCTGGCGCCCCAGGCTCAGCGGCGCCGCCTTCGAGAACGAAGGTGGAAGCTGGTCGCCAACGCGCGCTCACGAGGATCTGCAGCCCCGGCTGCGCCACCGCACGCGCCTCGCGGTGCGCTCGGAGGAAGGCGGCTCCGTCTTCCTCATCGAGGGGGCGACGACTTTCGAGCGCCGGCTGAGCAGCTCTCGCCCACGCTTGCTGCCGGAATTGCGCGGCCATGGAGCCACGCTCTCTGCACATCCGCAGCGTTGGAATCGGGAACTCAGGTCGCGCCTGGCAGAGCTCGGAGCGTTGGCTTCCTGCGTCTCACCGCTCGGCGACCTCGAGCTCGTGCGCGAAGGCCGAGAGCGCACAGTCGTGCTGAGGTCGGCGCTGCCGGAACTGCCCGACGGTCTTAAGTTGTGGATCTGGCGGGCTGGTGAGGCTCCGACTCAGCATCAGCTCGTTCCGCGCCGCGAGTGCTCGGGGCAATTCGTCGCGAAAGATGATGTAGCGGGATTCACTCTTGCCGCAGCCGCGATCGAGGCCGGCGTTTGCTGCACTTCGCGCGTCTGGCCGGAGATCTCGCGCTTGCTCGGGGAAGAGCGAGGAAACCTCTCGCTACTCGAGATCGCGGCGTTGCTGCGATGGCTTCGCGCCCCTCTTCGCGCAACCGAGAACCGCGACACCCTCGCACGTTTCGTCGATCGCGCTGGTGCCGAGCTCCTGCGCGCCTGGGTAGGCGAGGAAGGCCTATCGGAGGGGCTGCGCCACGATCCGATGGGCCTCTCGCGCTGGGACGACGAGCTCGGTGAGATCCTGCTTTTCCATCCACCGACGAGCGAGGCGCTGCTCAGCTCACGCGCGCACTTGCCGAACCGTTCACACCTCGAAGCGCGCCTGCCGTTCTTCGCGCTGCGGCTGCGCCTCCTCGAGCTGGCAGAGCGCGGCCAAATGTCCGCCCCCGAGCTGATACGCGCCGTCGCGCGAGTGGCTCCACCCGAAGCGGAGCTGGAGCGAGCCTCCGGAACCCTAGGCCTGGCACCGCAGTTTCTCCTCGCACGCCTGCGCGAGGCGACCGAGCGCGCGCTCGGCGCTGCCCCATCGTCGACTCCAAGCGCCGACCTCTGCGATCTTCTGCGGAACACCGCGTTCCGCGAGCTCTGGAGCACATCCACGGAGGCGCTCTTCGAAGAGCGCGGAAACTCTCGATGAGCAGCTTCGATGCCGTACGCCTGACGGAGCGGCTGCGCCGTCGCCTCGTGCTCGCACACCGCGACCGGCATTGGGCTCGCCGCGCCGATCTGCGGCGCGCGATGGAGCACCTCTGGGGTCTCCCCGGCAGCGAAGGCGGGCTGATCGGCGAGCCATGGATCGAGCCCGCCTTTCCGGCTGAGCCGGGCGAGATCGGTTTGCGAGAGCTCGCGAGGCGGGGCGCCTTTCCTGAAGAGCTCGCCGAGCAGCTCGATCGAACCGGAGCCGTCCCGGGCGATCGGCCACTGCATCGGTTCCAACTCGAAGCGCTGGAGGTCACACACCGCGATCCGCGCCGCGCCGTCGTGCTCACGGCACCCACCGGCGCCGGCAAGTCCGAGGCGTTCTTGCTCCCCGCGCTGCGGGCCGCATGGGAAGCGGAGGCCGAGCCAGGCCAAGGCATCACCTGCCTCGTGCTCTATCCGCTGAACGCGCTCGTGAATGACCAAGTCTCGCGCCTCGAGCGCTGGCTCGCGGGTCAGGAGCGCCTGCGCCTGCTGCACTTCACGAGCGAGACTCCCGAAGACGTTGCCGAGGCTGCACGACGCGGCATCGCCGATCGCGGACTCCACATGATGCGGAGCCGCAAGCAGGGGCGAGGTCGCGAAGACCACCGGGGTCGGAAGGTCACGGGACCGGCGCGAGCTCCCGACATCCTCGTCACGAACTACTGCATGCTCGAGTACATGCTGGTTCGCCCGCAGGACGCCGCGTTCTTCGGCCGCAATCTGCGCGCGATCGTGCTCGATGAAGCGCATCTCTACGGTGGTGCGCTCGCCGGCGAGATCGCCTATCTGCTGCGCCGACTCTGCGAGCGCTGCGGGGTCA
>JAEUHW010000406.1 GCA_016793245.1 Planctomycetota bacterium
CGACACGCTGGAGTCCTTGGGGCGCGGAGGTCGTTGTTCTCGAGCCAAGCTCCGAACCCAAGGACGGCTCGATCTCGCTCCGCAGCAGGGCGGTTAGGTGAACTCGTGAAAGCAAGGAGCGAGAGGCGAGCGAGCGCAAGAGCGCGCAGGCGCTACGCCCAGCCCTACGGCGAAGCAAGCGCCGCGCCCGACGCGCGTGGTCCACGTCGATGGTGTTCGAGAGTCGACGCGCGAACGACGCGAGCGAGCAACGCGGAGCGTCGCGCGTCGTGCACGTCGCTTGCTGCGCCTCCGGGCGCGGCTTCGCTGCGTCGATAGACATCGTGCGCCGTTTCGGAGCCCGCTGGAGGCGGGGGCTCCGAAACTCATGCTATTGAGAGCGATCGCACGTCGACGCGAGAACCACGTCGATGGACACGGGGTTCCCCGCCCGCGCGGCGGCAGGGCCGAGCGCGTCAGCGCGCGTTTGCTCGGCTTCTTGATTCGGCGAGGTTCGCTCGTGGTCGGCCGGCGAGTTTGGTGTGCGGCAACTCGTGGAGGTCGAGCAGGCCGTGCCGACGCCAGCCGGTGGTGAGCAGCCAGGTCGAGGCGGGCGCGACGGAGGCGACCACTAGAGCCGTTGGAATCGCGGCGATCGAAGGGCGCTCTTTCCAGCCATCGAACACGGGCACGCTCGAGCAGAGATCGATCGACGCTTGAGGCATGACGCCATGCTTCTTGCCGTTCTGCAGCACGTAGCGCAGCGCGTTCCGTGTCTGCGTCGGCGTCGTGATCACCTCGTCGTGATAGCGTTCGCGGAACATCTTGCCGCGTCGGCCCCAGAGCTTGTTGAGCGCGAGCGCGAGCGGGCTCAGCAGCGCGTTCATGCCGCGTGCGACGCAGTCGCGATCATCGGCTTCGACGAGGAGGTGCAGATGGTCCATCTGAATCGAGTAGTAGACGATCCGCATCCCGTGCCGATCGCTGCTCGCGTTGAGCGCCGCGAGCACGCGCTTAAGCGCACCACCGCGGCGTAGCGATGGCAGGCCATCGGCAAGGCGCACGGTGATGTGCAGCGGCTCGCCTCGCTGCTTCATCGCGCGCTGACGGTGCGGCATGCCAGGCTCGGCATTCTTCGGCTTCCGTCCCGCACCCTTCCGCTTTCCGCCGTGCTGGCGGAAGTCAAACTCGAGCTGTTGATCCTTGCGGCGCATGTGGCTTCCTCTGCCTCGTGCTGCGTCGCCTTCCCCGATGTCGTTCCAGCATGTAGAACGCAAGATGGGCCTATTGGGTTTCCTAGAAAGTCGGAAACTTGATACGGCGACGTTGTTCGCTTTTCGACTTCGCTGGGCAGCAGATCCGAGCCGTCGCCCTACCGCCGCGCGGGCGACGAACCGATGTCTCTCGACGCGGTTCTCGCATCGATGTCCGTTCGTCCCAGTAGCATGAGTTCCGGAGCCCCCGCCTCCCGCGGGCTCCGGAACGGCGCACAATGTCTATCGACGCAGCGGAGCCGCATCCGGAGGCGATGCAAGCGACGTGAACGCCGCGCTCGCTCTGGCATCGCGTTCGGCTCCGAATGCGGTTCGACGTTCAGTTTCGTTCGACGTCGTTCACGCGCGGCGGGCGCGGCGCTTGCTTCGCCGGAGGGCTGGCGGACCGATCGTCGCGGAACTCGCGTTCGAAGGTTCTCGCACGTCGTGGCTGCGGGTACCGATCTCGCGTCGACGACGCAGTCCTCAGCGGCGTCAGCGGCTGAACCAGCCGACACGTCTCAACGGCGTCAGCCGTTGAACCAGCCAACGCGTCTCAACGGCGTCAGCCGTTGAACCAGCCAGCACGCTCGCGGGGCTGGGTGAAGCCCCACTAGTCGAAGAAGCGAAACCGCACGATGGCCCAGAAGGCCGAGATCGCGTCGCGCCAGCCGATCTTCTTCCCCTCGGCGTAGCCGCGGCCCGCATACGAGATCGGCACCTCGTAGACGCGCACGCGCTTCTTCGCGATCTTCGCGGTGAGCTCGGGTTCGATGGCGAAGCGCTTCGACTTGATCGTGATGCCCTGCAGCACCTCGCGGCGGAAGACCTTGTAGCAGGTCTCCATGTCGGTGAGGTTCAGGTTCGTGAACATGTTCGAGAGCGTCGTCAGCATCTTGTTGCCGAGATAGTGCCAGTACATGTGCACGCGGACATAGGTGCCGCCGCGGAAGCGCGAGCCGTAGACCACGTCGGCCAGGCCCTCCTCGATCGGCCGCAGGAGCACCGCGTAGTCCTTCGGGTCATATTCCAGGTCGGCGTCCTGGATGATCACCACGTCGCCGCGCGCGGCTTCGAAGCCGGTTTTCAGGCCCGCCCCCTTCCCCTTGTTCACTTCGTGGCGGAGCAGCCGCACGCCCGAAGCCTCGCCGCCGTGCTCGGCGATGTAGTCCATCACGCACTTGGCGGTCTGGTCCTTCGAGCAGTCGTCGATGACCAGGACCTCCTTCTCGAAGGGCGTCGCGCGCACCCGGTCGAGGATCGAGCGGATGGTCTTCTCTTCGTTGTAGGCAGGGATGACGACGGAAAGCAGCATCGGGGCCTCGCAAGGGCTCGGCGCACTATAGAGAGACGAGGAGTGCGCCTCAATGCCAGGCCGTGTCGACCGGCGCTCAGGAATCCTCGAAGAGCTCGCGGATCCCGAGCTCGTCGCAGAGGAGACGCTGGAGCTCTTGGTATTCCGGCGGCGGCTCGACGGCCCAGAACGGGTCGTGGAAGAGGCGGAAGATCTCTCGATCTTCGCGTCGGCGCCGCGCCTGGATCGCCGCGCGCTCGCGGAGCAAGCGCGGCAGGTGCAACCCGAAGTCGTGGAGCGCCACGAGATCGGCGAGTGCCACCTTCGAGATCGCGAGGCGATCCTCCAGACCTTCGCGCGCCTTCCGCAGGAGCTCGCGGAAGCGCCCGGAGCCGCCCCCCTCGGCGAGCTCGATCCGGAAGGCCTCCACGGGCAGGCGCGCCATGTAGAAGGTGCGCTGCGCCGTGAGGAGCAGCGCCGCGGGCAGGATGCGCTGGAACGCGCGCTCGCCGTAGTTCTTCGCGATGGCGAAGAGCGGGTTCCGCACCTGCAGCAGGCGCACGCGCTCGTAGCCGAAGGTGCGCGAGGTGGCCGAGAGATGATGGTAGGTCAGCGACGCGGGCTCGTAGCGCACGCGGTAGCCGAGCACCCAGAGGCGCCAGCCGAGATCGACGTCCTCGTAGTACGCGAAGAACTCCTCGTCGAAGCCGCCCGCGGCGAGGAAGACGTCGCGGCGGATCGCCATGGAGCCGCCGCAGGCGAAGAGGCTCGGCCCGGCGACGCGATGCTGCGGGCCGTCGAGCTCGCCGTGCCCGCGCGCGATGCCGATGCCGTGGAAGTTCATGCCGCCGCCGGCGAAGTCGATCGTGCGCCCTTCCCAGTCGACGATGCGCGAGGTGCTCGCTTCGGCGGCGCCTGCGCGGAGCGGCACGAGCAAGTGCTCGAGCCAGTCCGGCTCGACGCGCATGTCGTTGTTCAGGAACGCGAGGACCTCGACGTCCATCTCGCGCGCGGCGGCATTGCACGCCGCCGCGAAGCCCTGATTCGTCGGCAAGCGCACGAGCCGCACGGCCGGAAAGCGCTGTTCGAGGAACGCGCTCGATCCGTCGGAGGAGCCGTTGTCCGCGACGCAGAGCGCGATCTCCGCCTCCGCGCGCTGCGCCGCGAGGGACTCGAGGCAGGTCGCGAGATGATGTCGGCCGTTGTAGTTCGGCACGATCACGGCGACGCGCGGGCGCAGCGGGAGGCGCGGCAGCTCTTCCGCGGCTGGGCTCGGGATCGAGGCCGAAGCGCTCAAGGCTGCGTCCTCTGCACGATGCGCACGCGGCGGATGCGGGTGTAGATGCGCTCGCCGCGCACGCTGTTCTCGATCCGCAGCGCGTTCCGCCCGCCGTTCAGGGCGATCGGGAAGCGGTAGCACTTGATCTGATCGCGCTCGCCCGCGAGCTGAGGCTCCACTTCTCCGCAGAGCGCGCCGTTGAAGAACACCGCGCCGCCGATGGGCACCAACCCTTCGCCGGCGAAGAGCATGAGCTCGAGCTCGAGCTCCGCGGCTTCGCCGCGCTCGATCTCCTCGCGGAGCTCGCGCGGATAGTCCCACGCGTACACGCAAGCTCCCGCGTGCGCGGGGCGCAGCAACAGATAATCGCGCCCCTGCACCTCGTGCGCCCCCAGCACCTCGTCCATGTCGCGGCCCCAGCGCTCGAAGAGCACGCGGGAAGCGCTCTCCGCGCGGCGCTGCAGCCACGCCGCGCGGTAGCCCACCTCCAGCCAACGCGCCTGCTCCTCGGCCGAGGCGACGGCGCGCGGCGTTCCGCGCGGGAGGGCCCCGCGCTCCAGCTCGGCGATGCGCGCGGCGAGCGCGCTCCGCAGCGAGCGCGCGCTGCCGGGCTCGAAGAACCAGCCGTCGCGACCGGCGCTCACCTTCTCGACGAAGCCGCCGAGGCGCGGCACGAGCACCGGCACGCCGGCGGCGGCGCACTCTTGCAAGACCACGGGCGAGTTCTCGGCCCAGAGCGAAGGCAGCACGACGAGGTCGAGCGCGCGCAGGATCTCGGGCAAGCGCGCGCCGTCGTAGGCGCCGTGGAAGCGCGCGCGGAGACTCTGCGCTTCGCGTGCGAGCGCGGCGTGGAACGGCACCTGCGCCGGGTCGAAGCGCCCGTGGAAATGGAGCTCCAAGGCGAGCCCGCGCGCAGCGCGCAGGAGCAGCTGCGGCCCCTTGTGCTCGACCAGACTGCCCAAGAACCCGACGCGCAACGCACCGCTCGCGCGCGGCTCCGCGCGCAGCCCGGCGAAGCGCTGCGGTGAATCGAGCCCGTTCTCGACGACGCGGATCGACTCCGCGGCCCAGCCGCGCTCGCCTCCGATCAACCGCTTCAGATAGCGCGAAGGCGCGAGGATCCAATCGACGCCGGAGAAGGTGCGGCGCATCGCGCGCGCGCGGCGGTAGAGCGCGCGGAGATCCTTCGCCATCCGCTCGCGCGAACGCAGGAACGGCGCGCGCTCCACCAGGCGCGGCGCCGCGCGCTCGACGAGCCACGAGAGGCGCCGCGCGAGCCCGACCAGCGGCAACCAGCGGCCCTTCACGCAGAGATAGCAGCCGAGGCGCTGCGAGCCGGCGCAACGCCGGCCGTCGGGCCGCACGAGCTGCACGCGCGGACAGATCGGCCAGTAGTCGTGCAGCGTGGCCACGGTGGCGGCGCCGGCGCGGGAGGCGAGGGGCACCAGCGTGGTCGAGAGATGCAGCAGATGCTGGAAGTGCACGACATCGGGGCGCACCTGAGCGAGCACCGCCTGGAACGCTCGGTCGACGGGCTTCAGTCGATAGGTGTCGGCGATGCCGCCCGCGTAGTGCAGGCGATGTGCGAGGCGCCACACCGGCAATCCATCCCAGTCCTCGCGCCAGACCTCGAACTCCGGCCGCGCCGCCGTCTCCGAACGCGCGAAGACCGCGACCTCGTGACCGGCGGCGCGCTGCGCCTTCGCGAGTGCCAGACACGCGAGCTCCGTGCCCGCGCGGCTCTCCGGCGGAAAGCCGTGCACGACGTGCAGGATCTTCAGCTTCTCCGGCGCCGGCCGCAGCGGGAGCTCCTCGCTCGTCCGTCCCGAGCCCTGCGCCGCGCGCGCGCCGCGCCAGGCGCCCAGTGCTTCGGCGAAGCGCCGACCGAGAACGCCGCGCCGCGCCTCGGGCGCGTAGATGCGGCGATAGCGCGCGTCCGCGCGGCGCTCGCGCAGCGCCCAGCGCAGCGCTTCGCGCAGCGTGCGGAGCGGCGGCCTCCCGAGTTCCTCGGCGAGGAGGCGCGCGTCTTCCCAAGCGCGCGCGTACGCTTCGCGGCGGCTGGGCTCGTGCGAATGCACGACGCCGGCGCGCGGCTCGTAGACCAACGCGCCCCCCGCCTCGAGCGCGCGGCGCGCCCAGCGCAGGTCCTCGCCGAAGCGCGCCCGCGGGAACGGGAAGCGCTCCCACACGCGGCGCGGGATCGCCCCGCAGACGTTGTTGTAGAGGAAGAGGGCCCGCCGTTCGGCGGCGTGCAGGCCGCGATACGCCTCGAAGTCCTCGATCGAGATACGCCGCGCGTGCTCTTGGCTCGAGGGTTCCTCGAAGAGGCTTCGCAGCGTCGGTGCGGAGGCACCCGCGCGGGGCAGCATGCGCCCCGTGACACCGAAGACCTTGGGATCCGCGAACGGGGCGACGAGGCGCCGCAGCAGGTCGCGTTCGGCGGGGAGCGTGTCCTGCGAGAGGAAGACCAAGAACTCCCCGCGCGCCGCCAGGGCCGCGCGATTGCGCGTCTCGCCGTGATCGAACTCGCCTGGCAAGACCTCCAAGACCCGGGCACCGTGGCGCTCCGCCACCGCGCGCGACGCGTCGCGCGAGGGTGTGAGCGGCACGACGATCTCCAGCTCCTCGCCGAGCTCTTGCTCGCGCAGGGCCGCGAGCAGCGGGTCGAGCGTGGCCGCTCCGTCGTAGACCGGAATGATGACGGACAGCAAGCGGCGGCACCTATGCGCGGCGAGGCGCGGACGATACCGCTCCGCTGGCGCGAGATCCACCGGCGACGCGCTGCCGAGACCCTCGCGTTGCTCTCGATACGAACGCTCGCTACACTTCCGGCGCGTTACCCGGTGGTGTAATCGGCAACACTTCTGATTTTGGTTCAGACATTCCTGGTTCGAGTCCAGGCCGGGTAGCCACACTTCTCTTCTTCTCAGCGCCTCGGATCCGCGCTCGCTGGAGCGCCCTCGTCGGCCGAAGCCGCGGGCTCCCGTTCGAGATCGGACGACCGACGCCCTCCGGCGCTCATTCGGCGCCGCGCTCCTCGAGGAGCTCGAACGCCGCGCGCTGCTCCTCCCAGAGCTCGCGCGCCTCGCCGAGCAGGCGTTCGCCGCGCAGCTCGCGCGGCGGAACCAGGCCCCCCGATCCATCCCAGGGCTCCTGGTGGCGCCTCGACTCGTCGTCGTCGCCATCGGTCCAACGCGCGATCTCCCGGAAGTGTTCTTCCGCGGCTTCGGCCCGCTCGATCAAGGTGCCGAGCGCAGCACTGCTCGCCGGCACGGCTCCGGCGAATCCGCAGGCGGCGCCGAGCCAGAAGTACGCGCGCTCCGCGGAGCTCGCGCGCGCCCAGGTCGCGAGCGCCCCGCGGAGGAACCCGAGGCGCTCCTCCATCCACTCCGACGCCGTGCCTGCAGGCGCCGGGAGCAGCCCATCGAGCTCGGGCCACGCCGGGTCGAGGACGAGCTGGGATTCTCTCTCCCGCGCGAGGCCGCGCCGTTCGGCGGCGCGCCGCAGGGCGAGCGCGGACTCGAGCTTGCGGATCTCCCGCGCCAGCAGCCGTGCGAGAGGCGAGTCCTCGATCGTTCCACCTGCGTCCATCGCGCGCGTCCTCGTCGCCAGCTCCGCTTCGTTCCAAGCACCGCTCCGAGCGGCTCCGCGGCTCGACCTCGAGAACCGCGCGCCGAATCATCCGTTCCGCGCGCGGCGCCGTCGACCTATCCTCGTCGCCCGGTTTCCTCTGAGGAGCTCCAGACGATCATGCACCGCCCGAGCCTGCGCCGCGTCGCGCTCATCCTCGCTCTCTTCGCCTCGACCGCCCTCCTGCCGACGGTCACCCGCGCCCAGGACTTGAAGGGCGCCGTCGACACTTCGCTGCGCTGGCTGCGCGAGCACCAGAAGCAGGACGGGACCTGGGGCGGCGGGCTCGAGGACACCTCGCTCGCGCTCTACGCCTTCGCCACCTCGCACCGCAAGTACTCGGTGTGGGACGGGCCGTTCCTGCGCCGCGGCGTCGACCTCCTCCTCGCGAAGCGCAACGCCGCGCAGGGCAGCATCGGCACGGCGCGCGAGTCGCTGCTCGCCGCGCTGGCCATCGACGCGCTGAAGACGGACGTGGGCTCATCCGTCGTCGACGATGCGCTGCGCTTCGCCGCGCGCGAGTTCCAGCGCGAGCTGCCGGCGGAGAGAACCCGCGCGGCGCTCGAGAGCTTCGCGCGAGCGGCCCTCGGCGAGAATCTCCCGCCCGCGGAGCCGAGCGCGGAGGCCGCGGCCGCTCTCGGTCAGCAGCTGATGGAGCAACGCGACGAGGCCGGGTCCTTCGGCGGCGATCTCCGCGCGACCGTCCTCGGCGTGCTCACGATGAATCGCTGCCTCGACGCGCAATCGCGCAAGAAGGCCCCGAAGACGGCGCAGCCGACCTCGAACCTGCCTGCGCCGAAGGCCGACTACGATCTGGCGCGCCTGCGCGAGAACGCCGCGCGCTTCCTGCTCGATCCGCAGCAGCGCGTCGGCGAGATGTGGGGCTTCGGTCCCTATCCCGACCTCGGGATCACCGGCATGGTGATCGGCGCGCTCCAGGCGATCCCCGCCGCGCAGCGCTCGCCGCAGCTCGAAGCGGAGATCGCGAAGGGGCTCGACAAGCTCGCGCAAGCGCAGGGCAAGGACGGCAGCATCCACAACGGCCAAGTGGTCGCCTACACGACCTCGGTCGCCGTGCTGGCGCTCTCGCGCTCGACGAAGAAGGAGCACCAGGACGCCGCGCAGCGCGGACGCGCGTACCTCACGCGGGCGCAGTCCGACGAAGGCGAAGGCTACGGCGAAGACCACAAGTACTACGGCGGCATCGGCTACGGCAGCGACGAGCGCCCGGACCTCTCGAACCTGCAAATGGCGATGGACGCGCTCGCGGCCTCCGGCGCCGACGCGAAGGACGAGGCCGTGAAGAAGGCGCTGGTCTTCCTGCAGCGCGTGCAGAACCGCAGCGAGTCGAACCCCGGCACGGCGCGCAACGAGGAAGGCACCTTCGTCGCCGGCAACGACGGCGGCGGCGTGTACGCGCCGGGCGAGTCGCCGGCCGGGACGACGACGCTGCCCGACGGGCGGAAGACCGCGCGCTCCTACGGCTCGATGACCTACGCCTTGCTGAAGGGCTTCCTCTACGCGGGCCTGCCGAAGGACGACGCGCGCGTGAAGGCGGCCTTCGAGTGGATCCAGAAGAACTACAGCGTCGACGAGAACCCCGGCTTCGATCGCTCCTCCGATCCGGACGCCGCGGCGCAGGGCTACTTCTATTACCTGCACACGATGGCGCGCACGCTGGATCTCTACGGCGGGGACACGCTCACCGATGCCGCAGGACGCGCGCGCCCGTGGCGGAAGGAGATCGCCGCGCGTCTCGCGGCGCTGCAGCGCGCCGATGGCTCGTGGGTGAACGAGCGCGCCGAGCGCTGGTGGGAAGGCAATCCCGTGCTCGCGACGGCCTACGCGCTGCTGGCGCTCGAGTACTGCCGCTGAGTGCTCGGAGCTCTGGCTGGTTCGGCGCGAACGGCGCCGGAGCGCGCGCTCAGAACGAGTCGACGCGCTCCCAAGGCCAGACGCGGGCGCAGACGCGACCGCGCAGCGAGGCGAGCGGAACGCAATCGAAGCTGCGCGAGTCGCAGGAGCGCGGGCGGTTGTCGCCGAGCACGAAGACGTGCTCCGACGGCACCCGCCACGTGCGCCGATCGCTGAGATCGGTGAGCGCGTAGTCCTCGCTCGCGCGCTCGCCGTTCACGTAGAGCTGTCCGCGCTCGAGCCGCACTTCGTCTCCCGGCAGGCCGATCACGCGCTTCACGAAGTCGAGCTCGGGATCGGTCGGGCAGGAGAACACCACGATCTCGCCGCGGCGCGGCTCCTCGCCGAGGAGCAGCGAGAGGCGCTCGACGACGATCCGCTCGTCGTCGACGAAGGTCGGGTTCATCGACGAGCCGCGCACGATCGAGAAGTGGAACGCGTGCCGGTGCACGGCGATGAGCACCAGCCCGACGATCAGCGTGCGCAGCGCGCGCCGCATGCGGCGCGTCCGGCGTGCATCTCGCGCATCGTGTCTCGCCAGGTCCGGCATCGGCCACTCCGTACGAAGAGGGCACCCCGTCGAAAGAGGGCGCTTCGCTCTCATCCCACCACCTCCGGCATCGACCGAGCTGCTCTGGAATCTTGAATGCGCGCGGCTCGCGCGACGCCGCTGCCGAAGAATGGCCGGATCCCTCCGTACCCCACCGCCGAGAATCGCTGCCCGAGCATGTCCGCGCGCTTTCGCGATGTCTTGCTGGTCCTGCGCCACGAGCTGCGCTCGACCTTCCGCGATCGGAACACGCTGATCTACGCGGTCGCGCTGCCCATCGTGCTCTACCCGGCGATCTTCCTCGTCGTGGTGCAGCTCCTGCAGCTCCAAGGGCGCTTGGAGCGCGCCGTCCCTCTGCGCGTGGCGCTCGCGGCGCCCGAGCGCGTGCTGGGCGCCGGCGACGCCGAGAGCGGACTCGAGCTAGCGGCCTTCCGCGCGGCACTCGCCGCGCACCTGCCGAAGGGCCCGGACGGTGCGGAGCGCGCGGTGGAGTGGCGGAGCGCTGCGCTCGAAGAGGCCCGCGCCGAGTGGAGCACCGGCAGCGCCGCCTCCGCGCTCGCGAGGCACGGCGTCGAGCTGCTGCTGCACGTCGAGCGCGACGAGGCGACCTCGAGCTGGCGCGCGCAGGCGTATCACGATCCGCTCGACCTCGCTTCGCGCGGCGTGGCACTCGCTTGGGCTAGTGCTTGGAACGCGTTGCGCGAAGAGCGCCGCGTCGCGGCCTACACGAGCGCCGGCGGCACGGCCGCGGCGTTCGACGTGCTCGCGTGGAACGAGGTCGATGCCACGCCACCCGCCAGCCGAGGCAATCGACTGCCCGCCCTGCTGATCCCCATGATCTTGATCATCATGGGCACGATCGGCGCGTTCTACCCCGCGATCGACGCGACCGCGGGCGAACGCGAGCGCGGCACCGCGGAGACGACGGCCGTGCTGCCCCTGCCGCGCACCTACCTCGCGACCGGCAAGTACCTAGCGGTGCTGACGAGCGCGCTCCTCGCGTTCGCGCTGAACCTGCTGTCGATGTGGCTCACGTGGCCGCTGCTGCGCGCGTCGCTCGCCGGCGGCGTCGAGGCGTGGAACCTCTCGCTGCTGCAGGTCGTGCTGCTCTTCGCGATCGGCGGCCTGTTCCTCTCGTTCGTCTCCGCGCTGTTGCTCAGCGTGGCGGTGTACGCGCGCACCTTCAAGGAAGGCCAGGCGTTCCTGGGCCCGCTTTACAGCCTCTGCCTGCTGCCGGCGATGGTCGCCGCCGTGCCGGGCTTCGAGCTCGACCAGCGCACGGCCTGCGTGCCGTTCCTGAATGCCGCGCTCGCGCTGCGGGCGATCTTCGAAGGCGACGTCGAGCAGCATCTGCCCGCCTTGCTGCAGACGGGCGGCGTTTGCTTGCTGCTCACCGGCCTCTGCCTGGTCCTCGTCTCGCGGAGCTACCTCAGCGAGGAGACGTTGATCGGCAGCGATTCCGGCGGCTTCTGGACACGCTGGAAGGCCGCGCGCAGCGCGCGCCTGCCAGGGACGCGGAGTAGGTGATGCACGCAACGAACAGCGCCCCGAGCGACGGAATCGCGGTCGAAGTCCGCGATCTCGTGAAGGCCTTCCACGACCCGCGGCGCGGCACCTTCCGCGCGGTGGACGGCATGAGCTTCGAGTGCCGCCGCGGCGAGGTCTTCGGTCTCCTCGGACCGAACGGCGCGGGCAAGACCACGACGCTGCGCGTCCTCGCGACGATCCTCGCCCCGACCTCGGGGCGGGCCTTCCTCGACGGCATCGACGTCGTCGCGCAGCCGCTGGAAGCGCGTCGACGCCTGGGCTTCCTCACCGGCAACACGGGGCTCTATCCCCGGCTCACCGGCCGCGAGACGCTGAGTTTCTTCGCGCGCCTCCACGGCGTCCCCGAGCAACGCATCGCCGCGCGAGTGGACGAGCTCTCGAAGACCTTCGGCATGGAGAGCTACCTCGACGGCCGCTGCGAGAAGCTCTCGACGGGTCAGAAGCAGAAGATCTCGATCGCGCGCGCGGTGGTGCACGATCCGCCGGTGTTGATCCTCGACGAGCCGACCTCCGGCCTCGACATCATCGGCTCCTCCGCGATGATCGACTTCGTCTCCGCGCGGCGCGCGGCGGGCACCTGCGTCATCTTCTCCACGCACATCTTGAGCGAGGCGGAGGAGCTCTGCGATCGCATCGCGATCGTGCTGAAGGGCCGCGTGCTCGCGATCGGCACGCAAGCGGAGCTCTGCGAGCGCACGGGCACGGCGAACCTCCGCCAGGCGTTCCTGCACTACGCCCGCTCCGTCGATCCGGAAGTTCCTTCCGTCGGTCGCTGATGCGCCGCTTCATCGCGATCCTCCTGCGCCGCGAGCTGCTCGAGATCCTGCGGGATCGAAGGGCGGTGCTGCTCGCGGTGGTGCTGCCGGCGCTGCTCTGGCCCGCGCTGCTCACCTTTCAGCGCAAAGTCGGCGACGCCGGACGCGCGAACCTGCAGGAGCGCGAGCTCGCGCTCGAGGTGCGCGCCGAGGTGCGCCCCTCGTGGTTGCCCGAGCTGCGCCTCGAGCTGGAACGCCGCGGGGTCACTTGGCTCGAGGATCCGCAGACGCGCGAGCTCGCGCCCTCGCTCGATCGGCTGCGCGAGCGCGAGCTGAAGGGCGTCCTCGAGCTGCGCCCCGGAGCCGCGCAGCCGGAAGGCACCTTGCACTTCCTCTCGACCGACGAGGAGAGCCGCCAGCTCCGCGAGCGCTTGC
>JAEUHW010000010.1 GCA_016793245.1 Planctomycetota bacterium
ACCCACCGATTCGCCGGCGCCGTAGAGCCCGATCTTCAGCTCGGCCGAGGCACCGTCCTTCCGCACCGCGGTCGCGACGAAGACGCGCTCGCCGCAGACGATCGGGCTCGCGTGCCCGAGCCCGTCGATCGCGCGCTTCCAGAGCACGCCCTCGTTCTTCGCGACGTCCCAGCGCTCGGGATACTTCGCCTCATCGCTCGCGCGCCCGCGGGCGAACGGACCGCGGAAGCACGGCCAGTCCTGGGCGGTGAGTGGAGCGGAGAGCAGCCCCGCGATGAGGAGGCCCGCCGGAAGACGAAGGGCGCTGTGGTCTGCGCGGGCGAGTGATCGGGACATGGAGGATCCTCTGACGTGGACCCAGCATAGCTCTCCCACGCGCCGGATCGCGTGCCGCGACGAGCACCTCGTGTCTCTTCCGGTACAGTGAGACCGAGCGGCGGCGTTCGCAGGCTCGACCGAAGGACTACCGCGATGAGCCACGACCCCGAGGAGCCGAGCCGCCTGCGCAGCTCGAGCGAGCCGTCTGCCGATCGCCCGCGGGTGGAGACGGCCTTCGTCGAGTCGACCGCCGAGGAGCCCATTCCGGCGGAGATCCTCTCCCGGCGGATCTGCGACTTCGATCTGCGCATCGAGGGGCGGCCGCTCGAGAAGTTGATCGAACGTTTCCGCGCGGAGCTCACGGCGCGCGGGATCACGCGCTTGCAGCCGCGCTTCTATCTGAGCGACGAGTGGGGCGTCCCCGAGGGGACGGTGGCCATCGGCATCCCGTTCTACCTCGCCGACCCGGAGCTCGTGCGTGTGCAAGCGCAGCACGGCGGTCTGGTCGAAGGCGAAGGCGCGGAGGACATCCTGCGCTACCTGCGCCACGAGATGGGCCACGTCGTGAACTACGCGTATCGGCTCCATGCCACCGAGGAGTGGACGAACCTCTTCGGCCCGATGTCGCGCCCGTATGCGGAGACCTACCGCGTGGTGCCGTTCAGCACCGACTTCGTGCGGCACCTCCCGGGAGGCTACGCGCAGAAGCATCCCGACGAGGATTGGGCGGAGACCTTCGCGGTGTGGATGACACCGGAGCTCGACTGGCGCGCGCTCTACGAAGACTCCCCGGGTGCGTTGGCCAAGCTCGAGTACTGCGAGCGCACCTTCCCCTCGATCAACGCGCGCGATCCGGAGATCACCGAGACGCAGATCGACGACGAGGTCGGAGCGATCCGCACGACGCTGCAGGAGTACTACGGCGCCACGGTCCTCGGAGCGGTGTCGATCCCGCACAGCCTCGACGGCGACTTGCAGGTCATCTTCGCGCGCCGCGCCGCGAGCGCGTCTCCAGACGTGAAGCGGAGCGGCGACGCGGCGTTGCTCCTCCGCCGCCAGCAGGACTCGCTGGTCCGCTCCGTGTATCGCTGGACCGGCGTGGAGCCGGCGCTGCTCTACCAGCTCGTCCAGCATCTCGCCGAGCGAGCGAAGGTGATGGGGATCAGCTACGCGCTCGACGAGCGCGACCCGATCCTGGTCGAGCTCTCGGGCTTCCTGACCGCGCTGGGCATGAACTACGCCTACACCGGCAAGTTCATCGCGAGCTAGCTCGCCCCTTCCACGGCGGCGCTTCCCCGAGCGGGGACCAGACCGGGCGTCGCGCGAGGTAGCGCTTCCTGTGGTTCGCCCACGCGACGTGCTCACGCCGCACCGCGGCATCGACCTCGAGCGCGCCAGGGGCGGCTTCGAGCGCGTGCCAGAGCTGCGGGTGGATCCGATGGCGATGCCACTCCATGGGATCCTGCCCGTCGCGCGGCCGCGGATCGATCGTCGCCGCGTTCTCGACGCGCTCGACGAAGCCGGAGATCGCCTCGATGGCGATGGTCGCTCGCTCGGCGGCGGGCAAGTGCTTCCACGCCGCCCAGAAGAGCGTCTCCGGCTCGATGTAATCGGACTTGATGCGCCCGCGCGAGCACGCGAGGTTCTCCTTCCGCGCGGCGCGACGCAGCGCAGCGAGCACGTTGGGTGCACGGCGCTCCAGCGTCGGAACGGCATCGCCGAGGAGTTGATCCTGCGCCAGCGTGGAGCGGACCACGACATGCGGGTGCGCGGCGAGCCATTCCGCGTGGTGGAGCTCCAGGAGCGCCGCCTCGACGATGTCGCGCGCGCTGGTCTTGCTCATCTGCGCGCGGTGCTCCCACGAGGCCTCTTCGTAGAGCATCGTCGGGTCGAGAGGCGCGTCGAACTCGCGGATGTCCTCCTCGTCGAGGAGCTTCCCGCTCTTCACGTGCCACTCGCCCGCGATCTGCAGTCGGTTCAGGTTGCCCTCGCCGTAGCGCATGATCTGATCGGGCCGATAGCCGTCCTCGTCGGGATGCGAGCTCTGCCAGTAGCCGGGCTCCATGCTCTGCGCGCGGAGCCGCACCGCGCGGCCGAAGGCGAAGTTCGTCTGGAACACCTCGCTCGCGTCTCCGAGCGGGCCGAGCCGCGCATCGACCAGCCCCGGCGGCGGCTGCGTCGCCGGCTCGAAGCCGCGGTCCAAGTAAGCGCTCTCGACCGTCGGCGTCCCGATGGCGCGCGGGTGATACGCGCCGCGCCAATACTCTTCGAGCACGCGAGTGAACGCGGCGGCGCGCCGCTTGGTCGCGCGGAACGCGCGATCGTCCGCGTTCGGATAGTCGAGGATCCAGGTCGAGAGCTCGGGATGATCGAGGCGGTGCGCGATGTCGTCGGCGAGCAAGCTGCCGCAGAGATAGGTCTTCGCGGAGAAGGAGAACTGCCCTCCGCCGTGAGCCATCGAGCTCATGAGGCCGCGCTCCTGCGGCGCCTGCCAGAGGACCTCCTCCAAGAAGCGCACGAAGCGCTCGTCGTAGAGCCACGTCGCCGGCACGGGCTTCACGCTGTACTCGAAGGTCTCCGGATCGAGCCCGAAGCGCACATCGAAGCGCGGGAGGTCTCGCTCCGGCCAGCGGAAGCGGATCTCCTGGCGCGGGACGCCCCATTGGTCGACATCGTCCTCGACCTCCACCGTCGCGAAGAACGCGGCCGCATCCCGCGCCTTCCGCAGCGCGCGGAAACGCTTCGCGATCGACTCGGCGATTCTCCGCTGCGTCTTCAGCAGCCCGGGATCCTCGAAGAAGCGATCTTCCCCGCCGGCCTTCGCGGTCCGCTTCTGCCAGAGCCGGATCACCTTCGCGCTGGAGAAGGTCGGCTCCAGGCCGATCCACGCGTCGCAGAAGGCGCTCGTGTGACGCTGCCGGAAGGTCGCCAGCACGGCGACCAGCGGATCGGGGTTCGCGCCGGGCTGCTTCGAGCGCCGCCGAGACTTCCCCTGCTTCAACGGCTTGAGTCCGGAATGCCCCACGGTCCTTCCTCCTGGCGAGCACTGCTCGCCTCGATCACGGCGCACGTAGGGCATCCTACGTCGTCGGGGCTCGGACGCGTGGTCGGTTCCGGCGCGCGTCTTCGATCGAGATGCTGAGCCATGCGCTTGCCGCCGGTCGCGCGTCCCGGCGGCGGCGCCTGCCGAAGAAGCGTCATCGCTCGCGGCTCCGCCGTGTTCTGGGCGAAGCTCGGCGAGTCGAGCGGTGGCGCACGCGGAGGCGCACGGGCGAAGCGTGCGCGTTCCGCTCGCCCGCGCTTTCCTACTCGCAACGAAAACGCGAAGCGCGCGGGAGGGGCGCCGCGCGTGCTGCGCAGCGCCCCTCTCGCGCGCTTCCACCGGTATCGAGATCGCTGGCCAGCTCTTGCGGCGCAGCGCGCGCCTCAAGCCAAGAGCGCGCTCTCGTTCCCCTCGAGGTGCGGCTTCAAGCGCGCCATCACGTTGGAGTGGATCTGGCAGACGCGCGACTCGGTGAGCTGCAAGATCTCGCCGATCTCGCGCATCGTGAGCCCTTCGCGGTAGTACATGACGAGGATCAGGCGCTCCTTCTTGGTGAGGACGCGCGTGATGACCTCCATCAGGTCGCGGCCGTGGAGATCGACGAGCGCGTCGGCGCCGCGCTTGTCCTCCAGGATCTCGACCTTCTCCATCGACTTGTCGTCCTCGCCTTCATCCCACTTGTCGGAGAGGGAGAAGATCGCGCGCGGCGTCGACTCGGCGAGCTCCTTGTCGAGCTGCTCGACCGGGATCTCGAGCTGCTGCGCGAGCTCGAAGTTGGTTGGCTCGCGGCCGAACTCGCTCTCGAGCTTCTGCCACGCCTTCTCGAGGCGATTGGCCTTCAAGCGCACGAGGCGGGGGACCCAGTCCTGCGAGCGCAGCTCGTCCAGGATCGAGCCGCGGATGCGCGTCGTGCAGTAGGTCTTGAACTTGATGCCGCGCGAGAGGTCGAAGCCGTCGATGGCATCCATCAGGCCGAACTGGCCCGCGGAGCAGAGGTCGTCGAGCTCGATCGACTTGGGCAGGGTCTGCAGCAGGCGCTCGGAGATGTAGCGCACCATCGGGAGGTAGCGCTCGATCAGCGCGTTCCGCAGGTTCACGTCGCCGCTCGCCTTGAAGGCGCGCCAGAGCTCTTCCGTGCTCTGGTCGTCGCGCGGGATCGCGTTGCGTTCGGAGCGCGTGCCCTTCGCCGGGAACGCCGCGGGCGCCGGAGCCGGCACCTGGCTCTCGGCTTGCGGCGCCTCGAGGGGCACCGCGGCAGGGGCGGGCTTCGCCTCGACCCCGCGGGCCTGCTTCTTCTGCTTCACCGAACGCAGCGTCGTCGCCATTCTCCTACCCCGCATGCGGCGCACCGCAGCGCGGTACGCGAAGTCCCTAGAGAACGCGGGAGGAGCGACGCGCCGATCTTCGCGCCGCCATCCCGCCGGTTGCTATCGGAACCGAT
>JAEUHW010000027.1 GCA_016793245.1 Planctomycetota bacterium
CGTCGAAAGACGTCGTGCGCCGTTCCGGAGCCCGCTGGAGGCGGGGGCTCCGGAACTCATGCTACGGGAGAGAACGGACGTCGATGCGAGAACCGCGTCGAGAGACATCGGTTCGTCGCCCGCGCGGCGGTAGGGCGGCAGGGCTTTTCAGCTGCGCAACTGAGATCGAGCAGTGAGCAACGTCGCTCTATCAAGTTTCCGACTTTCTATGAAACCAAAGATGCTCCTTCTGCGTTCTACATGCTGGAACGACATCGGGGAAGGCGACGCGCACCGAGGCAGAGGAAGACCCATGCGCCGCAAGATTCATCAGCTCGAGTTCGACTTCCGTCAGCATGGCGGCAAGCGGAAAGGCGCGGGACGGAAGCCGAAGAACGCAGAGCCCGGGATGCCGCACCGTCACCGCGCGATGAAGAAGCGCGGCCAGCCGCTCCTGATCACCGTGCGTCTGGCGGATGGTCTGCCATCGCTGCGCCGCGGTGGCGCGCTGAAGGTCGTGCTCGCTGCACTCAGCGCGAGCAGCGACCGCCATGGAATGAAGATCATTCACTACTCGATTCAGGCGAACCACCTCCATCTCCTGGTCGAAGCCGACGATCGCGGGTGCGTCGCACGCGGCATGAACGCTCTGCTGAGCCCGCTCGCCCGCGCGTTGAACAAGCTTTGGGCCCGCCGCGGCAAGGTCTTCCCCGAGCGCTATCACGACGAGGTGATCTCGACGCCGACGCAGACGCGGAACGCGTTGCGCTACGTGCTGCAGAACGGCAAGAAGCACGGCGTCGTGCCGCAAGCGTCGATCGATCTCTGCTCGAGCGCGCCCGTGTTCGATGGTTGGAAGGAGCGTCCATCGATCGCCTCGATCGCGACGTCATCGCCGGTGGCCGCCGTAGCGCCCGCTTCGACCTGGCTGCTCAAGACCGGCTGGCGCCGCCAAGGCTTGCTCGACATCCACGAGCTGCCACAGCAGAAGAGGCACGCCGGCCGACCGCGAGCGAACCTCGCCGATTCAAGTCGCCGAGCAACCTCGCGCTGACGCGCTCCGCCCTACCGCCGCGCGGGCGCGGAACCCCGCGTCCATCGACTTCGTTCTCGCGTCGACATCCGATCGCCCCCATGAGCATGAGTCTCGGAGCCCCCGCCTCCAGCGGGCTCCGAGACGGCGCACGACGTCTATCGACGAAGCGAAGCCGCGCCCGGAGGCGCAGCAAGCGACGTGAACGACGCGCTACGCTCCGCGTTTCTCGCTCGCGTCGAACGCGCGTCGATCTACGAACACCACCAACATTCTTGGGGCGCGTCGGGCGCGGCGCTTGCTTCGCCGAAGGGCCGGGCGTAGCGCCTGCGCGGTCTTGCGCTCGAACGCCTCTCGCTCTCGCTTCTCGCGTTCACGCGCGCGCCTGCACGACGGACGCGTCGACGCGAGATCGGTACTCGCACCCAAGACGCGCGAGAACCCTCGTACGCGAGTGGTGCGGCGACCGCTCCGCCAGCCCTCCGGCGAAGCAAGCGCCGCGCCCGCCGCGCGTGAACGACGTCGACCGACATCGCGCGTCGACGCGTGATCGACGTCGCATGCGATTCGAGAGCGAGCGCGCGGCGGTC
>JAEUHW010000050.1 GCA_016793245.1 Planctomycetota bacterium
GACGCGGCCGCGGAGGTGTTCGTCGGAGCATCCGCTGACGCGGCTGCAGCGGTATTCGTCGGCTCATCCGCTGACGCGGCTGCAGCGGTATTCGTCGGCGCATCCGCTGACGCGGCTGCAGCGGTATTCGTCGGCGTATCCGCTGACGCGGCTGCAGCGGACTCGTGAAGCCTTCGCGAACGCGAGCTGAGCCTCGAGACGCCGACGCCATGCCGCGCCCGGGCCAGACATCGCCGGCGAACGACCGCCCGCACTCGATCGACGAGGCCGAGCTGCAAGAGCTGCTCGAGGAGGTCCGCCGCATCGAGGCGCAGTCGAAGCGCCTCGTCACCGACGTGCTCTCCGGCGCTTACAGCTCCGTCTTCCGCGGCGCCGGGATCGCGTTCGACGAGGTCCGCGAGTACGAAGAGGGCGACGACCCGCGCCGCGTGGATTGGAACGTCACCGCGCGCATGGGCCGGCCCTTCGTGAAGAAGTTCGTCGACGAGCGCGAGCAGAGTGTGATCTTCGCCATCGACGTCGGCCCGTCGATGGACGCGAGCTTCGGCGCCTTGAGCGCGCGGCGCATCGCGGCCCGCGTGGTCGCCACGCTGGCGCTCGCCGCGGTGCGGAACGGCGACAAGGTCGGCGCGATCGCGTTCGGCGCGGAGGTCGTGCGCTGGGTGCCGCCGCTCCGCGGCCTCGGCCACGCGCTGCGCATCGTGCGCGACACGCTCGCGCTGCGCGCGCCGCGCGCGAGCAGCGCCCCCTCCTGCGCCTTCGAGCTCGCCGCGCGCACGCTGCGCCGCCGAAGCGTGATCTTCGCCGTCTCGGACTTCCTCTCCGGCACCGGTGGCAGGAGCCTCGAGCGCTGCGCTCGCCGCCACGACGTCATCGCGACCTGGCTGCAAGGTCCCGAGCTCGCCGCTCCGCCGACGGGACTCTGGCGCGTCCGCGATCCACACAGCGGCGCCGAACGCGAGCTCGACCTCGGCTCCGCCGCGGTGCGCGCGTTCCACGCCGAGCGCGTCGAGGCCTGGCGCTCGAGCACGCGCTCGGCGTTCGAACGCGCGGGCGTAGATCGTCTGGAGCTCGCCATCCCGCGCGAGCGCCGGAGAGAGCACATCGCCGACGCGCTGCTGCGCTTCTTCCGCATGCGCCAGCTCCGCGGAGCGAAGCGATGAGCCCCTCGCGCCACGCGGCGAAGGTTGCGGCATCGGCGCTGGCGCTCCTGATGTTCGCCGCACTCGTCGGTTGCAGCGATCAACGCCCGATCCCGCGCGCAACGCTGCACTGGGAGCTCTCGACCACGGCGCGCGAGGTCGTCTTCGGCGCGCCCTTCGAGCTGCGCTGCGTGCGGCGCCATGCGCGTTCACTCGATCCCGAGCCCTTCGATCCGCGCGCGTTGGCGCCGCTCGTCGTCGAGGAGCGCGAGCGCCTCGTGCGCGAGGACGAGGAGATGCGCGAGGAGACGCTGCTCCTGGAAGCGCGCGCGTTCACGCTGGAGCGCGTCGTCCTGGGCCCGCTCCTCTGGCGCGCGATCCAGCGCTCCGACGGCGCGGAGCAGCTCGCGCGCACGCAGCGGCTCGAGCTCGCGGTGCGCTCCTCGCTGCGCCCGGGCGATGGCCCGCAGCCGGAGCTGCCCTTCGCTCCGCGCATGCCGCGCGCGACGTGGCCGCTCTGGCTCGCGGCCGCCGCGGCGCTCGGCGCGCTCGCGTTCCTCGCCCGTCGCCAGCTCCGCCGCGCGCCTCGCGTCGCCCCCGCGCCGCCCGTCGTCGCGAGCGAGCCCGTGCACGAACGCCTGGCGCGCGAGCTCGCGGCCCTGGCCGCCGAAGGAAGCGCCGCAGAGCGCGATCGCGGGGAAGCGGCGCGCTTCGCCACGGCCCTCGCGCGCATCGCGCGCGAAGCGCTCGCGACGCGACTCGAGCTGCCGGCCGAGGTGCTGACGCGCGCGGAGATCGAAGCGCATCTCGCGCGCGATCCTGCGACGAACGCACGCGAACGCGCGGACATCGATGCGCTGCTCCGCCGTTGCGAGTGGATCCAGTTCGCGCGCGCCGGCCTGCGCAGCGGCGAACCGGCGGCTCTGATCGCCGCGACGACCGCGCTCGTCGAAGCACTGCAGCCGCGCGCGGAGGCCGAAGCGTGAACGCGTGGCTCGAGAGCTGGTCGGGCCTCTGGTTGCTCGAACCGCGCTGGCTTCTGCTCTGGCTCGGCCTGCCGCTCGCGCTGCTCGCGCGACGCCGATCGCGTCCCGCGGCGGTGGACTTCGCTCCGCTCGCGCTCTACGACGCCGCGGCTCCGCGCTCTTGGCGCGAGCGCTTGCGCGCGCCGCTCGTCGCCTGCGAAGTGCTGGGTCTCGCCACGGCGATCTTCGCGTTGGCGCGCCCGGTCGAACGCGTGCGCACGCCGCGCGAGGTGCCGGGGCTGGAGATCCTGCTCTGCCTCGATCGCTCGTCGTCGATGCGCGCGGACGACCTCGAAGCGCGACGCACGCGGCGCGAGGTCGCCATCGATGCGGCCACGCGCTTCATCGCCGCGCGCGGCGACGATCGGATCGGCTTGCTCGCGTTCGCGCGCTATGCCGACCTGCTCTGTCCGCCGACGCGCGACCACGCGGCGCTCGTCGGCGCGCTGCGCGCGGTGCAGCCCGTGGAGGCCGACGGACCGGAGGATGCGACGGGGATCGGCGCCGCCATCGCGAGCGCCGCGCGCCGTTTGTCCGCGCGACCGAGCGCAGAGCAGGGGCGCCCTTCGCGCCTCGCGATCCTCTTCACCGACGGCGAGGAGAACGTGGCGCTGAGTGGCGCCGAAGGCGAGATCTCCCCCACGGCGGCGGCGCAGCTCTGCGCACGCGAAGGGATCAAGGTCTACGCCATCGCCGCCGGCAGCGGGCGACGCGGAGCGGAGGGCCAGTGGATCGAGCTCGACGTGCGCGCGCTGGAGGAGCTCGCGAGGCGCACCGGCGGCCGCGCGTTCCGCGCGCGACGCGCCGCCGATGTCGATCAGATCTTCCGCGCGATCGACCGCTTGGAGCGCGCGGAGCTCGAGGCGCCCGAGTGGCGCTCGCTCGACCGCGCGACGCCGTTCCTCCTCGCGGCGCTCGCGCTGCTCCTTTGCGCGCACGGCGCGCCGCTCGTGGTGCGGAGGGTCCTGCCGTGAATCTCGCGGAGCTCTTCCTGGCGCCCGAGCACGCGCTCCTCTTCCTGCTGCTCCCGCTCGCCGCGTGGCTCGAACGCCGCGCCGCGCGGCAGCGCGCGCGCTCGCTCCACGCCGCCTTCGATGAACGCGCCAAGCACTTCAGCGCGGAACCGCGACCTTGGCGAAGGCGCGCGAAGCGCGGAGCCGGATACCTCGCGCTCGCGCTCGCGATCACCGCCGCGATGCAACCCACCTGGGGACCGCTCGAGAGCGAAGTTCCCCCGCGCGGCAGCGATCTCGTGATCTGCCTCGACGTGTCGCAGTCGATGCTCGCGCGCGACGTCGAGCCCGCGCGCCTCACCGCCGCGCAGCGCGCGATCGCGGCCCTCTGCGCCGAGGCGACGGCCGATCGCCTGGCGCTCGTGCTCTTCGCCGGAGAGGCGCTGCTCCGCTCTCCGCTCACCGGCGATCTCGCCGCGATCGCGGAGCTCGCGCAGGTCGCACACCCGACCGATGTCGCGCGCGGCGGCACGGACCTCGGTGCGGCCTTGGCTCTCGCGGAGCGAACGCTGGAACCCTCGCGCGACGCGGCGCAGGCCGTGCTCGTGCTGAGCGACGGCGAAGATCCCACGGGCTCGGCTCGCGCGGTGGCGCGCGCCCTCGGCGAGCGCGGCATCGCCGTTCACGCCCTCGGCTTCGGCAGCGAGCGCGGCGGCAAGATCGTCGTCGGCGTCGGCGCGGAGCAGCGCTACCTCCGCGACGCGGAAGGACGCGAGGTCATCACGCAGCTCGATCCGCGCGGCCTCGAAGCACTGGCCTCCGCGAGCGGAGGGCGCTACGCCAACGGCGATGCAGAGGGCGATTCCATCGTCGAACTGCATCGGCGGGCGATCGCGCCGCTCGCGCGCGAGCGCGACCTCGCCGAGGCCCGCGAGAAGCGCGCCGCTCGCGCGACGCTGCCGTTGCTCGCCGCCGTGCTGCTCGGGATACTCCTCTGCGCGCTTCCCGCGCGAAGCACACCTGCCTCACGATGAGATCCGCGGCCCTCTTCCTGCTCGCCCTCGCCGGCTCCGCCGCGGACCGCGGCGAGGCCGCGGGCGCATACGCGGCCGGCCGCTTCGAAGAAGCGCGCGCATCGCTCGCCGCCGTCGTCGCTACCGCCGGCGCGGACGCGGCAGCCGAGCTCTGCTTCGATTGGGCGCTCGCCGCGTTCCGCGCGGGCGCGCTGAGCGAAGCCGAGACCGCGCTCCAGCGCGCCGAGGAAGGCGCGCGCGGCGCGGACATCGCGCGCTGCGAGTTCTTGCGCGGCAACCTCCTGCACGCGCGCGCCGAGCGCCAAGCGGCACTCGCGGCGCGGCCGGAGGCGGAGCCCTTCGCCTACGATCTCGCGGTGCGCGACATGGAGCGGGCGCATGTGGCTTGGGTGCGCGCGGCGCTCGCCGGCGCCGATGTCCCCGCGGCGACGCGCAACGCCGAGCGCGCGTTGCGCCGCTCGCGCGAGCTCGAGGAGGCGCGGAAGCGCGCCGAGGACGAGCGCCGACGGCGCGATCCGCAGGCGACGCCGCAGCCGCAGCCCTTGCCCGTCGAAGGCGAGGAGGACGACGCCGAGGAAGCGCCTTCCCGCAAGGAGGAGCAGGTGAGCGACGCGCCGCTCGAGCTGGAGCTGAGCGAGCTCGACGCCGCGGCCGTGGCAAAGCTCCGCGCGCTGGTCGCGGAGCGCGAGCGGAAGAAGATCGCCGAACGCGAGAAGGCCCGCTCGGCGAGCCCAGCGGGAGCGCAGGATTGGTGAGCTTCTTCGCGACATCGCGATCCCATGCACACGCGCGGGCTCTGCGCTCCGCCCTCGCCGCCTCGTTCGCGCTGCTCGTCGCGCGCGAAGCGCGCTCCAGCGAGGAGGGCGAGCTCTTCCTCGAGGTCGAAGCGTCCTCGCGCTCGCCGTTCGTCGAGCAGGAGATCTTGCTGCGCGTGCGCTTCGGCATCGAAGCGCAGAGCGCTCGGCCGCTCCTCGTGCAGCCGTTCCAGCGCGCGCTCGAGGTTCCGATCCAGGTGCAAGCCCCGTGGCTCGCGGCCCCTCCCGGTCTCGAGCCGTTGCCCGCGCGCACGATCGATGCCGCCGCGCCGCGCTGCGCGCTCGACGGCGCCTTCTGCGCGGCGATCGCGCGCGGCGAGCAGGAGCGCGACGGACGGCGCTACGCGGTCTGGGAGATCGAGCGCCGCTTCGCGGCGCCGCGCGCCGGACGCTGGAGCCTCCCGGCGATCGAAGCGCTGTGCGTGCTCGGCCTCCGGCGCGAACAAGATCTCTTCGGCGAGACGCAGATCGTCGGGCGGCGCGAGCTGCGCGCGAGCTCGGCGCCGTTCGAGATCGAGGTCCGCGACGCTCCGGCAGATGGACGACCGAGCGGCTATCGAAACGCCGTCGGCGGCTTCGAGCTCGAGGCCCGGCTCGATCGCACGAGGTTGCGCCACGATGAGACGCTGCGCTTGGAGCTCCGCGTGAGCGGCACGGGCAACCTGGAGCGCCTCGCGCTCCCGGCCCTCGACGATCTCGCGGGCTTCCATCGCTTGGGCTTCCTCGATGCAATGCACGAAGGGGTGCGCGTGGCGCGCTACGACCTGGCTCCGCGTACGAGCGGCACCATCGCGCTCGGGCCGATCGAGCTCCCGTTCCTCGATCCCGGTCCCCCCGCGCGTTATCGCGCGGCGCGCAGCGCCGAGTTCCGGGTCGAGGTCGCACCCGATCCCGCCGCGGCTGCGCCGAGCTCCGCCGCGCCGAGCCAAGGGCCCGAGGATCGACTGCCTTGGATCTGGTTCTTGGCCGCAGCCCTGACCGTCGCGGCCGTAGCGGCGCTCGCCGCTTTCGCCGCGGCGCGCAAGCGGCGAGAGACTCCGCGCCTCAGCCTCGGCGAACAGCTAGCCTCGCGCGACGCGGCCGCAAGCTCCGGAGATGCGCACGCCGTGCTCGAGCTCCTCGCCGATTGGCTCGAGTGTCCGCCGGCAGCGCTGCACGAGCCCTCCGTCGCGCAGCGCTTCGAGACGCGCGGCGCGCATCCGGAGACCGCGCAGGCGCTCGCCAGCGCGCTCGCGCACGGCATCGCCGCGCGCTATGGCTCTCGGGGCTGCGAGATCTCGCGGGCGCAATGGATCGCGCTCCTCGAGGCGCTGGAACGCGAAAGCACCGAGCGTTCGAGTTCGAAGAGCTGACGCGGAGTCCGTCGTTCGCCGCATGGCTAAGGCACCGAGGCGTGACCTCGCCGTGGTCTTCACCAGCCCTTAAGGCCTCTCGTGCGAAGCGCACATCTCCGGAAGCACGGCTTCCGCAGGCTGCCAACCCGCACACGAAAATGAGAAGGCCGCTCGCGCTCTTGGCGCGAACGGCCTTCACTCGCCGACTCCGGTCAGGTCAGCGAAGAGCGAGCGCGCGAGCGCTCAGCTCCCGAACTGACGCTCGACCAAGTCGAGCAGCGACTGGAGCTGCGCCTTCAGCTCTTGGCCGAAGCTCTGCACGCCTTGCAGGTGAGCGACCAGGCCCTGGAGACTGTCCAGGTTCGCCGTGCCAGCGCTTGCGGCCTTCGCCGTCTTACCGGGCTTGCCAGCCTTCGCGGCCTTGGCGGCCTTCGGAGCAGCAGCGGCCTTCGGAGCCTTCGCGGCCTTCGCCTTGGCCTTGCCACCGCCGGACTGGCGCTTCAGGTAGTTCGACTTCCAGACGGCCCAGGTGCCGATCTTGAGACCGAGGGAGTCGGCCGCCTCGTTGTTGTTGATCTCGCCGGCTTCGACGCGCTTCAGCGCTTCGACGCGCCGCGCCGTCTCGACCGGATCGGCCTTGCGGCCGCGGCTGCCCGCACCGCCAACCGCTGCATCGGCGGCGCCGGCGCTCGCCTTCTTCGAACCCTTCTTACGTCTGCCCATGGTGGAACTCCGATCCTTGGAATGTGGGGTAGAAACCCACACTGTAGATAATGGACTGGAGATGTAAAGCAGAGAATCTCCAAGTCCTCTAAGCGAGATTACCGCAAAGGGGCATCGCGCCAGTCGAGCGCTCAGAGTCCAAATACGAGATCGAGGGCATTCAGAAGTACGATCCTCGGCCCCGCGCTATCGGCTTCGATGCGCATCCCTTGGACCGAGACCGCGCCGCCCAGAAACCACTGTGAGCTCGGGATCGGCAACGCGAATGCGCCCGCAACTCCCGCGACGAAGACCGGCGGAGGAGAGAGCTGGATCAAGAGCTCGCCGCCGAAGAGCGGCAGTCCAGCGAGCGGCCCACCTGCGGCGAGCGCGACATAGGTCCCGAGCGTTTGCGGCCCGGTCGCGATGGCGCTCTGCCAGCTCGTACCGAGCACGGGCAGGTTCGTGCAGCGATAGTCCGGCGGGTTCAGCCCCTGACCGTTCCGGAAGTCGCAGCGCGCATCGATGTCGTCGTACGCCAGAGTGTCGAAGTTGAAGTCCGCGACGAAGTCGAGCTGCAGCTCATCGAAGGCCAGGTTCTGGAAGCCGAAGTAATTGTTCGGCTGCGTCTGATTCCAGAGGTAGGAGAAGGAATCGACGACGCTGCCGCGGTAGAGCACGCGGAAGGTGCTCGCGCGCGCGGTCCCCACCTGATGGTAGGCGAAGCTCACCGAGGAGATCGGCTCCTGGAATCGGATGCGGAGCGTGTCCGGTGCTCCGCTGAAGTCGTTGGTGAGGAAGCCGCCGATCAAGTTGAGGTAGCTGCCCGTGGTGAAGTAGCGCGCGTGCGTCACCTGGATGCCCGCGAACTGGTTGCTGATCGGCGTGAAGTTGGGATAGAGATTCGCGCCGAAGTCGATGAGGTGATCGGGGCTCGCGAGCCCCGCGTTCTGCGCGATGATGCGCTGGGCGGAGATGCCAGGTGCAGTGAGCGCGAGAAGCAGAGCGGTCAGGAGAAGGTGCCGAGGCTGCATGAGAGAACCCTCCGTGGAGGGCCTGAGCCTAGGCGATCCGTACGAGCTTGGAAACGAGGGCTGCCCGAGGAGGCCGAGAGATTCTCAGGTCGGCACGCCGATCGGATCGGTGTTCCTGCGACGCCGCGCGCGCACGAGAGCCACGACGCACGCCAAGAGGAAGATGGCGATCAGCCCCGCGATACCGAGGGCCCAGAGGAGCATCGTGCTCAGGGCCTCCGAGAGAGCTTTGGCGAGAGCCTCGCCGAACGGGGCGAAGATCGCGATCCAGACGCGCAGCAATAGGGCGCCGATCGTCTCCCAGAGGACCCAGACGGAGAGCCCGAACAGCATGGCAGCACCTCTCGGTGTCGCTCGGATCTTCTGCGCAGCTCGCGGAATCGTCTAGCGGAGGCTCCAACGGCACCGCAGAAATGCAAACGGCCGTCGGAGAACCGACGGCCGTTCCGTGCACCGCGGCGGCGCCGCGGTCGAGCTCCCCGAGTTGGAATCGAACCAACAACCTAGCGATTAACAGTCGCTCGCTCTGCCGATTGAGCTATCGGGGAAAGATCGTGCCCTCCGTCGCGAAACGGAAGGCGCGGGATTGTACGGAGTGATCGGCTCGGGTCAACCCTGGCTGTAGTCCGAGGCGGCCAGAACTTCGCCGCGGCGCTCAGGACCCGGTCGAGCTCTCCACGCCGGGGACGAAGCGGAGGAGCTGCGCCAAGCGCTTCCGCATCTCCTGGCGCGGGACGATCAAGTCGACCTGGCCTTTCTGGACCAGGAACTCGGCGCGCTGGAAGCCCTCGGGCAGGGCCTGGCGGATCGTCGTCTGGATGACGCGCGGGCCGGCGAAGCCGATCAAGGCTCCGGGCTCGGCGAGCACCAGATCGGTCACGGAAGCGAAGGAAGCGGTGACACCGCCGGTGGTCGGGTTGGTCTGCACGCAGATCGAGAAGCCGCCCGCGGCGGAGAGATGCTGCAGAGCAGCGCAGGTCTTCGCCATCTGCATCAGGGACAACGCGCCTTCGTGCATGCGCGCGCCCCCCGAAGCGGTGAAGAGCACGAGCGGCAGACGGGTCGACTCGGCGAGCTCGCAAGCCAGCGCGACCTTCTCCCCCACCACCTCGCCCATCGAGCCGCCGAGGAAGGCGAAGTCGAGCACGCCCAGCACGACCGGCACTCCTTCGATGCGCCCCAGACCGACGAGCGCGGCCTCGACCAGGCCCGTCTTCTTCTGCGTCTGCAGCAGCTTCTCGCCGTAGGGCACGCGGTCGTTGAAGGCCAGGCGGTCGCGCGGCTGCACGTCGCGATGATGCTCTTCGAAGCTCCCTTCGTCTGCCGTCGCCAGGACGCGATCCCAACCCTTCATCGTGAAGTGGTAACCGCACGCGGGGCAGGTGTGGAGCCGCGCTTCCATCTCCTTGCGGTAGATGGTGGCGTTGCAGCTCGAGCACTTGAGCCAGAGGCCGCCCGGGACCTTGGACTCGCGGCTGGTGCCGTTGGAACTGCCCTTGTCCTCGACCGCCGGCGAGGGCGCCGCGTCGGAGATCTGCGGAGGCTCGCTCGGCGTCTCGCTCATGGGATGGACCTGCGTGGAATGGACGCCGTTCGCGACGGCGGGATGCGGTGCAGCGCTACGGCGATCGAGGGACATGCGATCCACCCTGGGGTGCTCTGAAGGCGCGCTCAGCGCGCCTCCGCGGGGACGCGCGCGGCCTCGGCCGTGGCGCGCATGTGACGCATGGCCTCCGCCGGGTCGGCGGAGCCGAAGAGGTAGGAGCCGGAGACGAAGGCGTTCGCTCCGGCGCGCGCGGCGAGGGCGACCGTCTGGCCGTCAATGCCCCCATCGATCTCGATGTGCTTCGCGAAGCGCTGGTCCTCGCGCAACCAGCGCACCTTGTCGAGCACGTGGGGCAGGAACTTCTGCCCGCCGAAGCCGGCGAAGACCGACATCACGAGCACGAGATCGATGTGTTCGAGCCACGGCTCGAGGCGCCGCACGTCGATGTCCGGATTCAGCGAGAGACCGACTTGCACGCCGAGCGAACGAAAGCGCTCGATCACGACGCCCGGGTCGCTCACAGCCTCGACGTGAAACGTCAGCACGCGCGCCCCGGCCGAAGCGTAGGCCTCCGCGTAGCGCAGCGGATCCGTGATCATCAAGTGCACGTCGAGCGGCCGTCGGGCGACGCGCGCGAGCGACTTCACGACGGGCGGGCCAATCGTCAGGTTCGGGACGAAGTGCCCATCCATCACATCGACGTGCAGCCAATCCGCGCCGGCGTCTTCCATGCGCCCCATCTCTTCTCCGAGCCGCGTGAAGTCGGCGCTGAGGAGCGAAGGGGCGATGACGATCGGAGGGATGGAGACGGCGTCGGTCATGGAAGAGATGGCAACGGAGGATTGCCGCTCCGAGCTGGGCGATCGTAGCGCTCGGCGCTGCGGGCGGCCAGAGAGGAACGAACCTGGCAAACGGACGGCGGCATCCGTCGAGGTGGAAGCGCCGATCGGCGGTTCCCAGCGCGCGGAGAGCGATCAGCCCTGGCGATCGGTCAGCGCGGCGATGCCGGGCAGGACCTGTCCTTCGAGCAGCTCGAGCGACGCGCCGCCCCCCGTGGAGATGTGCGAGATCCGCGACTCGAGGCCGAACTGCTCGACGGCCGCGACGCTGTCTCCGCCGCCGACGATCGACAGGGCCTGCGCGTCGGCGACGGCTCGCGCGACGGCTTCGGTTCCCGCGGCGAACGGCGCCATCTCGAAGACGCCCATCGGTCCGTTCCAGATGATCGTCTTCGCGCCCGCGATGACCCCCGCGAAGAGCGCGCGCGTCTTCGGACCAATGTCGAGCGCCATCCACTCGTCGGGGATCGCGCCTTCGATGGTCTTGCACTCGGCGTCGTCGGCGAAGCGATCCGCGATCACGTGGTCCACGGGCAGCTCGAGGCGGACCTTCTTCGCCTTCGCCTTGGCCAGGATCTTCTTCGCGACCTCGAAGCGATCCTTCTCGACGAGCGAAGCACCGATCTTCAAGCCTTGCGCCGCGAGGAAGGTGTAGGTCATGCCGCCGCCGATCAGGAGCGCATCGACCTTCTCGAGCAGGTTCTCGATGACGAGGATCTTGTCCGAGACCTTCGCGCCGCCCAGGATCGCGACGAAGGGCCTCTCGGGCTTCGTGAGCGCGCGCTCGAAGGAATCGATCTCCTTCTCGAGCAGGAGACCGGCGGCTGCGGGCATCACCGCGGCGGGCCCCACGATCGACGCGTGCGCGCGATGCGACGTGCCGAACGCGTCGTTCACGTAGAGCTCGCCGAGCTTCGCGAGCGCGGCGGCGAAGCCGGGCTCGTTCTCCTCTTCTTCCTTGTGGAAGCGGAGGTTTTCGAGCAGCACGACCTCACCCTTCTGCGCCTTCTTCACCAGCTTCTCGACGGCCGGCCCGACGCAGTCGTCGGCCTTCTTCACCTTACGGTCGAGCAGCTCGGAGAGCCGCCGCGCGACCGGGTCGAGGCGCATCGCATCCACGACCTTTCCTTTCGGTCGGCCGAGGTGCGTCATCAGCACGGGGATGCCTCCCCGCTCGAGGATCGCTTGGATGGTCGGCACCGAGGCGCGGATGCGCGCGTCGTTCGACACCTCGCCGTCGTCGCCGAGCGGCACGTTGAAGTCGACGCGGACGAGGACGCGTTTACCGGCGACGTCGAGGTCGGCGAGCGTGAGCTTGGAGATGGCCATCTTGCGTTCGAGCGGGGCTGCGAGAGAGGGGCGCGACGAGCAGCGTGCACCCCGTTCCGGGATCAGAGAGCGTGCGCCTTCGCGATCAGGTCGACGACGCGGTTCGAGTAGCCCCATTCGTTGTCGTACCAGGAGACGACCTTCACGAAGTCGCCGTCCATCACCATCGTGCTCAGGCCATCGACGATGCTCGAGTGCGGATCGCCCTTCACATCGCTGGAGACGATCGGGTCCTCGGTGTAGGCGAGGATCCCCTTCAGCGGGCCGGCGGCAGCCGCCTTCAGCGCGGCATTGAGCTCCTGCTTCGTGGTCTTCTTCGCGAGCTTCGCGGTGAGGTCCACGACCGAGCCGTCATCGACCGGCACGCGCATCGCGAAGCCGTCGAGCTTGCCCTTCAGCGCCGGGATCACCTCGCCGACGGCGCGCGCGGCTCCCGTCGTGGTCGGGATGATGTTCGTCGCGGCCGAGCGCGCGCGGCGCAGATCCTTGTGGACCAGGTCGAGGATGTTCTGGTCGTTGGTGTAGGCGTGCGTGGTGGTCATCAAGCCGCGCTCGATGCCGAACACGTCGTGGATCACCTTCGCCATCGGCGCGAGGCAGTTCGTCGTGCAGGACGCGTTGGAGATGATCTTGTGGTCGGCCTTCAGGCTCGCGTCGTTCACACCCAGCACGATGATCGCGTCGATCTCGTCCTTCGGCGGCACGGTGAGGAGCACCTTCTTCGCGCCGGCCGCGAGGTGCTTCGCGCAGGCTTCCTTCGAAGTGAACACACCCGTCGACTCGACGACGAAGTCGACCTTGTGCTCGCCCCAGGGGAGCTTCGCGGGGTCGCGCTCCGCCAGGACCTTCACGCGCTTGCCACCCGCGACGATCGCGGCTTCCTCGCCCTCGACGGAGAACTTCGCGCGGCCGTGCACGGAGTCGTACTTCAGCAGGTGCGCCAGGGTCTTCGCATCGGAGAGGTCGTTGATGGCGACGACCTCGAACTCGGGGCGGGCAGCCATGACGCGGAAGACGTTGCGGCCGATGCGGCCGAAGCCGTTGATCGCGATGCGGATCGCCATGAGGAGAACGCTCTGGGCCGGAGGCCCGGGGAGAAGGGGGCGGGAAAGGGACGGGCGCTCGCGGCCCACCGCGGCGCGGCCGGTGCCGAGCGCGGGGCCGGAGGGACTCGGCCCGGCGAAGAAGGCGACTAGACTAGTCGGCGTGCGAGCCCCGAGCAATTCCACCCCCCGTGCATGAGCGACACCGCACGTCCGCCGCTGGTGAGTCGCTGTCCGAGCGCGCGCTCGCGGCGCGTGCGGCGAGCCGCGGTGCGCGCTCGATCGTCGCCTGGTCCGGAGGGGCCGATTCGACCTATCTCCTCGAACGGCTGCTCCGAGCGCGCGCGAACGGCGCGCCGCTCGAGCTCACGGCCGCGCACGTGCACCACGGACTGCGGGGCTCCAGCGCCGACGCGGATCTCGAGACCTGCATCGCGCGGGCCCGCGCTCTCGGGGTGGAGCTCGAGATCGCGCGCCTCGAACCGCCGCGCGGCGCGGGCGAGACCTGGGCCCGCCGCGCGCGCTACGAGGCGCTCCTCGAGATCGCCGCGCGGCGCGGCGCGGACGCCGTGCTCACGGCGCATCATCTCGACGACCAGATCGAGACCATCCTCTGGCAGCTCCTGCGCGGCGCGCGACCTTCGCGCGCCCGCGGCATGCGCCGCGCGCGGCGCCTAGCGCCAGGTGCCGCCACCTGGTTGGTGCGACCGCTGCTCGATCGCGAGCGCGCCGAGCTGCGCTCCTGGCTCGCGGAGCGCGGCCTCGCGTTCCGCGAGGACCCGACGAACGCGGACCCCGAGCTCGGGCCGCGCAACGCGCTGCGCCACCGCGTGATCCCCGCGCTCGACGCCTTGGCTCCGGCCGGTTGGAAGCAGCGCTGGGCGCGGTTCTTCGCGAGCGAAGCCCGCGCCTCGCAGCGCGGCGAGGGAGCGCTCGAGCATGCGCTGCTAGAGCTCCTCCTCCGCGGCGCCGGCCTCGAGCCGACGGGAGCGCGCTGCCGGACGCTGCGCCGGAAGATCCGGGCGGGCGACACAGGGACCTTGCTCGGGACGCGCTTCGGCTTCCACATCGAGCGCCGAGGCGAGGAGCTCCGCGTGCGGACGCCGGACGCGGCGTGGGCGCCGTTCGTGCTTCCCTGCAGCTCCACCGGAATCACCGAAGGCCCCCTCGGCACGCTGGAGCTGCGCGAGCTGGAGGCCAGTGCGCGAGAGAGCGGGCCTCCCACGCCCCGTCGCCCTTGGCTCGTCGTCCCGCGCGGCGTCGCGATGCGCTGGCGCAGCGCCGATCCGAACGAACGCATCTGGCCCCCCGGCGCAGAGCAGCCGCGCCGTCTGCGCGGCCTGCTCGCGGGCCGCGGCTGCGATGCCGCAGCTCGACGCAGGGCCAGCGTGCTCGAGATCGAGGGGCGCGCCGCTTGGGTCATCGATGTCGAAGTGGATCGGCGCTGGGCCTGGTCCGCCGAGCGTTCCCTCCGCTCGGACGAAGTGCTGCTCGAAGCGCGCTTCGAGGCGCGCCGATCGCCGTGCTAGCATGCGCGGCCCTGGGCCCGAAGACCGCCGCGATCCCGACCCCTGACTCCTTGCAACCCGCGCTCACGAATCAGCTCGCGGAGAACGCCCGGCGCGTGCGCGAGCGCATCGCCGAGGCGGCGCTGCGCGCCGGACGCGACCCGCGCGAGATCCGCGTGGTCGCCGTGACGAAGTACGTCGCGCCCGAGATCGCGGAGTCGCTCTTCGAGGCCGGCGAGCGCGAGCTCGGAGAGAACCGGGTGCAGGAGCTGGAAGCGAAAGGCGCGGCTCTGGAGGCGCGGCACGCGAGCGCCCCACCGGTCTGGCATCTGATCGGCTCCCTCCAGACCAACAAGGTCGGCAAGGCCCTGCGCTGGGCGCGCTGGATCCACTCGGTCGATCGCCCCGAGCTCTGGGACGCGCTCGAGAAGCGCATCGCGGAGCTCCGGCCCGCCGCGTGGCCGAAGCTCCTCCTGCAAGTGAACATCTCGGGCGAAGCGACGAAGCACGGCTTCGCCCCGGAGGAGCTGCGCGCGTTCCTGCTCGAACGCAGCTCCGCGCTCGCCGCACGCGGCCTCGTGCCCGCGGGCCTGATGACGATGGCGCCCCTCGGCGCCGACGCCGCGGCGACCCGCGCGTGCTTCGATGGACTGGCGGCGCTGCGCGGCGAGCTCCGCTCGCGCGGTGCCGCGCTGGGAGCGGAACTTTCGATGGGCATGAGCCAGGACTTCGAGCACGCGCTCGCGGCAGGAGCCACGATCCTCCGGATCGGCTCCGCGTTCTTCGAGGGGCTCGCATGAGCGAGAACCTGATCGTCCGCGTCGAGAGCGGTCCGCAGCGCGGCCAGAGCTTCGAGCTCGGCGCGCTGAGCGGTCGCTGGGCGATCGGCGCCGATCCGCGGGCGGAGCTCGCGATCGCCGGCGCCGGCATCGCCGCGCGGCACTTGGAGCTCGGGCGTCTGAAAGACGGCTCGATCGGTGTTCGCGTCGTGCCGCCGGCGCGCGCGACCCTGAACGGCGCGCCCTTCGAGTCCGCGCGCTGGTCGGTCGGGGAGAAGATCGAGCTCGGCGAGGTCGCCCTCGTGCTCGCGAGCGCAGCGCCGATCTCGGCCCCCGTGCCTGCGCCGAAGCCCGCAGCGTCCACCGCCAACCCAACGTCTTCCGCGAGCACGACGTCTGCGGCGCAGCCAGCGCCCCCGGGCAAGACCGCTCCGGCACCCGCGGCGAACGCGGAAGCCGAGCCCCTCGTCGGGAAGGAGATCGGCGGGTATCGCCTGCTCTCGCTCCTCGGCCGCGGCGGCATGGGCACCGTGTATCGCGCGCTGCAGATGAGCCTCGACCGCGAGGTGGCGCTGAAGCTGCTCTCGCCCGAGCTCTGCGCCGAGCCCGGCTTCGTCGAGCAGTTCCAGCGCGAAGCGCGCGCCGCGGGCCAGCTCAACCACCCGAACATCGTGCAGGTCTACGACGTCGGGCAGGAGGGGCCGCACCACTTCTATTCGATGGAGCTGATCCCGCACGGCTCGCTCGAGACGAAGCTGAAGCGCGACGGCAAGCTGCCGTGGCGCGACGCGCTGCTCGCCGCGCGCGACGCCGCGCACGGCCTCGAGTACGCAGAGTCGAAGCGCATCGTCCACCGCGACATCAAGCCCGACAACCTGATGCTCGGCGAGCGCGGCGTCGTGAAGATCGCCGACCTCGGACTCGCGGGTCGCCACGAAGAGGACGCGCAGGAGCGCGGCGTGCTCGGCACGCCGCACTTCATGTCGCCGGAGCAAGCGCAGGGGCAGCCGGTCGATGGGCGCGGCGACATCTACTCCCTCGGCGCGACGCTCTATCGCATCCTCAGCGGACGCAATCCCTTCAGCGGCCGCACGGTGAAGGAGATCGTGCGCGCGCAGATCCAGGATCAGCCGACGCCGCTGCGCGAGCTCGTGAGCGACGTGCCTCCGCGCGTGGCCGCGCTCATCGAGCGCATGATGCAGAAGGACCCCGCGCAGCGCTTCGCCTCCGCGGCGGATCTCGTGACCGAGATCGAAGCCGCGCTCGGCGGCGAGGAAGCGCCCGCGAAGCGCGGCGGTCGCGGCGTGCTCGTCGCGGCGCTGCTCGCGCTGGTCGGCGGCGGTGCCTGGGTCGCTTTCGGCGGCGGCGCGGAGAAGCAAGACGGAGAACGCGCGCGCGTCAGTGACGCGAGCGCGACCGGCAACGGCAGCAGCGCCGCGAGCTCGCCTGCGGGTACGAACGCTGCCAATCCCGGCGGGGCCGGAACTCAACCTGAGAATCCGAGCTCCACCGAGCCGAGCCAGACCGAGCTCGAGATGCAGCGCCAACTGCGCGAGACCCAGGCGCAGCTCGCGCGGAACACCGCCGAGGCGCTGAACGGCACGCGCGCCGAGCGCATCGCCGCTTGGCGAAAGGTCGTCGCCGACTTCGGCGGAACCGCCGCCGCTCGCCAAGCCGCGGAGCAGCTGCGCACGCTCGAAGCCGAGCAAGCCGCCCTCGCCTCCGCGATCGCCGCCGTGCAGCAAGGCGATCCCGCGGCGCTCGAGCGCCGCGAGTGGACGACGGCCCTGCGCGCGACCCTCGCTCCGATCGCCGGACTGGTCGAGAACCTGCGCAAGGACGCGGAGCTCCTCGCGGCCTCCGAAGCCGCGGCGAACGCCGTCGCGCAGCGCGCCGAGCAGACGACGACGCAGGCCCTCGCGGCGATCGCGGCGCCGAGCCAGTTGGCCGAGCTCGATGCCGCGCGTGCGCAGCTCGCACAGCTCGGCCGCGAAGTGCTGCTCGACGAGAGCGTGCGCGCTGCGCTGCCCGCCGCGATCGGCGCGCGCTTCGCGGCGTTGCAGGCCGCGATCGAAGCGCGGCGCACGGCGCTCGAGACCGAGGCCAAGGCGCTCGGCGCGGCCCGGCGCGATGCGGAGCGTCTCGCGCTCTGGCGCGCGCTGAGCAGCGCCGCGGAGAGCGCGCTCGCCCACGACTACTCCGCGAGCGAGAAAGCGCTCGAGACCTGCGGCGCCGCTCTCACGGAGAGCGACCACACGTTGCTCTGCCAAGCGCGCTCCAGCGAGCTCGCGCTCGCCGCGGAGGGCGTGCGGGCCCTCGCGGCCTACTTCGGTTCCGCCGAGAGGAAGCCGCTCCAGATCGAACATCCCGATGGCAAGGGCAAGGTCTTCGTCGCGAAGCTCACGGAGGAGCAGCTCTTCGTGCAGAAGAAGCGCGACGAGGAAGCGCAAGCGCTGCCGCTCGCGGCGATCGACACCACGGCGGAGCTGCTCGCGCTCTGCGAGCCGGCGCTCGCGCTCGGCGGCGAGAGCTCGGCCGCGCTCGCCGCACTCCTGGCACTCGAGACGAGCGCGCGCGGCGCCGAGCTCGCGCGCGAGGCGATCGGCGCCGTGCTTCGCGGCGAAGAGCAAGGCGGCCGGAACGCGAACGAGTGGTTCCAAGCGGGATTCGAAGCGGCGCAACGCGCGCTGGAGAGCGCCGGGAGCAGCGCGGTCGCGAAGCAAGCGCGCGCCTTGCTCGAGCGCGAACGCGATGCGGCCATCGAGCTCTCGGATGCACTGCGCGCGCTGGCCGAAGGGCGCTACGCCGCCGCCGATGGATCGCTCGCGCGCCTCGCGGAGAACGGCAAGGGTTCGTGGCTCTTCGCGCGGCTCACCGAAGGTCGCGGCGCGCTCGGCGAGGCCGCGCGATGACGACCGAGACGGAGCTCGAGCCGCGCCGCATGGGCGTGCTGTTCAGCGGCGGCGGTCGCACGCTGCTGAATCTCTTGCAGTGCATCGAGCGCGGCGAGCTCGACGCCGAGATCGCGGTGGCGATCTGCAACGTGCCCGATGCCGCCGGCATCGAGCGCGTGCGCTCGCGCGGCATCCGCACCGAGGTGCTGCCGCACCGCGAGTTCCCCGATCCGCGCGCCTTCTCCTCGGCGCTGACGCAGCGCTTGCTCGCGCACGGCGTCGGCACCGTCGCGATGGCCGGGTTCCTGCGGCTCTGGTTCCTGCCGCCCGAGTACAAGGGCCGCGTGCTGAACATCCACCCTTCGCTGCTGCCCGCGTTCGGCGGCAAGGGTTTCTACGGCGATCGTGTGCATCGCGCGGTGTGGGAAGCGGGGGTGCGCTACACCGGCTGCACGGTGCACTACGCGAGCGACGAGTACGACCGCGGTCCGATCCTGCACCAACGCCTGGTCGAGCTCCACGCCGACGACACGCCGGCCACCATCGCGGCGAAGGTCTTCGAGCAGGAGTGCCTCGCGTATCCCGAGGCGCTGCGCTGGCACCTGGACGGGCGCGTGCGCATCGAAGGGCAGCGCGCGATCGTGCTGCCGCCGCGTTGAACGTCGATCGCTGCCGCGCGCGCGGCGCGCTCGTTCAGCGCACGACCGTCGTGTCCTCGGGCACGGCTCGCAGCTGGACGAGGCGCATGGTGTAGATCTCGACGACGAAGCCGTCGTCGATCACCTCTTCCACTTGGAAGTCCTCGCCCTCGACCTCGAGCAAGAGCCCCGGCATGGGCTGGCGGCGCTCGTCGGGCACCTCGACGCGGATCACCTCGTTCAGCTCCGGCGGCCGCCCGATCAAGCAGCACTGCCAGCCCTGCCGCATGATCACGAACTCCTTCGGCTTCGCGCTGTCGAGGATCGGGAAGAGGTGGCCGATGATGCGCACGCGCTTTCCGTCGAGGGCTTCCTCCAGCGGCTTCGGCAGCGGCGTGCGCTCGGGCACGTACTTCCACGCCGAGAGCGGCTCCCAGGTGAGCGGGATGATCCCGTCGGCGCCCGCGGGTGCCACCTGCGGCGTCGTCGCTGGATCGTAGGGCTCGGTCGCGACGGGGATCACGGCGAGGGGGGCGACCTCGGGATAGGTCGGAGCAGGTGCTGGTTCTTCGAGCCCCTCTTCGTCCATGGGCACGATCTCGAACGCGTCCCGCGGGATCGATGCGCCAGAGGGAACGTTCTCCTGGTACGCAGGATCTACCCCGAAGCGATGCCTTTCGGTTCCGGGGATGCTCACAGGCGCGGGCTCGGTTCCACCGCAGCCCATCAACGCCAGCGCCGCGGCAATCGCTCCTGCCTGCCATCGAAGGTTCATCGTCGCGCTCGACTCCAGGAACGCGCCCGATCCTAACCTCCCCCATCGACGATCTCGACGTAGCCGTCGCCCGAGCGAAAGAGCACGCGCGTGCCGAGAGCGGCGATACGCGCCACGAGCTCGTCGCGGCGCAGGAGCGCGAAGTACTCCGCCGAGCCGAACTCCAAGCGCTGCACCAACGCGCGGTGCTCGATGCGGAAGCCCTCCTCGATCCACACCCCGCCCACGAGGAAGAAGCGTCGCCCCGCCACGGTGCGGAGCTCGCGCCCGAGCTCGCCCTCGCCGAGCCGCTCTCCGATCGCGCCCTCGCGCAGCGCCTTGCTGCGCAGGCTGCGCTCGACCGCCGCCGCTCCGCTCGCGGACATCGGTCCCATCGGCGTCGCCGGTCCCACGGGGATCTGCGGACTCATCGGGTGCGACGGTGTCGCCGGAGCCCTCACCGTCCCCAAGGTGAACTCGTCGCCTTCGGTCGCCGGCCGCGAGCGTCGCTCGGCTCGCACGCCGCGCGAGAGGGCCAGGCGATCGCGCTCCTCCAGCGCGAGCAGCGAGGTGAAGGGTGTCACGAGGCCGTGCTCGCGCCCCAAGCGCTCGATCTCCTGCCGCAGCTCCGCGTGCGGGCCGTTCCAACGCATCTCGTCCAGGAGCACTCCGATCTTCTTCGAGGCCCATTGCGCGGCGAGCTCCGCGCCGCGCTCCTCGCACGCGGGGAGCTCGGCCGCCCAGGCGAACTCCTGCGCGCCGCGTCCACCGCGGCCGCGCAGTCGCACGACGATCGGCCCGCTGCCGCTCGTGCGGCCGAAGACCGCGAGCGTGCTACCGCGGAAGAGATCGGGCAAACGCGCCGGCATGAGGCCCGAGAGCTCAGCCCCGACGACCGAGAGCAAAAGATCGGACAGCACCGGCTCGGCGATGCGCTCCGCGATGCGGCTCACGGCGAGGTTCAGGTCCTCACCGGGACGCACGTATTGGCGGGTGCCGCGCGACTCCTCGGCCAGCCGATCGAGCAGCAAGGTATCGACGTCATCGCCGACGCCGAACACGAAGCAGCGCACCGAGCGCCGTTGCGCGAGAGCAGCGCGCGCGAGGATCTCGCGCGGCTCCTTCGTGCCGACCGTCGGCAAGCCGTCGCTGAGCAGCATCAGATGGAAGCTGCGATCGCCGCCTTCCTCCGCGAGCGCGAGCGCGGCCTCGAGCCCTCCGCAGAGGTTCGTCGCTCCGGCCGCGCGCAGCGCCGCTACGCTGCGTCGCGCTCGCTCCTTCTCGACTTCGATCGCCGGCCGCAGACCTGCGGTCACGGGGAGCACCTCCCCGTGGAACGCGATCAGTGCGAAGCGATCGATCGGGCGCAGCGCGGCCACGCAAGCCGTGAGCGCCGCCTTCGCCTGCGCGATCTTCTCGCCCTCCATCGACCCGGAGATGTCGAGCACACAGACCACGTCCTTCGGGCGCTCGGCGGACGAGCGCGACTCTCCCGGCGTGAAGAAGAGGGCCACGGTCCCCTCGCCCGTCGATGGCCGATGCGCGAGCAACGCGAAGTCGAGCTCCGTTCTACGCTCGGACGCGTAGAGCAGGAGATCGCGTTCGAGCAGGTCCCCGCCGACCTCCACGCTCGCCTCGACGCGCTCCGCCGAGCGGCGCTGTACCGCGATCTCGTGCGTGGGCGAGTGCAGCGCGACGACGCCCCCGTTCCCTTCGACCTTCAGCTGCAGCGACCAAACTCGCGGCGCATGCGAGTCACGGAAGCGCCCGCGGAGCGGAAAAGAGTACGCGCGGAAATCACCCATCACGGGCAGCACTTGGCTGTAGCGGAACGAGACCTCGACCCGCCCGAGCGCCGGCACGGGAAAGACGCGCGCGCGCAGCAGCCCGCGCCCGACCCACTCGAGCAGACCGGGATCGCGCCGCGTGCGCACGATCCGCTCGTAGATCGCGCGCGCCTCTCCGGCACCGAGCGCCTCTCCCGGTAGCACGGCGCCGTTCACGCGGAGCTCGAAGCCGGAGATCGCGGCCCCCGCGGGCAACGGGAAGAGCAGCTCGTGCTCCGCATCGCGCCGCGTGCGATTCGCGAGGCGCTGCTGAACCTCGGTCACCGCGAGCCCTTCGCGCCACGTGACCTCCACCGCCTCCGACTCGAGGACGATGCTCTCCTGCCGGAGGGCGCGCTCGAAGTCGCCGTGGAACGGGCCTTGCGCCGCGGCGGAGCCGGAGAGGAACGCCGCGAGCCAGAGCGCGCCGTCGCGGAAGGCGCGGAAGGCGCGTGCAGAGAAGGCGAGCATGATCGGCACCTCGAGAGAGCTCGGGTGTGCCGCAGCACGTTTCGCGCCACACTGGCGAAGCGAAGCTCGATCGCTACGCGCGCGTAGCGTGCCGCTACGCCGGAGGCTCTGCGCGCGGGGAGCCGCGCGCGCGCGCAGGACGCAGCCGCCGCGCTTCTTCCTGCGCGCGGAGGTAGTCGGCGGAATCGGCGTTCAGCTTCGCGATCGCTCGTTCGAGCGCCGCGCGCGCTTCGTCGCGCCGCTCCGCGAGGCGCAGCCCGCGCGCATAGCTCAGCCACTCGCGGCCGCTCGAGGCTTCCGTCGGCGGCGCGGCGAAGCGCGCGGCGAGCAGCGCGAGGGAAGCCACATCGAGTGCATTGTGCTCGAAGACATCGCCGATCCGCGACGGTCGCCCGCCCACGTGTGCGAACCACGCCGCGGGGCACTGGCTGCCGGGCAGATCGTCCTCGCGATGGAGCCCGAGCACCTCGCGCTCCAAGGTCTGCAAGCGCTGATCGCGGAGCTCGCCGCGATAGAAGCGGCGCGCGATGTGGCCGAGATCCAAGTGCGGGAACCGCAGCAGCGGCGACTCGAAGCCCAGCATCGCGAGGCGCGCGTGCAGGCGATGGCGATCGAAGCTCTTGCCGTGGAAGCTCACGAGCACATCGACCTCGCGCAGCAGCTCGAGCACTCGCGCGAGAGCGGCGGCCTCGTCGCTCGGGGAGCGCAGGAAGACCTGGTGCACGCGCAGCGCGCCCTCTTCCAGCAAGCCGACGCCGATCAGGAACACCGTGCAACCCGCGCCGCCGTGCAGCGCGGTGGTCTCGGTGTCGAGGAACGCCGCGCGCGCGAGCTCGAAGGGCGGGAGCTCCGCGCGCTGCGCGTGGAGGCGGAGTACCTCGCTGCCGTGCGTTCGAAGGCGCTGCAGCGCTTCTTGCATGCGCGGCTCCTCGAAGCGCCGCTCGAGCTCGGCGTGCTCGCCGCGCGCGTTCGTCCGCGACGCGAGGTCGCTCGGCAACGGCCGCGCGGGCCCGCGCGGGAGCGGCGCGACGGGAGCGCGCTCGCGCGGCGCAGGAGCGCTCGCGGCGCGCTTCGCGCGACGCTCGAACATCCGCTCCAGCAAGAGCGCCGCTTCCGCGCGCGGCTTCGGCGGCGGAGCGGGAGCAGGCGGCGCGAGCGGAGCTGCGGCGGCATCGCTCGGCGCTGGAGCGGCCTCCTCTGCCGACGCGGCATCGCTCGCGGAGGCCGCCGATGCAGCGCTGCCGCGCGCGAGCCCGAGCTTCCGCTTCAGGCGATCGCGAAAGGCATCGGGCTCGGTGGCCATACTCCCTCCACGAGGCAAGCCAGCACGTCCTCGCACACCGACTTCGCATCGGGGCCCACATCCGCGCGCGGTCCGACGCAGCCCGGGCAGCCGCCTTCGCAGGCGCAGCCGCGCACGATCGAGAGCGCCGCGCGCAGCACCTCGCCCTCGAGCTCGTAGGCCTTCGCGGCGAGGTGCACGCCATCGGGATGATCGTCCCAGAGCGTGATCGCCGGCGCCTCGAAGTGCGAGGAGCGGAGCTCGGCGCTCCAGCCGAGATCCCCGAGATCGCAGCGCACGAAGAGCGGCACCACTTGATGCAGGAGCTTCCCGAGCCCGCGCCAGCCCTTCGAGCGATGGCCCTCGGAGAGCCTGAGCCTCAGCGCGGCCTCGGGCTCGAGCACGATCATCCACGCATCGGTCTCCATCTCCTCGGGCGGGAGATCGATGTCGCCGGCGCCGACGTTCTCGCGCGTGTAGAAGCGGATCTTCTTGAAGACCGTCGCGGTGGTCACCACGTGCACTTCGCCGCGATGCGAGCGATGCGAGGGCAGGTGCTCGCGCGTCTCGTCGAGATGCAATACGCGCACCTCAGTCTCCGTCTCGGCCTCGGTGTAGTAGTCGGTCAGCACCTCGCGGACGTACGCGCGCCGTCCCGCGTGATCGAACTCCTCCACCAGGAACTGCCGCCCTTGGTGGCCGTAGATGGCACCCTTGTGCACCTGCGTGATCGAGCTCGGCCGGTCGAGCTCGCCGAGCACGGTCTTCCGCTCCGCGTCGACGACGACCACGTTGTCGATGTCCGCGGCGTCGAGCGAGACCTCCTCGGCCGGGTAGGTCTCGGCCATCCAGTGATAGCGCTGCCCATCGTCGTGGAGCACGCGCGCCTCGTGCGCGAGGTAGTCGAGGATGCCAGCGACCTGCTCCGGCGGCGCGTTCCCGAAGACCGCCGGCTTCGCGAAGGCGAGCTCGAAGGCGGCGCAGCGCACGTGGCTCGCGAGCACGACCAAGTTGTCGGGGTCGATCGCGAGGTGCTCGCCGCGACCGCCGAACACGTAGCTCGGGTGCAGCGCCAAGTACTGGTCCATCGGCAGGCCGCGCGCGATCAACACTGCGAGCGAGCTCGAGCCGCGCCGCCCCGCGCGCCCCGCTTGCTGCCAGGTAGAGGCGACGCTGCCGGGATAGCCCACCATCACGCAGACGTCGAGGCGCCCGATGTCGATGCCGAGCTCGAGTGCATTCGTCGAGACTACGGTCGAGATCCCGCCGTCGCGGAGCCCCTTCTCGATCTCGCGGCGGAGATCGGGGAGATAGCCGCCGCGATAGCCGCGGATCTTCTCCGGATCGCGTCCCTGCTCCGTCGCGTGGTCCTTCAGGTACTTCGTGAGCACCTCGGTCATCGCGCGCGAGCGCGTGAAGAAGATCGACTGGTGCCCTTCGCCGGCCACGAGCGTCGCGAGACGCCGCGCTTCGTCGAGCGCGTTCGCGCGCAGGCCCGAGACGGGCTCGAGCAGCGGCGGGTTGTAGATCCAGAAGTGCTTCGCGCCGCGCGGCGAGCCGTCGCGATCGATCACCTGCACCTCGCGGCCGATCAAACGACGCAGGTGCTCCCCGGCGTTCGCGATCGAGGCCGAGCTCGCGAAGATGCGCGGGCGCGCGCCGTAGTGCGCGCAGATGCGCAAGAGCCGGCGCAGCACGTTCGCGACGTGGCTGCCGAAGACGCCGGCGAGCGTGTGCACCTCGTCGAGCACGATCGTGCGGAGGTTCCGGAAGAAGTCGATCCACTTCGGGTGGTTCGGCAGGATCCCGACGTGGAGCATGTAGGGATTGGTGACGAGGATGTCCCCGTGCTCGCGCAGCGTCCGACGGATCGACGGCGGCGTATCGCCGTCATAGGTCGCCGCGTGCAGCCCGAAGCCGCCGCTCTCGATCAAGCGCGCGAGCTCGGCCACCTGGTCCTGCGAGAGCGCCTTCGTCGGGAAGAGATAGAGCGCCTTCGAGGCGCGCTTCGAGACCACCGCCTCGTGCAGCACGGGCGCGTTGTAGCAGAGCGTCTTACCCGAGGCGGTCGGCGTGGTGACGACGAAGTCGCGGCCGCCGAGCGCCGCCTCGATCGCCTCGGCCTGGTGTGCGTAGAGCTGCTCGATGCCGCGCGCGCGGAAGGCCGCCACGACCCGCGGATCGAGTGAGGAGGGGAACGGCGAGAGCTGCGCATCGGCCGGCGGCACGACGTGCTCGGCCACGAGGTTCCCCGCGACACCGCCATCGCGGCGCAGGCGGTCCAGGATCGCTTCGACACCCATCGGTTCCGCTCCGTGTCGCGCTCCGTCCGTCGGGGCGCCGGGGTGCCATTGTCCTAACGGAACCCGAACCTGCAAGCTCGCGCTCAGCGCCAGGCAGCAAGCGGTCGGAAGAGGCGCAGCGCGTCTTCGGGGGCGAGCTCGGCCAAGATCCACGGATCGCCGAAGTCCACCCAGAGCCGTCCTTCGGCGTCGGGAGGCTGGAGCAAGAGCGTGAGCGAGGCGCGGTCCGCGAAGGCGGCGCTCAACATCGCCGTGTCTCCGCTCGCAGAGCCATCGCGGCGGCGAAACCCCGTCGCCCGCAGCGCGCGCAGGCCATCGATCCAACGCGAGGCCACGGCGGGTTCGATCGCCTGGCCCGCGGGATCGACGAGCTGCACCCCGCGTTGCTCGAGGCGAAAGCTCTGCTGCGCTTCGAAGGCGTAGGTCCCCGCGGCGTCGCGCACGAGCGAACCGCGCCGTTCGAGCGCGGTGAGCGCCGCGGTGCCGGCGACACCCAAGTCGCGCTTCCGGAGCTCGGCCCAGCCGCTCGCGGGATCTTGCGCGGAACCGAGGAGCGGCTCGAGCGCTTCCTCGGACACGGTGCGCACGCGGAAGTCGCCGGGCAGGCGCGCGAAGCGCCCCGCCGCAGCGCCCGTGGTCATGTCCGGGAAGTCGCGCTCGGAGATACCGAGCTCCAGCGTCGTCACGCGCGAGGCCCCGTCGCCGAACTCGATCACGAAGAGCGGCGGCTCGAAGCCGTGCTCCGCCGTGGACTCCGTCACTTCGGGAGCCTCGCGCAGGAACGAGAGCCCGGCGAGCCGCGCGACGAGGCGCTCCATGATCTCGGGCTCGAGCTGCCCTTGGTACGGCTGGAGCGCGATCCAGCCCAGCTCCGGATCGCGGCGCAGCTCGAGGCGCGCGGGTTCCTTCGCGGGGAGCACGCGGATCGTGATCATCTCCGCCACGGAGCACGGCGCGAGCGAGCGGTCGCGGAAGTGCTCGGCGAAGTCGTTGATCGCATTGAAGATCGTGGGCGGGAAACTGAGCAGCGTCGCTTGATCCGGACTCGCGGCGGGAAAGCCGCTGCGGCGCACGCGCAGAGCATTGCCGTAGTCGCGATGCGGGAGTGCCTTACCGAGATCGAGCCGCGTCGTTCCGAAGCTGCCCTCGAGCTCGACATAGGCGACGAAGTCCTCCTCCAATCCGGCCTTCTGCGGATCGACCCCCTCGAGCTTCACGGCCTTGCGAAGCTGCGTCACCATCTGGAGGAGATCTTCCACGCGCGGAGCATCGGCCGGCCCCACATACGGCGAGCGCATGCGCCAGCCCTCGGGGGTGCGCTCGATCTGGACCTCGCGCTCCCCGCGCTCGAAGTTCCTCCAGCGGATGCGCTGCACCTTGCTCGGCGCGACGGGCAGCAGCACCTCCACGAGCTCCTTCGGCTTGCGCTCCGTTTCCTTCTTCGAGCGGTCCTCCGCCTCGAACCAGAGCGCGAGCACGACGGCGCAGACCATGCCGAACGCGAACCAGAATCCCTTCATCGCGATCCCATCCTCACGCGCGTCGACGCCACCACCAGATCCCGCAGCCCAGCAGCAGCATCAGGCTCGGCAGAGCATAGCGGCAGAGCACGGCCATCGCGTCCCGCCGCTCGAGATCCCGGAGCACGGCCGGAAAGCCGGGGCCAAGCGGACCTTCGACCTCGAAGCGCTGCTGTCCGAGCCGCTGCGGCTCGCCGCTCACGGCGAGCGGTCGATCGCCGAGCCAGCGCACCACTTGTGCTGCGAAACGCGCATCGCCGCGCAGCCCCGCATCGCGGAACGGCCAAGTCGATCCCAGAGCCACGACGCGACCACCGCTCGGGAGCTCGAGAGCGACGCCGAGATCGAATGCGCCGCGCGCTTCCGGAGGCGACTGCGGTCGCCCGTCGAACGGCGGCTGGTCGATCCACGGCTGGCGCAGCTCGGCCTCGGCCGTCATGGCCACCCCACCGCTGCCCTCGGTCGCGAGCTGCAGCAAGCGGAACACCAGCGCTCCGGCGTTCCGCGCACCGCCGACGCGCACGTCGCAGGCCTCGCGCAGCTCCAGGCTCCAGCCGTTGGCCGCATAGGCATGTGTGATCTCGCTCGCGCCGTTCATGAGCTCTAGGCGCAGCCAAGAGGAGCGTTCGGTGCCGAGCTCGCTCGCCTCGCGCACCTGCGATACGCGGCCCGAGCCGAACGACAAGCCGAACGCCGCCAGCGCCGCGTTCCACGCCGAAGGGCGTGTATCCGCGCGCGCATCTTCCGCGGCGAGCAGCGCTCCGCCGCTCTCGAGGAAGCGCTCGAGCGCGGCTTGCTCGGCGGGCTCCAGCGCGCGCTGCGGCGCGAACGCGAGCAAGACATCGAGGTCCTGCGGCGGACCTTCGTCGCGCAGGTTCACCGGCGTCGCGCGGACGCGGAACCCGAGTCGATCGAGCTCCGCTGCGAGCGCGGCCATCTCGCGCATCCCCAGTCCGAGCGAGGCGATCCACCCGACGCGTGGCGCGCCTTCCGGCAGTACGCGCTCCGTCGCCGCGAGCAGGGCCCCTTCCACGCGCAGCTCGATCAAGCTCGGCGCGCGCTCGATGCCCGTGGCCCAGAGATGACTGTGGTCGATGCCGACGAGATCGGGCTCGAGGAAGAGCAGCTCGCGCCGCCCTTCGCACTCCACCACGACGAGGTCGATGAGCTCGACTTCGTCGAGCACCGAGACCGCCTCCGGTAGCTCGCGTTGCGCGAGTTCGCGAACGCCCTGCGCGAGATACGCCGCGCGCCCCGCGCGACGCTGCGGGCTGCCCGACTCCACGCCTTCGATGCCTCCGAAGTAGCGCCGCACGCGACCATCCTGCGTGAGCTGATGGCGCTCGATCGCGCGCTCGTATGCGAGGAAGTCCTGCTCGCGATCCAACCACTCCACCGCGAGGCGCCCGCGCGAGAGGACCGCGAGGCGCTCCAGCCACGCGCGCACGCGCTCGATCGCGCGCTGCCGGACCTCGTGCTCCATGCGCGCGAAGAGCTCGCGCTCCGGACGGCCGAAGCACAGCCGTTCGAAGAGCTGCTGGCGCCGCGACGGGCGTTCGGAGAAGAGCGCCGTCACCTGCACGGGCTGTGACAGCCCGGAGAGGCGTTCGATCGTGGTCGGCTGAGCGCGGAGCTCGCCGCTCGCGCTGAGGTCGATCTGCTCGCGCGCCGTCGGCCTCCACGCGAGCGTGTTCGCGAGGAAGAACAGCGCCGCCAGCAAGCCGCCGAGGAGCAGCACGAGGAGCGCGTGCCCCCAGCGCGTCAGCGCGGAGACGCGCCGCGCGGCCGCTTGCTTCAGCGCCATCGCCGCGCCTCCAGGTGCAGCGCCGTCCACGCCAAGCAAAGGGCCGAAGCGCTGGCGAACAAGACGAGGTGCGCGGTGTCGAGCAAGCCTCGGCGCAATCCGCTCTCCCAGATGCTGAAGAGATCGAAGCGCAGGAGGGCCGCGCTCCAGCGATCGAGATCGAGGAAGGTGCGGAGCAGCCAGGGCAGCGCCAGCACGAGATTGCCCGTGAACGCCGCGGCGGCCGCGACGACTTGGCTCGCGCCGAGCGCCGAGCAGAA
>JAEUHW010000070.1 GCA_016793245.1 Planctomycetota bacterium
TCCTTCCGCATCCTCGCGCCGCGCGAGGTCGCTTACTTGGATCTCGTCGGCAGCGGCGTCGAGACCATCGCTCACGCGCAGGAGAACGGGCGTATCACGCTGCTGTTCTGCGCCTTCGAAGGCAAACCGAAGATCGCGCGCCTCCACGGCCGCGCGGAGATCGTGCGCCCGAGCGATCCCGAGTTCCTCACCCTCGCCGCGCACTTCCCGCCGCACCCCGCGACGCGCAGCATCGTGCGCATCTCCGTCGAGCGCGCCTCCACCTCCTGCGGCTTCGGCGTCCCCCGCTACCGCTTCGTCGGCGAGCGCACCGAGCTCGACGAATGGGCCGCCCGCAAAGGCCCCGAAGGCATCGCCACCTACCAGCGCCAGAAGAACGCCCGCAGCCTGGACGACCTCCCCGGCCTCCAGCCACCGCCGATCGCATAGGCGTCGATCAAATAGGGGTCAGACCCCTTTATTGATCGACGTCGATCAACAAAGGGGTCTGACCCCTATTTGATCGACGCGGCGCGGGCGGCGTGGGCCTCGATCTCGGCGAGGACGGGGGCGAAGTCCGCTCGCGCGCGGATGACCTCGAGCTCGGGGGCGGTCTTCACCCACTTCGCGTCGATGCAGCCCTTCGACGCGGCGTCGCGCAGGAGCTCGAAGGCGCGGGCGTCGAGGGTGGCGGCGCGAGTGCGGCGCTCTTCCTCGGGGAGCTGCTCGTCGCGGCTGGCTAAGCGCGCGGCGGTGGCGACGAGGCCGGAGCAGATGCGCTGGGTGCGGGGGTCGTCGGGGCGGAGCTGCGAAAGCTGCTCGGCGACCGCGGCTTGCGCGGCGTGGTCGCCGAGATCGCCGTGCACCAAGCTCAGGAACCACGTGCTGCTGAAGAGCACCTCTCTCCACTGGGGCTGCGCCGGCGCGCGCTCGACGATCTCGCGCACCAGCGCCGTCGCCTCGACGAAGCAAGCGCGCGCCTCGTCGTAGCGCTTCCGCTCGCGCAGCAGATTGCCGACGTTGATCAAGCTCGTCGCGAGGTTGCCGCGCGGCTCGATCACCGCGGGATCGAGGTCGATCAAGCGCCGCAGCTCGCCGATCGCCTCGCGCAGCAGCGCGAGCCCTTCGTCGCCGCGTGCGGGGTCGCGCGTCAGCAGGACGCCGAGGTCGTTCAGCGCGAACGCATGCGTGCGGCGCGCCGTCTCGAGCTCGGGCGAGCGGAGCAGGATCGGCTGCAGCAGCTCGCGCGCGCGGCGCAGGTGCTGCTCGACGGAGGCGACATCGCCCGCCGCGCGCGCGAGCTCCTTCCGCGCGAGCTGGAAGCGCACGATCGCGAGGGAGGCGGCGTCGCCCAGCGTGCTGGTGTCGACGTTCGCGAGCAGCGCGTCGCCGCGCCGCAGCGCGTCCTCGGCCTCCTCCTTGCGAGCGCGCGCCGCCAACAGTTGCGCTTCGTCGGCACACGCGCAGATCGCATTGCGGAAGCCCGTCTCGAAGGTGTTCCGCCCTCGCGCGCGCGGCTCGAGCTCGGCCCAGAGCCGGGTCACCGCGCGATAGGCCTCGAGCGCCTCCTCGTTCCGATCGAGCTGGAAGCACTGGAACCCGCGCGCGCGCTCGAAGCCGAGCAGATCCGCGGCGACCGTGAGGTTGTCGGGCTCGAGCTCGAGCACGCGCCGCGCGAGCGCGCTCGCCTCGGCGAGCAACGCGAGGCCTTCTTCGTAGCGACCATGCGCGTGGAGCTGGGATCCGCGCATGCCCAAGGCATCGGCGAGCAAGCTCAGCGCGCGCGGATCCTCCGGCCGCTGTGCGCAAACCTCGCGGGCGAGGTCCACGCTCTGCTCCATGCTGCGCTCCGCCTCCCCGCCCTCGCCGAACTCGGCCTCGAGCAGCGCGAGCCGCAGCGTCGCGTTCGCCGCGGCCTGCTGCACGTCGGGATCCTCGCGGTTCTCGCGCAGGAACTGCTCGTAGAACGCGCGCGCGTCGCTCAGCAGCTCGCGCCGCACGCGGCGCATGCGCGGCATCTCGAAGAGTTCCTCCTCGGCGACGCGCGTCAGCAGCGCTTCGATCGCGCCCAGCGCGCGATCTCGGCTGGTGCGTGCCTCGACCAGCGCGCCGCGGATGCTCTCGTTCGCCTGCCGTTGCTGGATCAGCACGACGGTGGGCAGCGCGAGCGCGAAGAGTGCCAGCGACCCGACGAAGGTCGCGCGCGCGGGATGGCGCTGCGCCCAGCGCCGCGCGCTGAGCCAGACGCTCGGCGGGCGCGCCTCGATGGATCGGCCCGCGAGCAAGTTCGCGAGATCGCGCGCGAACGCCGCGAGATCGGCGTAGCGCCGCTCGGCGTCGAGGTCCATCGCCTTCGCGCACACGAGCTCCAGGTCGCGCGAAACGGCGCGATTGCACGTGCGCAGCGCCGGCGGTCGCCCGGCCATCACGCGTCGCCGCGTCTCCTCGCTCGACTCGCACGCGAACGCCGCGCGTAAGGCGAGTAGCTCGTAGAGCGTGACGCCGAGCGAATAGAGATCGCTGCGCTCGTCGACCGCGGCCTCGCCGCGCACCTGCTCCGGCGACATGTACGCCGGGCTGCCGAGCTGCGCGCCCGTGCCGGTGAGCTTCTCGGCGCCGGCGCTGCGCGCGAGGCCGAAGTCGAGCAGCAGGCAGCGGCCGTCGAGCGTCAGCATCACGTTGCTCGGCTTCACGTCGCGATGCAGCACGCCGCGGCCATGCGCATGCGCGAGGGCTTCGGCGACGGCGCGCGCGAGGCGCACGCAGGTCTCGGTCCACGTGCCCTCGAACAACGCCGGCAGCTCAGCACCCGCGCGTTCCTCCTCCCGCGCTTCGCTCGGCGCGAGGGAACGCAGCGTGCTCGGCCGCGCGGCGCGCAGCTCACGCAGCGCGGCGGCGGCATCCGCGCCGCGGAGACGCGCGGGATCGCGCCCTTGCAGATGCTCCAGCAACGCGTCGAGCGAGACGCCGGCAACGTAGTCCATCGCGAGCCACGGCACGCCGTCCTCCTCGCCCGCGGCATGCACCGGCACGATGCCCGGATGCTGCAGCTTCGCGATCGCGGCCACCTCGCGCTCGAAGCGCTCGCGCGCGCCGGGCAGGAAGAGGTGCTCGCGGCGCACGAGCTTCAGCGCGACGCGTCGGCCGAGGCGCTCCTGCTCGGCGAGATAGACGACGCCCATCCCGCCGCTGCCGAGCCGCGCGAGCAGCCGGAACTCCCCCAAGCGCTCCGGGAACTCGGGCCGCGGGGTCGCCTGCGCCGCCGCGGCGTCCCCCGTCGCGGGCACGATCCCGAGCTCGCGGAGGCGCGCGAGATGCGAGCGCAGCGCGGCGGCGCGCTCCGGATGCGCGGCCAGCACGCGCTCCAATCCCGCGGGCCCGCTCTCGCTCAGCGCATCGAGGGCGGCGACGAGCAGATCCTCCAGCGCATCGGCGGGCTCGGCTCCGGCATCGCTTACTCCGGCCATCGGGTTCCTCCCGGCGCCAACCTCGGCGCTGCTTTGGTAATCTCCGCCACGAGGTCCCCGTGTCGCAACAAGTCCTGGATTGGGTCGAACGCGCCGCGCAAGGCGATGCCGAGGCCGTCGAGCGGCTCCTCGAGCTCCATCTCCCCGCGCTGCGGGCCTTCGTGCGGGCCCACATGAGCCCCCAGCTCCGCGCGCGCGAGTCGATGAGCGACGTCGTCCAGTCGACCTGCCGCGAGATCCTCGGCAAGCTGGAGCAACTGCGCTATCCCAGCGAGGACGCGTTCCGCGCCTGGCTCTTCACCGCCGCCCGCCGCAAGCTCGCGAACCGCGCGCGCGACCTGCAGCGCGAGAAGCGCGACGTCGCGCGCGAGCTCCCGGGCGACGTCCGCGAGAGCGCGCTCGCGGCCCTCGGTGCGACCTACTCCCGTATCAGCAGCCCGACCGGCCACGCCTTGAAGAACGAGGAGATCGAGCGCCTCGAGGCCGCGATCGACCGCCTCTCCGAGGAGCACCGCGAGGTCCTGACGCTGGCCTACTTCGCGGGCCTCTCGCGCGCCGAGATCGGCGCCCAGCTCGGCAAGAGCGAGGAAGCGGTGCGCTCGCTGCTGCATCGCGCGACGGCGCGGCTCGCGATCCTGCTCGAGGCCCGCTGAGCCGCCGCGCCCACTCGACGCGCCTCAGCTCTGCTGCGCGCGGAGCCAGCCCACGACGCGCGGCGCGTCGCTGTTCGAGGGGAACACCGGATAGATCACGTGCGCGATCCGCGCGCCGCGGAGGACCAGGGCGCAGCGCTTCAGCAGCGTCCACTCGCCGTAGCGGAAGGTCGGCAGCGCGAGCGCGCGCGTGAGCTCGAGGGCCTCGTCGCTGAGCACGGGATACGGGAGATGGAGCCGCTCCGCCATCTCGCGTTGATACGCGGTCGACTGCGTGCTCAGCCCGAAGACGCGAGCGCCGAGCGCGCGCAGTTCCGCGTGATGATCGCGATAGGCACAGCTCTGGGGCGTACAGCCGCGCGCGCCGGGGATCGCGTCGAAGCCGGGGGGCGAAGCGACATCGGGCCGGCCCGTGCGCGGATAGGCGTACACCACCGTGAACGGCGTCGTCGCGCGATCGAGGCGCACCTCGCCGCCATCGGTGGCCGGCAGCGCGATCGGCGGCATCTCGCGGCCGAGGAGATGGGCGCAGGCACCATCGTCCTCGGGCACGGGGAGGTCGGGAGGCAGCGAGTGAAGATCGTCGGTTCTCATGAGCGAGGAAGGTGGGCCCGAGCTTCGGCATACTACGCGCATGGAGCTCGCAGCGTTCTTCGTCGATGAGTCCCGTTGGTCCCCCGGCATCGGCGACCCGACGCCGATGGGCTGGATCACCGTGCTGGCCTACCTCGCCGCGGCAGCGCTCTGCGCGCGCGCGGGGCGCGCGGAGCGCGGGGCCGAGGAGCCCGTGCGGCGCGTCGTCCTCTTCTGGGCGCTGCTCACCTGCGGCATGGTCGCGCTCGGGATCAACAAGCAGCTCGATCTGCAGAGCTTGCTCACGCAGATCGGCCGCGATCTCGCGCAGCGCGACGGCTGGTACGAGAAGCGCGGCGGCGTGCAGAAGCTCTTCATCCTCCTGCTCGGCGCGCTGGCCGCCGGCTGCGGCGCGGCGATGCTGCTCTGGCTGCGCCGTTACCTGCGCGAGCTCTGGCTCGCGATCTTGGGCGGCATCGCGATCGCGAGCTTCGTGGTGGTGCGCGCCTCCTCGTTCCACAAGGTCGACTCGCTGCTCGGCAGCTACGTCGGCTTCGTGAAGATGAACTGGGTGCTCGAGCTCGGCGGGATCGCGCTGGTCGCTTGGGGCGCCTGGCGGGCGCCGCGCGCACGCGCGTGGCATCGCGCGCCGCGCTGAGTTTTCGCCGTTTCCGACACGCGCCTCGCGGCATTCGCTTGGGAGGAACCACTCCCTCCCTTCGCTCCGGTGTCGCCGTGTCCGCACTCCACTCTCTCGCCCCGCGTCCCGCGCTCGCGCTCGCGCTGCTCTCCTCCTTCTCGCTCGCCCAGACCGGGCCGTTCCGCGATGGCGAGCTGCTCGTGCAGGCGCCGAGCAGCCTCGGCAGCGGGCCGGCGCTCTACCGCATCGATCCCGAGACGGGGCATGGCGCGGAGTTCTTGAGCGGCGTCGGCCAGGGCGGCTGGGCTGGCAGCATCGCGTTCGACGCGTTTCGCGGCGCGCTGCTCGTGAACCGCGCGTTGCCGCCCGATGGGCCGTTCACGACGAAGCTCTGGCTCGTGCAGCACGACGGCACGAAGGCTCCGATCGCCGCGCTGAACGGGCTAGCGCTCCGCGCGCTCGCGAGCACCGGCGACGGCCGCGTCTACTTCCAGCAGAACCACACGTACAGCACGCCGAGCCAGCCGATCCAGTACCTCGACGCGAGCGACACGGTGCGCACGCTGCTCGATGCGGCGAACGCCGCGCCGTTCTC
>JAEUHW010000103.1 GCA_016793245.1 Planctomycetota bacterium
CCGCTCTCGATCTCGAGCACCGCGACGCGCGCGTCGTTCGCGAGCAACGCGAAGCGCTCGTCGGGCGTGAACGCCAGAGACAACCGTCCCACCGGATGCCCGGCATCGAAGCCGACATCGACGCCTGCACTCGCTCGCCGGCGCCCCTCGATCACGAGCTCGCCATCGCTCCAGCTCATGCGCGTGACGAAGGAATCCACCTCGCGCCGCGCGTCGGCATCGAAGACCCCCGAAGCGATCTCATAGCGCAGCAACGTGCTGCGCTTGCCCGCTGCGGCGATCCACAGCGCGCTCCCGTCGGGCTCCCACAGCAGCGCGCTCGCTTCGCGCTCCTCCGCGCCCAGACCGAGCGAACGCACGGTGCGAAAGCTCTCGCATTCGAGCAACTCGACGCGCCGCCCCATGCCGCAGGTCGCCAGGAAGCGCCCATCGGGACTCCACGCGATCGGACCGCCGCGCCAGAACGCGAAACGCTCCGCGAGCCGACCGCTCTCGCGATCCCAGAGTTGGAGCTCCCCCCCGGAGATCGCGAGGACGCGCCCGCTCGGATCGAACGCGAGGTGCGCGACGTAGTTCGAGGTAGAGAAGCGCGCGATCTCGCGCGGCCCCTCTGCGCGCACTTCCCAGACCGCGACCTGCTCGCTGCCCGCCGTGGCCAGCAAGTCCCCGCGCGGCGAGCGCGCGAGGACCTCGGTCGGCCCACCGCCGACGAGCAGTCGCGCGCGCTCGACGAAACACGGGCCGTCCTGCGCGTGCAGGAACTCAGCACTCGCAGCCAGAGCGACCAGCGCAACCAGCGCGATCGGCCGCCGTCGATCAAATAGGGGTCTGACCCCTTTTTGATCGAAGGTCACAGCGCGTAGAGCTCGAAGCCCACGATGCCGGCGATCGGGCCGAGCGGATCGAACCAGCTGCGATCGAGCAGCAGCGTGAAGCGCACGAGGGTCTTCGCCGGATCGAGCGTCGTCGGATCGGCGGTCCAGAGCGTCTCGGTGCCGGGGACCGGGTTCCCGTTGCCGTCGTCCTGCGCCGCTTGATAGCTCACGTACGCGGGCCCGAGATGCACGAGCAGCGAACCCGGGACGCCGACGTTGAAAACCTGACGCGGATCGGTGGGATCGATCGGGCTCGACGCGCCGTTCCGAGCGATCGCGAAGGTCACGATCGAATCGATGATGCGCTGCACGGGACGCCCGACTTGCGAGCGGTAGTAGCGCGAGGTCGCGAACGAGAACGGGTGCTCGTCGCTGGGCTGCAGCGCGCCCGTGCTCAACGCCGCTGCCGGCTGCACCGCTCCGGCGAAGGCTCCGGCGCCGCTCGCGTCGCGCACGTGCACGACGCCGTGGCCGCCGTTGCCGCCGTGGATGTTCAGGCTGCTGCGCCCGCCGACGCCGCCGTTCACGTCGATGCGCGCCGTGCCGAGCAGGTTCGCGCTGCGCAGCACATCGAGGCGGATCGCACCGCCGGAGCCGCCACCGCCCCCCGAGCCGGCTTCCGTGCCGCGCACGACGGAGCCGAACGACGCGCTCGAACCTCCGGCGCCGCCGAGGGCGAGCAGCGAGCCGCCGAGCTCGAGCTCGCTGCACTGCACGTAGAGATAGCCGCCGCCACCGCCGCCGCCGGCGCCGGTGTTCCAGACCTCGACCACCTGCTGGCCGCCGATCGTCGGGCGCTGACCGACCGGATAGGTCGGCTTGCAGTTGTTGAAGCGCCCCGCGATGCGGTTCAGGAAGTAGCAGTGCACACCACCGCCGCCGCCGCCCGAGCCCGCGAACGCGATCGCCGGCGGCAAGGTCGGGTCGAAGCTCGGCAGCGGACCACCGCTCCCGCCGTTGTTGGTGAACGGGAGTTCTTGCACGCCCGTGCTTCCTGCGCTCCCGAACGAGCCGCCACCGGCACCGGCCGCACGCTGCAGCGAGTAGAGCAGCGCAGGCTGGATCTGCACGTTGGCGAGACGCACCGCGAAGCTGGGATCGATCGAGGTCGCGGGGAACGCACCCGAGCCGAAGCCCGCGCCCGGTCCGAATCCGCTCTCGCCATCGACGTGCTGCGGCGCCAAGCGCGCCGTCGAGCCCGGGTTCGCGGGCATGCCGTTCGGGGACGCCGCGATCGGGCGCGGGTCATCTCCGCCGGAGCCGCCCGCTCCACCGCCGGGACCACCGCGCCCACCGAGGCCGCCGCGACCGATGTCGTTCGCGATCCAAGGGAAGGTCGAAGCGAGCGGGCAGGGGTCGTTCTTCGGAGCGTGCAGCGGCGCATCCTCGCCCGACACGTCGAGCCTGCCCTGCACGTCGAGCGACGCGGTGTAGATGCGCGCGCCGTGTGCTCCGACGAAGCGCAGCGTGGCGCCCGGTGCGACGTAGATCGAGGAGAAGTAGAACGCGCCGCCGATCGGGCCGAGCGGGACGCCGAAGCGCGTCTGCGCCGGCGGGATGAGCTGCGCGACATCGATCACCACCGTCCCGCTCTCGACGCGCAGATCGCCGTGGATGCCGTAGCCACCGCCGCGCCCGGGGCGCAGCGATCCGGGGAAGGCGTCGGACCAGTCCGCCGAGGTGCTCGCGCTCTCGCGCTGGGCAGCGACCTGGAAGTCCTCGGAGAGGATCCGCAGCAGGCTCTCGGGTTGGCCGCCTTGCGACCAAGCGAGAGAGGAAAGCGATAGGGCGGCCAGAACGGTGGCGCGCGGGAGGCGGCAATGCGACATCGGGCAAGCTCCTGGAAGGCGGAGGGATCGCGAGGGCATCGAGCCTAGCACCGTTGCGGCCGCCGGTAACGGCGCCCGACCACCCCGTCGATCAAATAGGGGTCTGACCCCTATTGATCGACGCCATCGATCAAAGAGGGGTCTGACCCCTATCTGATCGACGGAGAGGGGTGCGGGAATCCGGCGGGGCGCCGCGGGGCGAACGGCGCGCACCATGGGGATCCAGCTCGTCTGGTGGAAGCGCGATCTGCGCGTCGAGGACCACGGGCCGCTCGCGGCGGCCGCCGCGGCCGGGCCCGTGCTCGCGCTCTTCGTGGTCGAGCCGTCCTTCTGGGCGCAGCCCGAGATGGACCAGGCGCAGGCGCGCTTCGTCGGCGAGAGCCTGCGCGAGCTCGACCGCGCGCTGCGCGCGCGCGGCGCGCGCCTCATCGTGAGGACCGGCGAGCTGCCCGAGGTCTTCGAACGCCTGCAGCAGGAGCTCCGCGGCGTCGGCGGCATCGCGAAGCTCTGGTCGCATCAGGAGTGCGGAGGTGCGGTGAGCTATGCGCGCGACCTGCGCGTGAAGCGCTGGTGCCGCGAGCACGGCATCCCGTGGGAAGAGCAGGCGCAGGACGGCGTGGTCCGACGCCTCGCGACGCGCGACGGTTGGGCCGCGCTCTGGCAGCGGCGCATGTCGCAAGCGCGCGCGGCGACACCCAGCGAGATCCGCGACGTGCGTGCGCTGTTGCCGCGCTTCGCCGTGGGCAAGCTCCCCAGCGCGGAAGATCTCGTCCCGCGCGCGACGACGATCGACGCGGCGCAGCCGGGAGGAACCGGCGCCGCCGAGGCGCTGCTCACGAGCTTCCTCGGGCAGCGCGGCGTCGGCTATCGCGCGGACATGTCGAGCCCGCTCAGCGCGTGGGAAGGTTGCAGCCGCTTGAGCCCGCATCTCGCGTGGGGCACGCTCTCGCTGCGCACGATCTACCAAGCGACGCGCGGGCGACTCGATGAACTGAAGGCGCTCTCGCGAGCGGAGCGCGACCCGCGTTGGCTGCCCTCGCTGCGCAGCTTCGAAGCGCGGCTGCGCTGGCACTGCCACTTCCTGCAGAAGCTGGAAGACGAGCCCGACCTCGAGCACCGGAACCTCCATCGTCTGTACGACGGCCTGCGCGTGGAGCAGCTCGACGACGATCACGTCCTCCGCGAGCGCTTCGCCGCGTGGCGCGAAGGTCGCACCGGCTACCCGATGGTCGACGCCGTCATGCGCTGCCTCGCGAAGACCGGCTGGGTGAACTTCCGCATGCGCGCGATGGTGATGAGCTTCGCGAGCTATCACCTCTGGCTGCACTGGCGCCCCACCGCGCTCTTCCTCGCCACGCGCTTCGTCGACTTCGAGCCCGGCATCCACTACGCGCAGGCCCAGATGCAGTCGGGCACCACCGGCATGAACACCGTGCGCATCTACTCGCCCGCGAAGCAGGTGCGCGATCAGGATCCCGATGGCGCCTTCGTGAAGCGCTGGGTGCCGGAGCTCGCGGGCGTCCCCGCCGAGCACCTGCCGAACCCCGAGCGCCTCTCCCTCGACCAGCAGCACGCCGCGGGCTGCGTGATCGGCCGCGATTATCCAGCCCCCATCGTCGATCACGACCGCGCCGTACGCGAAGCGAAGCAGCGCATCTTCGCGGTGCGCCGGACGGGCGAGGCCCGCGCCGAAGCGCAGCGCATCGTCGCGAAGCACGGCAGCCGAAAGGGCAAACCGCGGCGCGACGCATCATGAGCGCTCCGCGCGAGACGAAGCTCTGCGCGCACTGCGGACGCGCGATGAGCTACCGCAAACGTTGGGAACGCTGCTGGGACGAGGTCCGCTACTGCGGCGAGCGCTGCCGCCGCGCGGTGCGGCACGCGCACCACGGCGCGCTCGAGCAGGCGATCCTGGATCGCCTGCGCGCGCTGCCGCGCGCGAGCTCGATCTGCCCTTCCGAGATCGCGCGGCAGCAGTTCCCGGCGAGCTGGCGCGAGCATATGGAGGATGTGCGCTCTGCGGCGCGCCGCCTCGCGGCGGAGGGCCGGATCGTCGTGCTGCAGAGGGGCCGCGCGATCGATGCGGCGGCGATGCGCGGGCCGGTGCGGCTGGCGCTGCGCTGAGGGGTCGCCGGCGACCGAGCGATTCGAACTGCCGAGAGGTGAAGCTTGGTGGCGGACGAGCGGAGCCCGATCTCGGGTCGCACCCTCAGCGGCGCTCCGCTCGCGCAGCGCCCCACTCCAGAGCTTCGCCCCGAACGTCGAAGACGCGGATCTCCCAGTAGATCTCGCGCGGCAAGGCGACGGTCGGTGTCCACGAAGGCACCTGAAGACGCGGGCTCTCGGCGAGCACGACGTGCCGACGCTCGGAGTCGTAGATGGTCACGACGAAGTAGCCGCGCTCGGGAAGGGCAGAACGCCATACGAACGCACCGAACTCGAGCACGCTGCCGCGCGGCGTGAGGCACTCCACGCGTCTTCCCAGGTGCTCACCGCGGCGGAGAGGCTCTTCGCGAGGCAGCCACCAGATCCCCGCGACGGCGAGGATGCTGGCGGCGAGCAAGAGAGCCATCGCAACTCTCCTTCGGACGCTCCGGAAGCGCCTCCATCTCGCGGCGTCGCGCACCAGTTGATCGGCGCCTGCGAACGGCTCCGAACCGGTCGTGGAAAGTGCACGATCGGCGAGCTGCTCAGCCGCGGCGGCATGCAGCGCTTCTCGCAGGGCCTCGATCTCGTCCAACGCCATACGGAAGGCCGGCGCTCTCCGAGCTTCCGCCAGCACGGCATCATCGAGAAGGTCGAGGTCGCCCGTCGCGAGCGCCTCGAGCATCCGCTTCTGCGCGGGACTGAGCTCGAGTGGTTTCATCGTCCGCACTTCAAGAAGGATCGACGTCCGCTCCGCGACGCTCGCGGAGGTCCATAGCAAGGGGACGGGGCGCAGGACCCGCGGGTTCGATAGGCGGAGCGCTGCGGAGGCGCGGAACGCTGCGGATCGCCTCGGCGAGAGGATCCACGGCGCCCCGGCCTCCGCGCTACCCGCGGATGGCGGGCTCGCGCTCGCAACCGTGCCTAGAACGCGCCGATCTGAACGGCATGCGCTCCGGAGATCGAAGCGGCACCGCTCGCTCCCAGATTCGCCACCTGCTCGAACACCACCACGTTCAGGAACGCCGGATCGTCCGGGATGATGATCGTCACCACCGCCGTCGTGGTGCAGGCGTGCGCCAGAAGGGTGTTCAGCGTGACATCGATCGTGCAGACCGGTGGCGCCCCAGGGAGGAGCGAGGAGAGAGGAATCGGGACCGGGAGGAGCGATACGCCCAGCGCCTGAAAGGCAACGCCCGGCTGAAGGCCAGACACGAGCGTGCGATGCGTGGTGCCGAGGAACGGCGGCGTCAGGCTATGCAGCGTCGGTCCGCAACCAGCGGTCGTTGGCGTCACCGTCCCCGGGACCGTCGCGGTGAATCCAGCGACGAAGCTCGCGTTCTGCCCGGCGATGCTCGTGAAGAGCCCACCGACCGCGAGCACTCCTTCGTCGAAGTACTTCACGGCCCGCACATCGCCATTGAACCCCGAGGCGAGGGGCGACCAGGTCTGACCGTTCAGTCGAGCGAGATTCGTGATCGCGAACGCGTTGACGCTCGTGAAGCTGCCCCCGGCGACGACGTCGCCATCGGGCAGGATCGCCAGCTCGTGCACCGGACCCGTGACCGCAGCAGCCAGCCGCTGCAAGACTCCACCGCGAAGCGCGAGGATCTGCCGGTTGCTCGTTCCTGCGACCGCCAGCACGAAGAGGAGGTCTCCGTTCGGAAACACCTCGACTCGCTCTGCGGTGCCCGGAGGAACGCCCGCGACGGGAGCCCAGCTCGCGCCGTTCCAAGTCGCCAGACCGAAGGTCCCGGTCTGACCGGGAACGTTGAAGGAGCCTCCCGCGAGGAGCACTCCACCGGGCAGGAGCTCCAGATCCAGGACGGCGCCGGTCAGGCCAAATGCTCCGCCAATGCGCGCCCAGGTGCCGGCGATGAGCTCGAAGGCGCCGGTGGTCGTTCCGGCAACCAGATTGCCCACGGCGTTCACGATCAGCGACTGCGGAGCGCCGAAGGTCGGCGGCAAGACCGTGAAGCCCGACGGACCGAACCTCGCGACCGTGGCGAGATCGCAGAAGAACCAGCTCCCATCGACGGAAGGATCGGGAGTCGAGGCCGTGATGTTGCCGAGCAGTGTCGAGGGCACGGGAAGCCACTGAGCCCCGTCCCAAATGCTCGCAGCCCCACCGAGGCCACCGGCGAAGAGCGAAGTGGAGGTCGACCCGGAGATCGTGGTGACAGCGCTGGTGGGTCCGACGCCGAGCAGACCAGGACTGAGAGTTTGGGCTCGAGTCGATGGTGCGCTGAAGAGAAGCGAGCCCAACATGGACGCGCAGATAAGAGAACTGGATCTCGTGATCGAACGCATGGCTCTTGTACCCAGCCGGCGAGTGGCTGGTCGAGGGACGGAACGGATCTCCGGAACACGCCGGATCGCGGCGCGGTGGTGTTCGCCGGCCTTCCGCAGTTGCAGGCTTTTCGAGCTCGTCTTGGGTTTGGATGGCATTCAGGAATGTCCGCAACCGGGCTCGAGCTCTCGACACGAAGCTCGCCGATCTGCGCTCCGGCACGACCAAGGCCTCTGTCCCAGACCTTCGCGTGCGCGTCGAGACCCAACACGTCGAGCCACGGCTACGCGCGCAGTTCCACGCAACCCGCCCTCATCGGTGCCGGACCCGTGGCACCGGCCACAACCACGAGCCTCTCCACATGCACGACCACTCTCACCAGCCGATCGACGCCGACGCGCAGACAATGTCGGCCTCTCGATCCGGAGCCTGCGTCTCGCGCTCAGCCCATGACTCCCGACAGGCGCCAAGTCATTCGAGAGCCAACCATCGCAACGAAGACGCCTGCGGCGCTACCACGCGAGCGCGCACATCACGCCCCGACCGACTCGGATGGTTGCGCACCGCGGCCGTGGCGCTCGGCGCGATCGTCGCCCTCACCGCATCGGCTGCGCAGGCTCAGGACGACCTCATCAACGAATACACGGGGCCTTCTCCCGGAGCTTGGAACGTCGGCGCACACTGGTCGCTGGGCAGTACACCCCTACCGACGCAAGTGGTGAGCATCCCACCGGCCAAGACCGTCTTGCTCCCGAACAACCTACCGATCGCGGTCAAGGCGATCAGCATCGAAGGCACGCTGACCGCGCCGCAAGGCGCGCTGCTCAAGATCAGGACCAGTCGCATCGACGTGCACCACATGGGTGCGTTCCTGGTCGGAACCCAAGCGGCGCCGTTCACAGGTGAGCTCGAGGTCTTGCTGACCCTCGACCCCTCGTCACCGACGACGAGCAAGCAGATCATGGTTCACGAAGGCGGCACGCTGAAGCTCTTCGGCGACACCGGACGACGCTCCTGGCTGCGCCTCCGCGACATCAGCACCATGATCCCGGGCCTCGAGTGGCAAGGCGCTCACGCCGGGACGCTGAACAACTTCCTGTACCTCGACGGCACGACGGGCTGGCGCGTCAGCGACGCGCTCGCGATCAGCTCGACGGACTTCGACATGCACCAAGCGGAGCCGGCCACCGTCGCGGCCACCGCACCGTTTGCGGGAGGTGACCTGATCCAGACGGCGCAAGGGCTCGCCTACCGCCACTACAGCCGCGAGTTCCAAACCGGCAAGCTGGTCGGCGGTGTGCCGCTCGAGGTCGATATGCGAGCGTCCGTCGCGTGCCTGACGCGGAACATTCGGATCCAAGGCGACACGGACAGCACCAAGCGCTGGGGTGGCGACATCATGATCCACTCCAGCCTGACGCACCCGTCGGCCGTGCATCTCTCCCACGTGGAGTTCGCGCAGATGGGCCAGTATGGCCACCTGGGCCACTACCCGGTGCACTTCCACATGTGCGGCGACTCGCTGCTGGAGGCCGTGGTGTCCGGCTGCAGCTTCCACCACTGCTATCACCGCGCGGTGACCATCCACCGAACGAATGGCGTCAGCGTCATCGACAACTGCGCCTACGACATCTACGGGCACGCCTACTTCTTGGAGGACGGCAACGAGATCGGCAACACCTTGACCGGGAATCTCGGCTTCCTGATCCGCACCCCGAACGTCGCGGTGGATGCGCTCAACCATGAACGAACGCTGGGCCAGACGATGTTCTGGGGCAACGCCGGCACGAGCTACGCAGAGACGATCACCGGATCGACCTACACGTTCTTCCGGTACCACGACATGAACCCGGCGGTGTTCTGGATCTCGAACATGGCCAACATCGTGACCGACAACGTCGCGGCTGGCTCCGACGCCTACGGCTTCACCTTCGATCACACGGCGCTCGGCTACAACAACGCCGGCCAAACCCCACTCCAGAGTCAGAACTACTTCTTCACGACTCTGGGGCAATCAGGTACGTGGCACCAGAAACTCTCCGACCAACAAGCGTCTTCATACAGGTTTCAGTTCGCCAGGAACACCGCGCACTCGTGCGGGAGAGTCGGATTCTTCGCCGACGAGGACGCGGTCGGCCGCGCGCGGCCGTACACGACGGACAGCGGATCCCACCAGCATTACACGCCCCACTTCGACGACAACACGGCCTTCAAGTGCCGCAGGGCCGGGCTTTGGTACCGACAATATGGGGAGTCGATCTGGCGGCGCCTTCGTGTCTCGGACAATGCTCTCGGCATCTACGTAGCGAGCGCGGGCTTCACGGAGGACTTCCCCTTCTGGCCATTCCGAACCTTGCTCGGAGGGGTAGCCGGAGCAGATGTGACCAAGCAATGGCAAGGAGCTGCAGGCGTCGGCCCGCGCGCTCCGGCGATGGTGCACCACCTCATCATCGATTCTGTCGTGGTCGGCGAGACGTCGAACACCGGTCACGACCCGGTGACCGGCGCGGGCAGCCTCGATTGGGAGCCGGGCGCCGGACGCTCCCTGCCGTTCTTCCGCTCGAACATGCCCAGATTCACGACCGTGAGCGGAGTGACTCCACGGCTCGACATCCTCACCCAGCACTTCTCGAATCAGGACGTCGGCCGATCTGCGATGAGGCTCTGGCTACGCGGCTTCGAACTCTACGATGGAGTCAACGGACTCGCCGGCACGCACTTCCAAGACTTCCGGCGCCTGACGATCAACACTCCGAACGGCCCCATTGTCCGCGAGGTCACCGCCATCTCCGCGAACAACGTTGGCGAGAGCAGCTGGACTCTCGGCAATGGCTTCGGCAACCCCTGGCCGATCGATCCTCGCAACTACTCCACGGGACTCACCACCAGCAACATCGACGAGCTGATGTTCGTGCCATCGCCTCGAGCACCTCGACTCCTGAGGACCTCGAACAGCCATCCGGAACTCGGTTGGGTGTATGGCAACGCACTGCATGACATGGTCATGCATGACCTCGACGGTTCGATGTCCCAGAGCGCTCAACCGACCTACGTGTTCCCACCTGCGGCCACTCTCTTGAAGTCGAACGGGCCGTTCGATCCGGTCAACAACCCCACGGGCTTCCGCACGGTCGGGAATCTCCACTTCATGCCGGTGGCAAGCAACCCCATTGCCTACGTGCAGTTCGAGATGCCGGTGGACTGGAACGTCGCTACGCCGACGACTTCCCATTTCCGAAACCTCAGAGTCTCGCCCGCGAACAACCCCACCCTGACCCGCATGCTGTTCGATCCAGACTGGTCCGCGAACGTGGATGACAGGGGCGGCTACGGCAACCAGATCCTGCGGGCGACGAACCAGAGGCTCAAGCGAATCTTCGGTTGCAACCTCACGGTGATGACCGACGACGCAGTCAACCAGAACAACGAGTACTTCGTCGCGTTCGAGAGGGCCAACGGATCCACCACCCACGCTCCTGAGGCGTATGAGTATGCCGTCCGCCTGCGATTCGGCGTTGCGGGCGGCAACGTGGTCCTTCGGCTGCTCGACGCACGCAAGCCCGTCGCGGTCGAGGTCGTGACTCCGCCGTCCGATTCCCCACCTTCGGGAGCATTCTTCCCCACCGGCGACATCTTTGCGGCTCCTTCGACGACGAGGCTGTTCGTCGCCGCACCGCCGCTTCAGGCCTCCACCTCACTCGCCAACGTGCGCAGCGCGACCACCGATACCTGGGCCCACATCCCCGGTGCGACTCCAGCCCAGGATGAGCTGGTCCTGAAGCTGGTCATGCCGGCCCGCCCCACCGGCGGCGGCAACGACGGGGTGTTCACCGGCGGAGAGCGCATCCTGCGCATCCGCTACTGACGGGTTCGTCGCCCGTCCGAGAACCACGACGCGACGCGTCGTGGTTCTCGCCGGGCTTGCCGAGTTGCTGGCATTCCGAGCTCATCCCGGGTTTGGATGGCTTTCCGGAATGCCTGCAACCGGACTCGAGATCTCGACACGAAGCTCGCCGGTCCGTGCTGCCGCACGACCTGGGACTCCGCTCCATGCCCCTCACCACCGCTGCTCTCCGCCACCGCGCGGGACCTCGATTCCCTCGGGCTCCGAGGCGTCCTCCCCGTGGCCTGCGGGACGTGCGGCCTAAGGAATCAGCAGCGGAGAGTTCTCGTTCCCTCGACTCGGCGCTTCCCTTCGAGAGCCCTCTCCCCCGCTCGAGTGAAGCCGCCGGAGTCGAGCCTGCGTAGCAGGCCGTTCTTTCTTCGCCTTCCTGCCCATGACCACCAGAGAAACCGTCGCCTTGGTGCTTCGCCGCCCGATCGAAAGCGTCGATCTCCTCCGCTGGAGCTTCCTCGCTGGAGAGATCTGGCCCGCCGACTCGCCCTCTCGGCCTGAGCCGAGGACGACGAGACCGGGAGCTCGATCGGCAACCCTTGGCTCGGTAACCTCGAACGCGTGCGGACCTACTCTTCGCACAAGCCCGGAGACCTCTCGTCCATGAGAACCACATTGTTCCTCCTGCTGGCGTGCGCGCCGGCTTCCGCCCAGCTCTTGCCCGTGGAGTCGAGCTTCCGCACGCGCTCGCCAGGCGATGCGACGCAAGGACAGTTCGGAGCCTTCGAGGCCGGGAACTTCACCGGACTCGGAGTCCCGGACGCCATCTTCGTGCGCGATGGCCTACCGTACCTGATCGCAGCTCCTGGCATCTTCCAGGGCGGCATGCGGCTGCATCCATCGTTGAGCAACGGCGACCCCGGGAACCCGCCGGTCACGCGCGATCTACGTGTGCTGCCCGGCGGCAACGGAAGCACGGATGCTGCCGTCCTGCTCGGCAACTACGGGCTGGGGATCTGGAGATACTCGCTCGCCAGCAGCTCCAGCTCGGTGGAGGTCATCGAATCGAGCTGGGGCATCGCTCGCGGCTTGCAGATCGGCGACCTCGGCGGAGATGGCGTGCCCGATGCCCTTGCGATCGAAGGCAATGACGTGCGCCTCGCATCCCTGACCGTGGGAGGGCTGCGCAGCGCACGTACCTTCTCGAGCCCAGTGCTCGCTGCTGTTTTCTTCGACTACAGCACGACACTCCCGGGTGATGAGCTGCTCGTGGTGACCGGAACCGGCATCCACATCCAGTCCGGTACGGATCCCATCCTCGAGTTACCCTATTTCCCGCTCGCCGTGGGAGAGGCGACGGCCGAGCGCCTGCGCTCGCCGTTCGGAGAGCGCTGCGTCATCGCGGTGTCGAAGCCGACGGCTCCGACACACGAGCTACTCACGATCCATGCGGGCCTCTCCGGGTTCGTCTCCACCAACCTGCTCGGTCGCTTTCCGCTCGGGATCGCCGTCGGCGATGCCGCCTACGATGGCCATCCCGATCTGGGCTGGATGTGCAGCGATGGTAGCGCCGAGCTGCTCTACAACAGCGAAGCGCTCTTCGGTGCACTGTCGCCTCTCTTCCATTACGTCCCGATGGGAGGGCTCAGCATGCCGCTGGTGAGCGCGATCCCCACTGGCGAACGCGTTCGTCCTGCAATCGCGGACTTCGACGGCGATGGTGATGGCGATTTCTTGGTGGGCACGAGCGCGCTGGGTGCAGACGCACTCGCCCTCGTTCAAAGCCCGCTCATCGATGCGCAGGTCTTGAAGCCGCAGCTCGTTGATGCAGGAGATTCGGAGCAGAATGGCCAGATGATCACCATCGACGTTCAACTGAACTGGCCCGTGACCTCCGCAACAGCGCTGGAGATCCTGGGCTGGGAAGTGCGCGGCCGACTCGTCGGCGGGAACGTCGAGTATCGCGTGATGCCGTTGGCTTCCCACCAGGCAATGACGATCTCGTCGAACGACGCCGAGAACCCGATCCAGCTCGAAGTGACTCCCGCTCTCTCTCCCTCCGAGGAGCCGAACTTCACGGAACACGGCGGATACGTTTTCCTCTTCCGCCTGGTGGGTGTGGAGGGCACGGGGATCAGGCGCTATCCAGCGCTCCTCGCCGGCTATCGAGCGGAAGGCAGCGGGTGGTTGCCTGTACCGGGCTTCGACGGCAAGCCCAAGACCATCACCCCCATGCCCAACATCCCCCCGCCTCCGCCGCCGAGCGGCACCGGCAACCCGATCACTCCCCCCGGCTAGCAACCCGGCGAATAGGAAGGTGCTCCCTCCAACGACGCCGTCGTCGCGAGCGCTCCGCTCACGACGACGGCGTCGTTCTCATGCGGCGCTCGCGGTAGAGCCACCAAGCGAGCGCGCCCGGCGCCAACAGCAGCGTCCACCACCACAGCGAACGACGACTGGAAGGCACTTCGATGGGCAGATAGCCCAGGCCGGACACCTGCAGCAACGCGTGATAGGCGGGAGCCTCGAAGCCCGCGCGCGAGCCAACGGAGTGGCGAGCGAGACGCAGCGCCTCGGCCGCGTTCGCCTCCGAGCTGGACGCTAGCGCCTCATGAAAGGCCTTGGCCAGCTCGAGGCTGCTTGCGAGCTCGAGATCCTCGCTGGCGTGGATCACGACCGAAGCGCCCGCGGCGAAGAACGCGGCACCAAGGTGATTGCCGCCGTCCTCGCCGAGCCGTCGCGCCGCGCGAGCCGTACCGCAGGCGAGCGCGAGCACGTGCGGCGCGACGCGCTTCGTCTCCAGACCGTCGCTCCAGAGCACTTCGCCATCGCCGGTCGTAACGAGGCCCGCCGGACGCTCGCGCTCCGGGTCGTACACCCCGTGCGTGATCAGCACGTGGTAGTTCTCTCCATCGCTCCCGAGATCCGGAGTGAGCGGCGCGAGCTCGGCGCGCTCCAGGTTCAGCGGCTCCAAGATCGCTCGCAGACGAGCATCGCTGAGCTCCAGGGGCTCAAGGCTCCAGCGGGCCAAGAGCTCCGGCGCGATGTCCCGAGCCGCCGATAGACGCGCGGACTTCCAAGGGCGTGGCACCGCTCTCTGCGCGAGCCATCGCCCTACGGCGACGGAAGGCAGATGTGCGATGGCGTGGCTCCATCCGAGATAGAGCTCATCGCTTCCCGGGAGCGCCTCGAAGGGCAGTCGTCCCCACTCCTCGCTGCCGATGAGCACGAGCGGTCGGCGCTTGGCGATGAGCTCCCAGGCACCGGGGGGGAACACGCCGGTGCGCACCCGCTGCCCCAGCTCGCGGATCTTCGCCGCGTCCGCCTGGGGTTCGATCACGGCGGCCCGGAACTGTCGCACGGCGGCGCGCGTCGCCTCGTCCTCCCCCCCGACGAAGTGATGGACGGTGCCGTCGGCGAGGACGAAGACGTGGGTGCCGACCATCGAGGGCAACCACAGCACCGCGCATCCGCCCGCGGGGACGAGGGCGAGCGCATCGCGGACCTCGGTGGATCCCAGTCCCAGCCGGCGCGCGAACGAGCCGCGATCGCTGAAGCGCAGCAGATCTCGCAAGGCTCGCTGCACGCCGTCGGTGTGGCGCCGCATCCGCACGGTCATGAGCAGCGCCAGCAGACCTCGTCGCTGACGGAAGTGGAGGAAGCCCACTCCCCCCGGTCGCGGCTCGGTGCGATCCCACTCGGCGAGATGCTCGTCGATCACGCCCTCGAGCTCGAGCTCGAGCTCGGGAAGAGGAACGCTCTCCTCGTGCAGGGCGAGGCGCGTCCTGGCGATCAACGCCGACATGCGCGCGAACTGTCCGTAGAGATCCGCGGTGCCCTCCAAGGCACGCCGCGCGTCCTCGAGGTCGCCATCGTCCAACGCCGCGAGCGCCGAACGCACCCGCGCCGCGGCGGCGAACTCGGGCACGTCGGAGCTCCACATGCGGCGCAGTGCCTCGCGTGCCGCCGCACGGCGTTCCGGCAAGCGGAGCTCGGCTTGCGCCACGAAGAGGTCCAGGTGCTTCGCGTCGCGCGGCCGAATCGAATCGCCGCAGGACGCGCGCCAGGCGTGCGCGCGCTCGAGGACCTCCGCATAGCGCTGGGTCGCGATCAGGAGATCCAGCTCGCGCTTCAGCACCGCGAATTCCTGCGGACCGAAAGCGCGCTCCTCGGCGACCTCGTGTCGCGCGGCGACATCGACCAAGCCGAGCATCAGGTGGAACTCGCCCCACGCGCCCTGCAGATTCGCGCGGATCAAGCGTGAACGATGCGAGTCGTCCTGCGGCTCGAGCTGCTTCGCCTCCTCCAAGAGCGCGCGGCCCACCGCGAGCCTCCCGGTGTGCATGGCGATCGAAGCCAAGCGCGTCTTGGCGATGCAGTGCAGCTCGTTGCCCGCGGGCAGCTCGAGGGCTCGGCGCAGCGACGCATCGGCCTCGCGATGTCGCCCGGCGAGCAGCAACGCCTCCCCGATGCCGATCGCGGCGTCGGCGCGAATGGCCACATCGCCATGGCGTTCCGCCGCCTGCTGCGCGATGCCCCACAGCGCGACGCGCTCCGGGACGCGGAGAGCCGCGCCGGGCGTGCCGGGTGCGGTCTCGAGAGTGCGCCCGGCGAAGTTCTGCAGGCCGCGAGCCAAGCGATAGCGCCAGTAGTCGACGAGAGGATCGGTGGCCTTCGCGTGCAGGTCGAGCAGCCCCAGCGCCTCGATCGCGTCCGCTGCGCGCACGTCGCCGGCCGCCGTGAGCGCCTGCACGCGCGCGATCCAATCCGCTTCGCTCGGCCCTTGTGCCTGCAGCCAGCCGGCGCTCCAGGCGACGGCCAGACCCATGACTCGGAGCTTCATGCTCAGCGTCTCTCGGCTCGCGCCGCGCCCCACTCCTGCTCTTCCCCTCGCACGTCGTAGACGCGGACCTCCCAGTAGATCGCCGGCGGCAGGGCAACCCCCGGAGTCCATTCGTTCGCCTGCAGTCGCGGACTCGTGGCGAGCACGGTCTGCCGGCGCTCGGACTCGAAGACGGTGACGAGGAAGTAGCCTCGCTCCGGCAAGGGCCAGCGCCAGGCGAACGCACCGTACTCGGGCACCGCGCCGTTCGGGGCGAGGCATTCCACGCGACCGCCCAGGGAATCGCCGCGCCGCAGCGGCTCCTCGCGCTTCCACCACCAGAGCCCCACGGCGGCAACGAGGACCGCGGCGAGCAGCAACGCGAGCGGCTTGCGCTTGCGCATCGGCGAGCGCAGCGGCCGAGGCGCCGCATCGCGCACGAGCTGATCGGCGCCGGCGAACGGCTCCGCCTCGGCGGCGGCGAACGCGAGATCCGCGCGCTCCTCCACCCCGGCGGCGCGAAGCGCTACCTGCAGAGCCTCCAGCTCCTGCATCGCGGCTCGGAACTCGGGCGCGTTCCGTGCCTCGGCGATGGCCGCATCGTCGCGCGAGAGCTCGCCCGTCGCCAAGGCCGCGAGCAGCCGTTCCTGTTCGGGAGTGAGATCGAAGGACTTCATCGCTCCCTCCGCAGGTAGGGTCCGAGGCAACCACGCAGGGCTTGCAGCGCTCGATAGTAGCGAGCCTTCAGCGCGGGGAGCGAGTGTCCCGTCGCTGCGGCGATCTCGGCGAACTCGAGCCCCTCGAAGGCCCTCGCGCGCACGATCTTCGCGTCGTGCTCCGGAAGCTCGGCGAGGCAAGCGTGGACATGGGCGTAGTCCTCCGGCGGAGCGTCGTGCGCCACCGCCTCGCGCCCGAGCAGATCCTCGCCGGCGACTGTCGAGCGCTTCCTGCGCGTGCTGCGCCGAGCGGCGTTCAAGAAGACGTGCGCGGAGATCGCGAAGAGCCAGGTCTCGAGCGTCGCATCGCCGCGGTACTCCGCGAGCTTCTGCCAAGCGATCCCCAGCACCTCCTGGGTGAGATCGCGGAGATCCTCCAGCGAGAGAAGGCCCCCCGATCTCCGATTGCGCAGCGCGAGGAAGCGCGGCACACAGCGCATCCGCTCCACGAGGAGATCCACGGACTGGCGGTCTCCGCGGAGCGCGCGCTGCGCGAGCTCGCGGTCGCCGGAGTGACGTGTTGGAGAAGGGTCGGAAGGTATCGAGCTCAAGGGCGCGCCAGAGCCTCCGCCAGCTCTTCGAATGGTGTTCTCGGTGCAGATGCTGCGAGGGGAGCTCGCCGGACTTCGTAGCTCATCGCGCGACGCGGCGCCAGCTCGGGAGGCGCGACCAACCATCGCGTCCTGAGAGCCGCGGCACTCGACCTGCGGAGCTCCTTTGCGTCCGCGAGCTCGGAACGGCTCGGCAGACCTCGAACTCCGCGGTGCCGTCCTACCTGGCTTCGATCGCCGACCCGCTCCACGGGAGTCCTCTGGCCTGGAATGTCATCCCAGGATCGCGGCACATGGTAGTGCGCACGTCCGACGCGGTTACCCCTCGGCATGCAAACGGCTTCTCAGCTCTGCCGGAGCGGAGGTCGAGGCATTCGAGACGGTGCGGTAGGCTCGCGGACTCGCGGAGTCTAGCGCTTCGGCCGATCCACATGCTGATCGACGAGGATCGGGTTCCCGTCCGGATCGGTGATCACGAAGCTCGCCGGGCCCGTCGTGCTCGCGTCGGCCTCGGCGTCGAACGCGATGCCCCGCGCCTTCAGCAGCGCCTGCAGCTCGCGCACGTCCTGGAAGTCCGCGAGGGTTTGCTTGTCGCGATCCCAGCCCGGATTGAAGGTCAGCATGTTCTTCGGGAACATGCCTTGGAAGAGGCCGATGGTGCTGGTCTCGTTTTGAAGGATGAGCCAGTTCTGCTCGGCGGCGCCGCCGATCACGCGAAAGCCGAGCCTCTCGTAGAACGCGCGCGAGGCGGCGAGGTCTTTGACGGTCAAGCTCACGGAGAAGTTGCCGAGCTCCACGGCGTCGGCGGCGCGCGCGGGCTTCTGCGAAGCGGGGTCCGGCACGCGCTCCGGCGTCGGCTTGGAATGGCAACCGGCGAGGACCAAGAGGGCGTAGAGCGCGATGGATTCCCGAGCGGGGAGTGTCGGCATGAACGGAGTACCTCGTGCGTGAGAGATGCGCGGGAGCGGGCGTGTCGTTCAGAACGGGAAAAAGTACGGGATCACGAGAGGCGCGGCGAGGACCAGCAAGAAGTTGAGCGGCCCGCCGACGCGCACGTAGTCGGAGAACCGATAGCTTCCCGGCCCAAACACGAAGGTGTTGGTTTGGTAGCCGATCGGCGTCATAAAGCTGTTCGACGCAGCGAGCATCACCGCGACGACGAGGGGCATCGGTGAGACTCCGAGACCAGAGGCCGTAGCGACGGCGATGGGCGTCAGCACCACGGCGGCGGCGTTGTTGCTGATGACTTCGGTGAGCAGCGAAGTGAGGAGGTAGAGTCCCGCGAGAGCAGCGATCGGTCCGTAGGGCGAGGCGACGGCGAGAACCTGTTCGGCGATCCACGCGGCCGCACCGCTCTTCTGCATCGCGACGCCGAGGGGCAGCATCGTCGCGATGAGCACGAGCACCGACCAATCGATCTCCTCGTACGCCTCCTCGGGGGTCAGACAGCCGGAAAGGAAGAGCGCCAGACAGCCGAGGAGTGCCGCGAGGAGGATCGGCAGCCATCCGACCGCAGCGCTCGCGACGACAGCGCCGAGGACCGCGAGGGCGATCCAGAACTTGCCTCTCCGATCGGCGGGAACGTCCAACGTCCCGAGCACCGCCAGATCGCGGCTGGCGTGCAAGCGAGCGAGATCGCGGGTGGGGATCTGGACGAGCAGGAGATCCCCGGACTGAAGTCTCACTTGCGGAAGCTGCACTTGGATCGCGCCGCCCGCGCGCTGCACACCGAGCACCATCGCGCCGAAGCGAGCAGGGAGGTTGACCTCGGCGAGGCGACGTCCGACCCAGCGCGAGCGCGGGGCAACCAGTAGCTCGCACCAGCGCGTCCCTTCGCTCTCCTCCGAGGCTTCGAGGATACGGGCTTCCCCTTCGGCGACGAGATCGAGCCCCTCCTGCTCGCGCACTTTGGCGATGTCCGTGGCCTTGCCCTCGACCAGGAGGCGATCCCCCTCGTGCAACTCCGCGTCGGGCCCCGGCGCGTGAGCGCGCCTCCGCACGCTGTCGATGCGCAGCACTTGTAGGCCGAAGCGCTGCTGAAATCCGAGCTGTCGGAGCGTCTGCCCGGCGAGAGCCGAGCCCGCGGGTACGACGAGAGTGGCGAGATAGTCTCGCAGCTCGTAACGCTGCACCAGATCGTCGGCGCTCCGGCGTGTCGGGCAGAGCCAGCGCCCGATCGTGAGCAGATAGAAAGCGCCGAGCAGCATGAGTACGCCCGCGGGCAGCGTGACTTCGAAGAGATGGAACTCCGGTAGCCCCAGGTCCACGACGAGGCCCGCGATGAGCAGGTTCGTGCTCGTGCCGATCAAGGTGAGCGTTCCGCCGAGCTGGCTCGCGAAGCTGATCGGCATCAAGAAGCGCGAGGGCGCCGCTCCCATCTCGCGGCAAAGGCCGAGCACGACGGGGATCATCACCGCGACGACCGGCGTGTTGTTCACGAAGGCGCTGAACGGGATCACGAGGACCAAGGAGGCCGCCAACAAGCGCAGCTCCGAGCCGCGGGCGAGCTTCCCCAGCAGCCGCGCCAACGCGTCGGCGCCGCCGGTCCGCACGAGCCCGGCGGAGAGCACGAACATCGCCGCCACCGTGAGCAGGGCCTCGTTGGCGAAGCCGCTCACCGCGACCTCCAAGGGGACGAGTCCGCTCAGTACCACGGCGACCAGCGCGAGGAGTCCCACGATCTCGAGGCGCAGGCGATTCCAGAGGAAGAGCCCGAGCACGAGCACTCCGATGCCGAGGGCGATCCAACGGTCTTCCACGGTTCCTCCTCACTGCGTATCGCTGCGGCGCGAGACGCGAACCAGAGACTCGGCGCACGAACTTCGAGGGCACGCGCGGCCAGGAGCACACCCCGCAGCCCGAACACGGCTCGCGGCGAATTCTCGGCTCCCGTGAAGTCGTTTCCCAGAGCGCGGGAATGATGGAGCGCGATGGAACCGCGGCACGAACTCCCCGAGCTCTCCGAGCTCCTGGCCCACGCCTCGTGGCTGCGCGAGCTGGTGGCGCCGCTGCTCGCGAGCCCGGATCTCGCCGACGATGCCGTGCAGGAGACGCTAGCCGCGGCATGGGCGCAGCCTCCGCCAGAGCCGGCGCGCTGGAAAGCGTGGCTCGCGAGCGTGGTGCGGCGGCGCGCGCTCCGCGTTCGGCGCCAAGCGCGGCGCAGCGCGTCGCGCGAGTCGCGCGTCGCGCGCCCCGAGCGGGTGCCGGCCGCGGACGACGTGGTCGCCGCGTTCGAGCTCCAGACGCGTCTGGCCCACGCGATCCTCGAGCTCGAGCCGCTGCAGCGGAGAGCGATCCTGCTGCGCTACTACGAGGGGCGTCCTCCGCGCGCGATCGCGCAGGAGCTCGAGGTTCCCGTCGCGACGGTGAAGACCTGGCTGCACCGCGGGCTGCAAGCGCTGCGCGCGAGACTCGAGCGCGAGCTCGGGGCGGATTGGAGAGCGGTGTTCGCTCCGCTCGCGGTTCCCGCGTCGCTCGCGCTCCCCGCGAGCACGAGCGGGAGCGGCGCGGCCCTATTCCTCTCGGGAGGTCTCATGCAAGCGAAGCTGATCGTTGGAGCGCTGCTGATCGTCGGGGTGAGCACGGTGGCTTGGTTGGCCACGCGCGAAGAAGAACGGCAGCAGCTCGAACGCTCGCCCAGCGCGGAGGCGCGCGCCGAGCTGGCGTCGAGCACTCCCACCGCGAGCGCGGAGGCGCCGCGCGTCCTGCGGCAAGAAGAGCCGAGCGAGAGCGCCGCGAACGCCGTGGAGCCTCTGCGCGAGAGCGACGCGCGAGCGGGCTATCGCGGCCGCTGCGTCGACGAGCAAGGCGCTCCGCTGGTGGGAGTGCGGGTGATCGTGAGTGCTCGACCTCCGTCGCAGCGCGATCGAAAGGCACCCGAACCGTGGAGCGCTCCCGGACCGCTGGTCACCGGTGCCGACGGCGTCTTCGACGTGCGCTTCGAGGCGGCGAGCGGGCATCGCTTCGACGTGTTGTTGGAACCTCCCGATCGCGTACGTTGGCAGAGCGCACGACGAGAGATCGCGCGCGGCGAGAAGGTGGAGCTCGGCGACATCCTCTTGGAGCGCGGCTGCGTCGTGAGCGGCTTCGTGAAAGAAGCCGATGGAACGCCGCTGGCGCGAGCGCAGATCTCGGCCAAGCGTCCTCAACCGAGTGGAGATCCTGCCATGCGATCGGATCGCACGCCGGGCGCCAACACACTGTCGCGCCCGGACGGCAGCTTCACCTTCGAGGAGCGGCTCTCGCGCGGCACGTGGTTCCTCGAGGTCGTCGGCAAGCGCATGCCGGAGCCGCATGCGCTCGAGATCCCTGCCGGCGAGCCCGAGCGATTCACCGAGATCCGCCTGCCACAGCGCCCGAATCGGCCCAAGCTCTCGGGGATCGCGGTGAACGAGCAAGGTCGACCGCTCGGAGGAGTGTACGTCGGGACGAACGATCTCAACGTCGAGAAGGTGTACACCCAAGCGGATGGCACCTGGGTGCTGGAGGCGCACGCCGACGGCGCCAAACCTCCGAGCTCGCTGCTCGCCGAGTCGGAGCGCTACGAGACCGCGTCGATCCAAGGGCCGATCGCTTGGGGCACTAGCGATCTCAAGTTCACCCTGCGCCGCACCTTGGGCCTGACGATCGTGGTTCGAGCTGCCGACGGCGGAGAACCGATCGAGCGCTATGCGATCCGCCTCGTCGCCGATCGAGCGAACGCGACCAAGGGAGGCGCCGACTTCGCTTCGAGGAACCGCGAGACCATCGAGGAGCATCCCCGCGGCGAGCTCACGCTGAGCAACATCCCGCGCGGTCGCTACACGCTGCAGATCGATCCCAACGACCGCCAGTGGGAGCGAAGCACTCCGATGCCCATCGAGGTCCGCGACGGCATGACGCCGATCGAGGTGCTACTCGCGCGTGCCATGCTCGTGAGCGTGCGCGTCGAGGATCTCGAGCAGCGGCCGAGGATGGGCTCGCAAGTCGCCCTCGTCGAGCCGAACCCAGGAGCGACCTTCGACGAGCAGACGACGCTCACGACCTTCCGATCCCGGAGCGTGAGCTTTCCACGTCCCGCCATGATCCTCGACGAAGGCCTCACCGACGAGAGCGGCACGGTGACCCTGCGTGCGACGGCCAACGTCCCGCTCGCGCTGCGCGTGAGCGGAGCGTCTCATCTCACACACTGCCGCAGCGATCTCCTCTTCACCGAGCCGACGACCCTCGTCGTCGCCGTCGGCAGCGGCGGTCGCATCGTCGGTCGCCTCGGCCCACCGACGCTACTCCCGCTCTTCCGTCGCGCGGGAGGCAGAGCGGAGTTCGCTCCGAGCGTGCAGCTCATGCGCACCGTGGGCGACAAGCACGAGATCTTTCCGTCGAAGAGCTTCGAGCGCCCTCCATCCGAGGCACATCGTATCGCCGACAACGGCGACTTCGAAATCCGCGGTGTGCCTCCCGGGAGCTGGACGCTCCAGCTCCTCTACTATCAAGCTCATCGCTTGTCCGTGTCGGGTGGCCCCTCGAGCCTGAGATCGCACGCGGCCGACTTGGGCCTCGTCACCTCTCTCCGCGGCGGCGAGACGCGCGAGCTGATCTTCGAGCGCCCCGATCTCCACCTGGCCTGCCTGCGCGGCCAGCTCTTCCTCGATGGCACGTCGTTCGCACATCGTCCGATCCAGATCATCGGCCGCATGAAACGCCCGGAGGCCGCGGCGCACATCAGCCACGCCTACGCAATGACCGATGGAGAGGGCCGCTTCGAGATCCTGCTCGAAGCCGGGCACTATCAAGTGCAGGGTCGCTTGCCGGATCCAGCACTCGACGGCACCTACGACTTGCCGGCGACGACGGAGGTCGACCTGGAAGCGGGCGGCACCTCCGAGCACCGCTTCGACATCCGCTCCGGAGCTTTGCGCCTCCGCCTCCTCGATGCGACCGGTGCTCCCGCCGTCGGCGTGTGTGCGTACTTCGCTTTCGAGGAGACGAAGCACGAGGTCTATCTGCCGCTCAGCGATGCCGAGGGGCGCACGCGAGGACGCATGATCAGCGGCACGTGGATCGCGAAGGTGCGCAGCCCTGCCCCGCCGCATGCGGAGTTCGCGCTGGGCTCGATCACCGTGCTCGAGGGAACGGCTGAGCCCGAGGAGCTGCCCCTGCGCTTGCCCGCGGAGTGGCCCGGCGGTTAGAAGGCCGAGCAGCGCGCGACGTACCGACCGAAGAGGAGTCCCCGCCGGATCCTCGCGGCGCGCGCCTCGCTGCCGAACCGCCGAGGGCCTTGCGGAGCCGAGCCCTCCTCCATGGCGTCCACGAGCTCCGCCGAGAGCGATGCGCTTCGTGCATCGAAAGGATGTGAGCCAACATGCGCCAGCTCCTTGCGTGCTTCTTGCTCGGGTCGGTCCTCTGCGCGGCGACGGGCTACGCGGCCGATGTTCACGTCGGCACCCACGGCGCCTTCGCCAACGACAACCGCGACGATCGCGCGAAGATCCAAGATGCGATCCAGGCCTGTCAGCCGGGGGATCGGCTGCTCTTCCGCCCGGGGATCTACGACCTCTGGAATCAAGGTACTCCGCTGGCTCTGAGCTTGAGCGGCAAGAGCCAGCTCGAGATCGATGGCCGAGGCTGCACGCTGCGGCTGCACGGGTTCGACATCGTGAATCCGGGCAGCTACGCGAACGTCTTCTTCGGCGAAGGCTGCGATCAGATCTGGATCCACGATCTCGTGATCGACATGGTGCGCGAGCCCTTCTCCGTGGGCCAGGTGGTAGCCACGAGCTCGAACAACACCGTCGTGAGCATCCAGTTCGACCCCGGCTTTCCGGTAGTGGGCCGGACGTTTATCGAGACGATGATGAGCTACGACGACCAGGGCAGGCCGGACGGGAGCTCGTGCGATCGCTACTTCCAGACGCCCCTCCGAGGAACGCTCGTCGGACCGCAGACGCTCGAATTCACCCTTCCCTCTGCGGCGAGCCTCGGCGTTTCGCAGCTCGTCGTCGTCCGACACAAGGTGTACGGAGCCAACGCGTTCACGTTTCGGAACTCAGCGCGCTCTACCTGTCGGGGGTCACGGTCTACACCGTGCCGGGCATGGCATTCGTCTGCGCGAGCTGCGATGGCGTCTCGATCAAGGGTTGCTCGGTGAAGATCCGTCCCGGGTCGTCGCGCTGGATGTCGACGACCGCCGACGCCTGCCACTTCGTCGCCTGCACCGGGGCGATCGAGATCACGGACTCGCACTTCCAGGGCATGGGCGATGATGCCGTGAACATCCACGGCTACTTCCACCAGGTCCTCTCCACCAGCTCCACTCCGATCGGCGTCCGCTTCGCGACCAAGGACAACCAGTGGCATGTCGCCTACCGACGCCTGGACACCGTGGGCTTCTACGACGGCGCGACGCTGAGCCTCATCGGTACCGCAACCGTCCTGCAGGCCCCCACGCCGGTCGCCGCAACTCCGGATCAATACGATCTCCTGCTCTCCGCGGTGCCCCCGCTCCCTGCGAACGCGATCCTCTCGAACGAGACCTTGGTACCCACGGCTCTGATCCAGGGCTGCCTCGTGGAGGATCATCGCGGCCGCGCGTTCGTCCTGCAGACGCGCGGCGTGGACGTGCTCGACAATCACATCACGGGCAGCACGGGGCCCGCCATCTCGGTGCGCTGCGACGCCGCGGACTGGTGGGAGTCGACCGGCGGCCAGCTCGTCTTCCTCGAGCGCAACGTCATCGACCGATCGAACTTCGGTGCGGCGAGCAGCCATGCGGCGATCCAAGTCCACGCGGAGTCGATCAGCGGAACGACTCCAGCGCCGGGGGCACATCGCGACCTGCGCATCGCCGAGAACTGGATCACGAACACGCCTCGCTCCGGGATCTTCGTTGGCCATTCCGTGCGAGCGTCGATCGTCGGTAACCAGCTGTCGAACGTCTGCACGGCTCCTCAGACTCTCGAGCAAAGCTACGCCGTGGTCCTCGTCCAGGATGACCTGATCGCGGTGACGGGAAACGTGCGAAGCCCGGCCGGCAACGGCTGCCACTTCCCGAGCTCGACGAACGTCACGCTGAACATCAACCTGGGCTTTCTCTAGAGACCTGGGTCGAGCGAAGGCCGGACCGAGCCTCCCGGCTTGCTCGTCGGTCGTCTCCGGGCTAGAAGCGCAGCGTGCTCCCCACCGCACTCCTGCCCACCACCCTCGCCCTCGCCGCGCTCCTCGCCGCCCCTCTCGCCGCGCAGGATCCGAGCGCGAAGTTCTTCGAGCCCGGCCGCGTCGTGGAGCTCACGCTCGAGGTCGCGCCGCCCGAGGTGGAGAAGCTGCGCGCCGACCCGCGGAAGTACGTCGCGTGCGTGCTCCGCGAGGACGGCAAGCAGGTGTACGAGCGCGTCTCGGTGAAGTTGAAGGGGGCGGCCGGGAGCTTCCGCGAGCTCGACGACAAGCCGGCGTTCACGCTGCGACTGGATCGGGAGGATCGCTCGCAGCGCTTCCACGGGCTCGCGAAGCTGCACCTCAACAACTCGGTGCAGGACGAGAGCTATCTCTGCGAAGCGCTCTGCGCCGAGATCCTCGCGCGCGCCGATGTGCCGGCGCCGCGCGTCGCGCATGCCCGCGTCCGCTGGAACGAACGCGACCTCGGGCTCTATGTGCTGAAGGAGGGCTTCGATCCCCTCTTCCTCGCCCGCCACTTCCCCGACGCCAACGGGAACCTCTACGACGGCGGCTTCTGCACCGATCTCGACGGCGAGCTCGAGAAGGACGCCGGCAAGGGCGTCGACGATCGCGGCGATCTGCGCGCCCTCGTCGAGGCCTGCCGCGACGAGGATCCGCAGGCGCGATGGATTCGCCTCGAGCAGCAGCTCGACATCGAGCGCTTCCTGCGCTTCCTGGCGCTCGAGCTCTGCCTCGGGCACTGGGACGGCTACGCGCTCACCGCGAACAACTACCGGCTGTACTTCGATCCCAAGAGCGGGCAGGCGAGCTTCCTGCCCCACGGAATGGATCAGGTGTTCCAAGATCCTGAAGCACCGGTGCTCGATCCGCTCAACGCGATCGTCGCGCAGGCGGTGATGCGGAACCCGGCGTGGCGGAAGCGCTACCGCACGACCCTCGCCGCGGTCGTCCGCGAGCTGCGCCTCAGCGAGAAGTCGGTCCCGCTCGCGAAGAAGCTCGCGTCGCGCCTCCAGCCGGTGCTGCGCTCGATCGACCCGGAGCTCGCCGCCGCGCACGGCGATCGCGTGCGCGAGCTCGTCGAGCGCCTCGAGCTCCGCGAGAAGAGCTTGCAGGAGCAGGTGCAGCGCCCCGAGCCCAAGGTCCAGAGCTTCGACAGCCAGGGCCGCGCGACGATCACGGGCTTCGAAGCCCACGTCGAGGAAGGCGACCCCGCGCTCGAGCAGGACAGCGTGCGCGCGAAGCGCGTCTACCTCATCGCCTGCGGCAACGACCCCTGCACCGCATCTTGGCGGAAGCGCGTGCTGCTGCCGAAGGGGCGCTACGTCTTCGAAGCGCGCGTGCGCCTGGAGAAGGTGCTGGCGCGCGAGCCGGATCCGAGCAGCGGCGCGGCGTTGCGCGTCAGCGGCCGGGACGCGGCCCAGCGCGCTCTTGGGAACGCCGACGCAAAGCAGCTCCAGTTCGAGTTCGAGGTCGAAGAGGAGCAGCTCTTGGTCGAGCTCGTCGCCGAGCTCCGCGCTCGCGGCGGTCGCGCGCTCTTCGATGCAGCCTCGCTGCGCGTGCGCCGGCTGCGCTGACCGGCCCGAATCGATGGTCACTGTACAGTAAAGGTGCCTGGCACCTTATCTGTACAGTGGAGGATGAGGTGGTGGGATGATGCGGATCGGAGTGGCGTTTCTGCTCACGGGTGCGACGGCCTTCGGGCAGGGATCGCTCGCGGACTACGAGCGCGCGGAGCGTTTGGGGCGCGAAGTCGGCGGCAAGGTCGTCGGCGCGCGCTTCCAAGGGCGCTGGCGCAGCGAGCACGAGCTCGTCTTCCGCGATCCGCACGCGACGGGCGAGAAGGTCTTCGTGCGCGTCGATGCACGGACCGGCGAGAGAACGCTGCTCAGCGAAGCCGAGTCGCGAGCCGGCAAGGCGAGCGAAGAGCCGCTCGCGCCCACGCGCGCGCGTCGCTCGCAGAACGGCAGCGGCGACGAGGTCGAGCTCGTCTTCGCGAACCAGAGCCAGGAGCCGCTCGAGATCCTCTGGCTCGACCTCGAGGGCGAACGCCGGAGCTACGGGACGGTGGCGCCCGGCGCTCGCCGCGCGCAGCACACCTACGACGGGCACGCGTGGCTCGTGCTCGGACCCGGCGGTCGCGAGCTCGGGACCTACCGCGCGCGCGCGGGCGATCCCACGCTCGTCGTGCTGAGCGGCGAAGCGGCGCAGCCCGGCGCGCGGCGTGAGGAGCGCCGCGAGGGCGAGCGCTCGCGCGCTCTCTCGCCCGATGGACGAGCGCGCCTCCTCGTGCGCGACGGCAAGGTCGTGCTGAAGGAGGAAGCGAGCGACGCCGAGCGGGAGCTCGCGAGCGATGGCAGCGCCGAGGATGCCTACACGCAGCAGATCTGGTGGTCGCCGCGCTCGACGCACGTGGCCGTGCTGCGCGAGAAGCCCGAGCAGGAGCACACGGTCCACTTCGTCGAGTCCGCGCCGAAGGACCAGGTGCAGCCGAAGCTGCATTCGTTCCAGTACCTGAAGCCCGGCGACCGCATCGCGCATCCGCGCCCGGTCCTCTTCGACGTCGCGAGCGGCACGCGCGTGCCGATCGACGAAGCGCTCTTCCCGACGCCCTGGTCGATCACGCGCCTCGAGTGGACGCCGGACGGCAAGGAGCTCTGCTTCCTCTACAACCAACGCGGTCACCAGGTGCTGCGCTGGCTCGCGATCGACGCCGCGAGCGGCGCGGTGCGCACGCTGATCGAGGAGGCGAGCGCGACCTTCGTCGACTACGCCGGCAAGCTCTGGCTGGAGCCGCTCTGGGAGACCGGAGAAGCGCTCTGGATGTCCGAGCGCTCGGGCTGGAACCACCTCTACCTCTTCGACCTCACGACGGGGCAACCGAAGCGCGCGATCACGAGCGGCGAGTGGGTCGTGCGCGGCGTGGAGCGCGTCGATCGCGAGCGCCGCCAGATCTGGTTCCGCGCGAGCGGGAGGAACGCCGGCGAGGATCCCTATCACGTGCACTTCGGCCGCGTGGGCATCGACGATGGCGAGATCACCTGGCTCACGCAGGGCGACGGCATGCACGAGCTGCGCTACGGCCCGGAGCTGGCCTACTACGTCGATACCTTCTCGCGCGTCGATCTCCCGCCCGTGCACGAGCTGCGCCGGAGCTCCGATGGCGCGCTCATCGCCGAGCTCTACCGCGCGAGCGACGAGACGCTGCGCGCGAGCGGCTGGCTCCGCCCCGAGCGCTTCGTCGCGAAGGGCCGCGACGGGGTGACCGACATCCACGGCATCCTCGTGCTGCCGAGCACCTTCGATCCCGCGCGGCGCTATCCGGTGATCGAGAACATCTACGCCGGGCCGCACGACCACCACGTGCCGAAGCGCTTCGATGCCTGGAGCGGCTCGCGCGCGATGGCCGAGCTCGGCTTCGTCGTCGTGCAGATCGACGGCATGGGCACGAGCTGGCGCTCGAAGGCCTTCCACGACGTCTGCTGGAAGAACCTGGGCGACGCGGGCTTCCCCGATCGCATCGCGTGGCTGCGCGCCGCCGCCGCGACGCGCCCCTACCTCGATCTCGAGCGCGTCGGCATCTTCGGCGGCTCCGCGGGCGGACAGAACGCGCTGCGCGGCCTCCTCGCGCACGGCGACTTCTACCGCGTCGGCGTCGCCGACTGCGGCTGCCACGACAACCGCATGGACAAGATCTGGTGGAACGAGCTCTGGATGAGCTGGCCCATCGGCCCGCACTACGAGGAGCAGTCGAACGTCACGCAGGCGCATCGCCTGCAAGGCAAGCTCCTCCTCATCGCCGGCGAGCTCGATCGCAACGTCGATCCCGCCTCCACGATGCAGGTCGCCGCCGCGCTGGTGCGCGCCGACAAGGACTTCGATCTGCTGGTGATTCCCGGCGCGGGCCACGGCTCGGCGGAGACGCCGTACGGGCGGCGTCGTCGCGCGGACTTCTTCGTGCGGCATCTGCTGGGGCGGGAGCCGCGGTGGAAGGAGTGAGCGCGAGCCGGCGAACTTCTCGAGCGAGGAGCTCGTCGGCGAACCAAGCCCGCCCGCGCCCGTGAATGATCAGCCGCGCCTCCGCATCTTCAGGCTCGCTCCACGCAGCGCGAACGCGCTCTTCTCGCGTTCCGCGAAGCGAATCCGCGCCGGGACCTTGATCGCATCGTCGATGCGGGAGAGAAGACGAGCGCACGACCGCGCTGGAATCCCGACTTGCCGTCCCCGGAGCTTCTGATGCCGCTGCAGAGCGATCGCCCCCGACTCGCTCTCGCTCTCACCCTAGCCGGCGCGGCCCTCGCTGCGCTGGTCGCCGCGCTCTCGGAGTCCGTCCACCAGGACGACGACTTGAAGCACTTGCAGATGGCGGCGTGGAGCTTCACCGATCCGCGCTACTTGCTCGACTCGTGGGGGCGACCGGGCTTCACGGTGCTCTACGCGGTCCCCGCGGCGCTGGGCTGGCTCCCTGCGCGCCTCTTCAGCGTGCTGCTCTCGGCTCTCGTCGCGTGGCAGAGCTACGCGATCGCGCGCGAGCTGCGCGTGCGCTGGGCTTGGCTCGTGCCGGCGCTGGTCTGGCTGCAGCCGCTCTTCTTCACGCTGAGCACGACGACCCTCACGGAGACCGCGCTCGCGTTTTACCTCACCGCGGCGTTCCGGCTCTTGCAGAAGGAGCGCTTCACGGCGAGCGCCGCGCTGATCTCGCTCGCGATGCTGACGCGCCATGAAGCCGTGCTGCTGACCGGGCTCTGGGGGCTCGCGTTCCTGCGGCTGCGACCGCCGGTGAGTGCCTGGCTCGCGCTCGGCTGGGCGCCGCTCGCGCACAACCTGCTCGCGTACGCGTTCCTGGGTCACGCCCCCGTGCAGGCCTTCTTCGAGCCGAAGCCGACGACGATCTACGGCTCCGGCGAGTGGCTCACGATGTGGCTGCACGCGCAGCTCGCGTTCTCTGGTGCGCTGCTGCTCGCGGCCTCCGCCGGCGCGTGGGCGCTCGCGCGCCGGCGCGGGGCGCTGCTCTGGTTCGCGATCGGCGCCTTGTGGCTGGTGGCGCACAGCGTGATCTTCCGCTTCGGACTCTTCGCGAGCGCCGGCTATCCGCGCTTCCTCGTGCCGATCGCGGGCGTCGTCGGTGTCGCGGCTGCCGTCGGCCTGGAGCGCGTGGTGCGCCTGATGCGCTGCGGCCCTCGCGTGGCCCGCGCTCGCGGTGCTGCCTACGGCGTCGCAGGTGGCTCCGCGTCGTTCGCGTTGCTCACCATCCTCGGTGGAACGACCGCGCTGCCCGAGTGGCTGGACTGGGTGCGCGCGATGCTCTTCTCCTCCACCGCGTTCCTTCTCTTGCTCGCCCTCTGCATGCTCGCGGGTCGCGCAGGCGCCTACCGCGCTTGGCTCGTGCTCTTGGGCGTCCTCGCGTGCGCCCAGATCTACATCATCTGGTTCGGCCGGCCACCCGTCGGCCACTTCTTGCCTCTCGGCTTCGCTCCGGATCAGCTCGCGCTGCGTGACGCCGCGACGTGGATGCGGCGCGAGCGACCCGCGGCGCCCGAGTGGATCTCCGCGACTCCTTGGGCCGAGCACTTCCTCGGCGGAAAGCCCTCCTGGGGCACGCTCTCCCTCGCCGAACGAGCGCACGCGCTGCCGCGCGGCGGCCTCTTCCTCTGGGACGCGAAGTACGCGCCGCTCGAAGCGCCCGAGCTCACGCATGCGGCGCTGTTGGCCAGCGGAGCTTGGCGCGAAGTCTTCACGGGAGCGACGACGGAGGAGTTCGGAGCTCCCTTCGCCCGCGTGCTGGAGAAGGTCGCCGACGGTCCCTGAGCGGAGCTCCTCGACGCGGACGCCTGGAGCCATCATCCGACCGAGAGCGTTCGGCGCCCTCGCTCGCGCTCCTTCTCTCGGATTAGGATCTTGGCCTTCGCAATCATGGCCGTTCGTCCCCTCCGCCGCACTCCGCTCTACCTCCGTCTCACCCTCGCCGCGTGCACGATGATCGCCGTCGCGGGTGGTCTCGAGCTCGCGCTGCGCGCGAGCGGTCGCGCACACACTCCACCCGAGGTCGAGTTCGAAGGCGCCGTGGGTGGCTTCGGCTTCGGCGGTGGGATCTTCGTCC
>JAEUHW010000153.1 GCA_016793245.1 Planctomycetota bacterium
CGCTCGGCTCCTCGAGACCGACCGAGAGCCGCAGCAGACCTTCGGCGATGCCGATGCGCTCGCGCTCCTCGCGCGGTACACCCGCGTGCGTCATGGAGGCCGAGTGCGTGAGCAGGGTCTCGACCGAACCCACGTGCTCGACGAGGCGGCAGAGGCGCACGTGCCGCACGAACGCGCGAGCGCGCTCGTAGCCTCCCGCGAGCTCGAACGAGAGCACGGCCCCGTGCGCGCCGAGATGCTGATGCGCGGCGAGCGCCGCGTTCGCGCGCGGCGGATAATGGAGCACGCGAACCTCGGGATGCGCTGCGAGATGATCGGCGATGCGCGCAGCGCTCTCGGATTGGCGCCGCAGCCGGAGCGGCAGGGTCTTCAACCCTTGGAGCGTGAGCCACGCTTGGAAAGGCGATTGAATCGCCCCCGTGCACTTCCGCAGGAAGAAGAGGCGCTCGTGCAGCGCGGGATCGCGCGTCACGATCACGCCGCCGAGCGCGGTCGAGTGCCCGTCGACGAACTTCGTCGTCGAGCTCACCGTGAGATCGGCGCCGAGATCGAGCGGCCGCTGCAGCACCGGCGTCAGGAAGGTGTTGTCGACCGCGAGGAGCGCACCGCGCGCATGCGCGAGCTGCGCGAGCGCGCGCAAGTCGCTCAGCGCGAGCGTCGGGTTCGCTGGTGTCTCCACGAAGAGCAGCTTCGTGCGCGCTTCGAACGCGGCCGCCGTGGCCGCGAGATCGGCGGTGTCGACGAAGGTCGAGCGCAGCCCGAAGGGTGAGAGAATCCGCTGCAGCAAGCGCGTGGTTCCGCCGTAGAGCGCGCGCGAGCAGACGACGTGATCGCCGCTCTGCAGCAGACCGAGGAAGAGCGCGGTCTCCGCGGCGAGCCCCGTCGTGAAGCTCAGCGCATGAGGGGCGTCCTCGAGTGCCGCGAGTGCCTGCTCGAGCGCAGCGACGGTGGGATTCGATTCGCGCGAGTAGCGATGCGCGGCACGCGAGCCGTTGCCATCGGACCCAGCGAGACCGCGTTGGCAGAAGGTGGTCGAGAGGATGAGCGGTGCCGCGAGCGGCTCGCCGTCCTCGAAGCCGGCGCCGGCGTGGGCGCAGAGCGTGTCGGCGCTGGCGAAAGGAGCGCTGGAGCGAGCGAAGCCGTCGGAGTGGGCGCTCGCGGAGGAGTGGCTTCCGCAGTGAGTGCTTCCAGACATGGGATGCGTACCTTCACACGGCATCCCGAGGGCCAGAAGCCACTTCGGGCGCGGTGACATCACCGCGCGTTTTGACGGATCCCGTCCGGCGCCGCAGCGCCTCTCGGTCCCGTCCGCATCGACAACCCGCGTGGGGCTGGTCTCGGCACCGCGGCAGGTAGCGAGCCTAGGCTCGGTCTGCTCGGTTGCCGCCCGGGACTCGGAGTTCCTTTCCCGGGGCTCTGGATGCAGCGTGCGCGGAAGATGTACTCGACGCGCGCGCAGCGGTCAATCGCGCAGGCGATGGATGGTGTGATAGAGCTCGCCGCGAACGGGCTCGCCCCCTGCATCACGCAGCGTCCACGTCACGCGCTGCTGCATCACCGGAGCGAAGGACTCGAGCTCGAGGCGCACGCAGCGGTTCTCCTCGCTCAGCGCGACGCGCAGGACGCGCACGGCATCGCGACCGTTCTGCTCGGGGGTCGCGATCGACCATTCGTCGGAGCCGTAACGCGCGGAGTAGCGGTAGTTCCAGCGCTCCACCGCGAAGGCCTCGGCCGTGACGCTCGCGGGATCGAGAGGCTCCGCGAAGCGCAGCTCGAGCGCGTCGGAGTGCACGCTCAACGCGAGCGGCAGTCGCAGCGCGCCGCCGACGAAGCGCAAGCGCTGCAAGCAACCGTCGCGTTGCGCCGCCGTCTGCCAACCCTCGAGCCCGACGGCCCACAGCGCTCCATCGCGCGGATGAAAGCGCGCGCGACACACTCCCGATTCGAACAGGAAGGGCAGCGGCACCACTCCGCCTTGGCGGAGGCCGCTCGCGGGATCGGCGAGCTCGTGCAGCACGAGATAGAGGCGACAGCGGCCGAACGAGGTGTGCAGCAAGGTTCCGCGCGGTAGACCGAAGCGCTCGTGCGGCACCCAGACCTGGCCGCCGGCCGAGTTGTCGATCGCGTGCGGGATCCAGCAGAGCGGCGGATCGTAAGCCTGCGGATCGCCCGTGCCGCGGAAGCCCGGCACGTAGCCGCCGTGATAGCCCGGGCGATACAGCCAGTTCAGGCGCGTCGCGGGCACCCAGTCGCCTTGGTTGTCCGCGTTCGTGATCTCGCCGTGCGGACCGACGCCGATGCCGTTCGCATGGCGGAACCCGTGCGCGAGCACTTCGATCGCCGAGCCGTCCGCCGCGATGCGCAGCGTCGAGCTGCCGTGCGCGGTCCCGTTGCCTCCGCTCTTCTGGAAGTGGAAGTTGCCCGCGGCATCCAGCGCGAGATCCATCGCGTACGCGTGCGGCTCGCCGAGGTCCTCGAGCAAGCTGCAGTGATTCACGTAGAGGTCGGCTTCGCCGTCGCCATCGCGATCGACGAGGCGCGTCAGCTGATCGCGACCGAGCGCGAAGATCGCCCCGTCGCGCACCGCGAGCCCGAGCGGCTGATAGAGCCCCGTGGCGAAGCGCCTCCAACGCACCTCGCGCAGCTCCGCATCAAGGCCGCTCGCGATCCAGACGTCGCCGTGGGCCGTGCAGATCGCGGCGTCGCCGTTCGGCAGGAAGTCGATGCCCGACGTGAAGAGCAGCGCCCCCCACGGGTTCTCGAACGGCAGCTGAACGGCATCGAGCGCGAAGGCACCTTGCGCTGCACCGAGAGTCCCGCGCGTGACGAGAGGCTTCCAGCGCGGTGGCGCCGGCGTGCGGAATTCCCCGCGCAGGTCGCGCGGCGCGGAGGCGCTGCGCGCGAGCGCGCAGAAGCTCTCGAAGCGCGCGCGCGAACCGCGCCACGCGAGCACGCTCGCGCGCGTGAGCTCGTCGGCGGGAGCGATCGCCAGCACGCGCGCCGCGCCGCGGAGCGCGATGCGCGCGGAGGCATCGCCGAGCACGATCAGCGCGCGCGCCTCGTCGTCGCTCCCCCACGCGAGCCCGCG
>JAEUHW010000158.1 GCA_016793245.1 Planctomycetota bacterium
AAGCCGATGCCGAAGATCGACGCCAAGTGCGGCTGGGGCTCGCTGGCGCACCTGCACGATGCCGCCGCGGCTCCGGGCCAGCGCGTGTGGCTCAGCGTGGTCGTCGCGACGCCCGCGCCGCGGCATATCTATTCGGTGCACAAGCCCTGCGAGAGCGGGTTCCCGACGAAGATCGAGCTCGAGCTGCCGGAAGGGGTGACGCTCGCGGGCCCGATCGGCGAGCCCACGCCGATCGAGAAGGAGGATCCCGGCCTCGACGAGACGCTCTACTACCACGAAGGGCGCGTGCGCTTCTTCGTGCCGCTCGCGATCGCGGCCGATGCGAAGCTCGGCGAGAAGGCGCTCCGCGTGCACGTCGAGGCGATGAGCTGCGACGAGGAAGGCTGCCTGCCGCCGACGAAGCAGTCGCACGACGTAAAGCTCGCGGTGAAGGGAGCGTGAGGCCGATGCTGCGCAACGCACTCGCCGGCTGCTTCTCGCGCGGCGCGCTCCTCGCGCTGCTCGCGCTCGCGACGCTGCCCCTAGCGCGCGGTCAGGAGCCGATCTTCGGCGTCGATCCGACCGTCGAGGCGGGTTGGACGAAGCTCCTGAAGAACCCCGCCGTGAGCTCGACCTTCCGCGTGCGCGCGCCGAAGGCGAGCTGGAAGGCCGGCGAGGAGCTCGTCCTCGAGATCGACTTCCGCATCCAGCAGGCGCCGGTCGAGTGGTACCTGGAGGGCGTTCACTCGGAGAACGTGCCGCTGCGCTTCGAGTCCAGCGTGGATGCGATCGAGCTGCTCGGGCTTGCCGAAGGACCGAAGGGCAAGGTCGTCCCCGATCCGCTGCTCGACGGCAAGAAGGTCGAGAAGCACTTCGGCGACGTGACCTTCCGCCAGAAGGCGCGCGTCCGCGGCGACGCCGCGGGCGGCAAGCTCGACTTCGAGATCAAGGTGCGCGGGCAATCCTGCAAGGAAGGCTCCTGCGACATGATCCGCGGCGTCGGGCATGCGCTCGCCTTCCAGATCACGGCCGATGCGGCGGCGGCGGCGGCGGAACCCGCGCGACGCGCCGCGGCGAGCCAAGCTCAGGCGGCAGAGTCCACCAGCGGGACGGACGGCGCCGCGGCACCCGTGGAGACGGGGTTCTTCTCGTTCCTCGTCTTCTGCTTCCTCGGCGGCCTGGCGATGCTGCTGCTGCCGTGCATCTGGCCGATGATCCCGATCACGGTCAGCTACTTCACCAAGCAGTCAGAGAATCGCCGCGGAGGCGCCACATCGCTCGCGCTGATCTACGGCTTCGGCATCGTCGCGACTTACGCGCTGATCGGCCTCGTGACGACGGTCTGGCTCGGGCCCAAGGCCGCGCAGGACTTCGCGACGCATCCGATCCTGAACCTCGCGATCGGCGTGCTCTTCGTCGTCTTCGCGCTCTCCTTCTTCGGCATGTTCGAGCTGCAGGTGCCGGCCTTCCTGCAGGAGCGCTTGAATCGCGTGACGGGCGGCGGTGGTGGCGGCGGAGCCGGCAAGGGCCGCATCGTCGGCACCGCGCTCCTCGGCGCGATGTTCACCGTGACGAGCTTCGCGTGCTCGGCGCCGGTGATGGCGTCGATCTGGGCGATCGGCTTCGCGACCGGCGACGCGTGGATGGTGCCGCTCGGCATGGCCGTCGCGGCCGTCGCGGTGAGCTTGCCCTTCGTGATCCTGGCGCTCTTCCCCGCGCTCATGAAGGCGATGCCGCGCTCGGGCGGCTGGATGAACACGGTGAAGGCCTTCTTGGGCTTCGTCGAGCTCGCCGCGGCGCTCAAGTTCTTCTCGAACGCGGACCTCAAGTGGGATTGGCAGGTCCTCACCTGGCCGGTCTTCATGGCCATGTGGGCCGCGATCGCCTTCGGCACGACGCTCTATCTCTTCGGCCTGATCAAGCTCTACCACGACGACCCGAGCGGTCAGGTCGGCGCGCCGCGCATGACCTTCGGTCTCGTGACGGGCACCTTCGGGCTCTATCTCCTGATGGGGATGTTCACCGCGGAGCCGATGCCCGACTTCGTGACCTCGTTCGTCCCGCCGAAGTACTACGGTCGCCCGCACACGCAAGAAGGCGAGCTCGAGTGGATCGAGAGCTGGGACGAGGTGCAGCGCGTCGCCGCGGCGGAAGGGAAGCCCATCTTCCTCGACTTCACCGGGGTGAACTGCACGAACTGCCGCCTCGTCGAGGAGAGCGTCTTCCCGCACGTGGAGAAGGAGCTAGAGAACTTCGTCCTGGGCCGCCTCTTCACCGACGCGGGTGCCAAGCAGGACGAGTACGACGCGATGAAGGTCGCCCTCGGCAGCTACGGCTTGCCGTACTACGTGATCCTCGCTCCCGACGGGAAGACGAAGCTCGCGAGCTCCGAGTACGAGCGCAGCGTGCCGGTCTACCGCCGCTTCTTGGAGCGCGGCCTCGAGGCGGCGCGCAGCGCGCCGAGCGTGGCACCGCGATCCGAGAAGTCTCCGCTCTCGCAGGCCCCGAAGTCAGACGCGGCCGCACCGCAGGAGACCTCGCCGCGCGAAGTCCCGCCGCCGACGCATGGCGAGAGCACGGCGAGCGGCGAGCTCGTCTGGTACGACGATCTCGCGCAGGCGCGCGAGGTCGCGCAGCGCACCGGCAAGCGTGTGTTCCTCGACTTCACCGGCAACTTCTGCATCCCCTGCAAGGCGATGGAGAAGAAGGTCTTCCCCGAGGCCGCCGTGCAGGAGCAGTTCCAGCGCTACGTGCTGGTGAAGCTGATCACCGACGATCCCAAGGTGCCGGGCTCGCAGGCGAAGCAGGACTACCTGCGCTCGATCAACGACGGCTCCGAGCAGGTCCCCGTCTACGCCGTCGAGGACGCCAGCGGCAAGCTGATCGAGAAGCTCGGCGGCAAGCAGGATCTGCAGGTCTTCGTCGACTTCCTGAAGCGCAGCGCAGGTTAGTTCCGAGATGAGCACGAACCCCTCCGGCTCCCACGACCCGAAGGCCGTCGCCGGCGCCGAAGCTGCGCGCCGCGTCGAGGACGGCATGCTCCTCGGCCTCGGCACCGGCTCCACCGCCGAGCACTTCGTGCGCGCTCTAGCGAAGCGCATGCACGCGGAGCACCTGAAGGTGCACGGCGTGCCGACCTCGCTCCGCACCGAAGCGCTCGCGAGGGAGCTCGGCATCCCGCTCCTCGATCCGAGCAGCGTCGCGCACTTGGACCTCACCGTCGACGGCGCCGACGAAGTCGATCCGAAGCTGAACCTCATCAAGGGCGGCGGCGGCGCGCTCCTCCGCGAGAAGATCCTGGCCTCGATCTCGAAGCGCGAGCTGATCCTCGTCGATCCCAGCAAGCGCGTGGCCGTCCTCGGCATCTGCTTCCCGCTGCCCGTCGAGGTGCTCCCCTTCGCGCGCGCCGCCGTCGAGCGCGGTCTCAAGGCCGCGCGCTTAGAGCCCGTGCTGCGCGTCCGCGATCAGAAGCCCGTGCTCTCCGATAACGGGAACCTGCTCTTCGATTGCAGGAGCAACGGCATCCACGATCCGCGCGCCTTGGAGCGCGAGCTCTTGCTCATTCCGGGCGTGATCGAGGTCGGGCTCTTCTGTGGGCTCACGAGTGAGTTGATCGTGGGCTATGCGGATGGGCGGGTGGAGTGTGTGAAGGGCTGAGGCTGGCGCTTCGGTCGTTGCGCCCAGTCGAGAGCGCTCCTATCGTTGGCTTCGGCTGTCGCCTCCCCGGATCGAACCGCAGAGCGGAACCGTCATGAGCCGCATTCGCCGCATCGAGATCGCCGAGTTTCGCGGGATCCGCGGAGCGAATCGAGGCGATCCCCGTGAGGTCTCCGTGGGGGCCGCCGGTGTCCTAGTCATAGCCTCGGTGGCGGAGAGGGTCAGGCGGTTGCGACGGCCGCCCCGCGAACTGAAATGACCCAAGAGAAGGCGCCGGCAGGGAAAAGCGAGCACTCTCGAGACAGGGGATAGACCGCCGCGTGACCTACCGTTTCGCGACGAGCACTCAGATCGTTGTCCCATCCGGAGCGGACTCTCTGCTCGCACGCCGTTCCTGAACGATTTTGCGGCGGTCCTTTGCGCGCTTGGCGTAATTGGCAATTGCATCGATCTCGCGCCGGAGCTCCTCCGGCGTTCCGTCAGCTTGCTGCAGGCCCTGCGCCCGATCGTGACCCGAACTGCGCGACACCTTCTTCATCTCGCTGTACACGAGTATGTGGTCGTCGTCCTCGACGGAAACGCCCTTTAGGTTCTGAGTCTTGACTTCGGGCTGGTAACGACTTACGACGCCATTGAGGAGCACCTCCTCGACCATCCTCTCCCAGGTCTCGCGGATGTCCGTGCGAATGCTCTTCACGAGCAATCGATAGGCTTCGGAGGTCCTGTCAGGTACGGCGTTAAGCTCCGAGAGCCTATTGCGTAGGAGTTTCAGCCGATCCTCGACCTTCTTCGCGATCCATGGCTCGTCGTTCAGGAACACCGTCCCATAGCCCTTGTCTGCGGTGACACGGACTTCGTGGTTTGTGATGGGAACTTGAGGAGTGGCTGCTACTGCCGCCTCGTGAACCTCGTGGAAGAATGCGAGATCGTGCGTGAAGATGATCACCTGCCGTCCCTTTGCCGCCTCGGCAACCAGCCGTTCTGCAACCTGCCGCCGATGCCGGTGATCCAGTGACGACACTGGGTCGTCAACTACGATCCCGTGCTGGTCGTCGTATCCGCCGATCTCAGCGAGAAACGTCGCAAGCGCCAGGCCGCGGAACTCGCCCTCGCTCAAGATCGCGCGATTGTTCTCCACCGGAACGCTGGTCTGGAGTGCTACTCCGATCATGCTCGTTCCCTTCTCGGTTCGGTCAGTCACCTTGACCGGCAAGTAGTCGAGGCCGAGCGCCCGCAGCTCGACGATCAGGCGCTCATTGAAAGCCCTAGTGAGGAAGAGCCGACGAAGGTCTGTGTTCTTCGCCGAGATCGCTCTTGTGTCACAAAGGGCTCTTGCCGTCCGCAGGGTGCGTCGAGCTTCGAGGTCCTCACGTCGAGCGAGAAGCGTCTCAAGGCGCGGAGCGATGCTCTTCATACCGAGCATCTGCAGTCGGCGCGCCTGCAGCTCCGCAAGCTTGGTCGAGCTTTGCGCTAGTTCTTCAAGTCGCGTGGCCTCGGATTCCATCCGCGCGACGACAGCTCGCAATTCCTCCGCCGGGCTAGGACCAAGTCCGCACGGGTGTGGGATCGAGTGCCCAATGACCATGCCCGCACGAACCAGTTCCCTAGTCTGTTCGGCCTCAGCGCAGTAGCCGAGAACTCGGCTTATCAGAGTCGGGTCAAGCTCTGGCCTTGGAGTGAGGACCTGCTCGATAGTGGCTCGAGCCGCGATCTGCACGTCGGCAATCCGGCGGGCCGTTTCCAGGACTGCGCTAGCAAGTCGTTCGGCTTCCGCTGAGGCCATGTCGCGAACGAAGGCATCGAACTGCTGCAATCTAGCGCGTGCATCCTCTCCGAGGATTTGCTGGCATAGCGCGCACCGACCGTCTGGCCCTGGCACCGGGAACGTCGAGCCGGGGGCGGCGATGGCGCTGTACTCACGAGCGTAGTGGAACATCTTCCGCCAGGGAGAGCTTCCGACATCACGAAGCGGTACAGCGGAAAAGGTGTTCGACGCCGCAAGGGCTGCGGTGGCTGCGGCATCATCACGAGCGCGGATCTGCTCACGAATGACGTCGATGGCGGCAGTGCTGAGTGCGGCGTCGATTGTCGACAACTGCACCGCAAGCCTGGACCACGACCGTGCGGCTGCGCGTGTCGCGGCGGCTCGTGTCGCCGGATCGGTCCCCAGGTCCTCGTCAATGTGCTTTAGCTCTTGCTCTCTGCTATCGCTCCACGTGGCAGCAGCACGAATCTCCGCTTCGGTTGGGATCGCGCTGTCTGGTGTCGTGACCTTCAGGCGATCGACCAGCTTCGCTGCGTCGCTTCCCGCCGGGCCGGGCTCCAGGGGCGTGCGCATCTTTGCGTCGTAGATCTTCTCTTCCGACTCGATCCGTCGCTGAAGCTCTTGCACGACGGCGCCAAGCCGGGGAAGCACGTCCAAGAGGTAGGGTAGCACTTCGATTCGATTCTCTTGATCCGCATAAACGGGCGCGGCCAACGAATCGAACACTGAGATGCGCGACAACGTGCTCGGGGGCGGTGTGCCATCGACCCACACAGCATCCTGAACCGCAGCGTCTCCTTCGCGGAATCGGACCTTGACTTGAGCCTTTCCCGGTCGCGCGCCCGAGTAGACGTTCCCGAGGATCGGCTCATCTGCACCGTCACGTACGCGGCACAGCTTTTTCAGCAGACGGCAGTAGCCACTCTTGCCGCTGCCGTTCTCTCCGTACACGAGGGTGATCCCGTTGACGGCGAAAGGAAGCGTCTGCGCGGGAGCTAAACGGTTGGCGTTGGCGATCTCCCCGATGGTGGCGAGCACTGTCTGAGGAGCCCCAGGCGAGCGGGCGGGAAGGTGCTCGGCCTTTAGCGGCTCGGGACGAATCCCGGAGGGCAAAGCGGAGGCGCTCGCACTTGCCTTCACGAGCGCGACTAACTCATCGTAGTCTTCTGTCGTCAGATCACGGCGGAGACATACGCGCCGGAGTGCATCCTGCATCCACGCGGATTGCTTCTGGGAGAAGGTGATGATCTCTTCTGCGGGCGTCGTGGGGCTGGACATGTACAGCTCTCTTGCCTTATCGAGCTAGTTGGAAGTGCATCTCTGCGGGTCTGGATTCGCGGCCTGTTCCGAGACTCACTTGAGTTCCGCTTGAGCGGATATCTTCGCAGTTGAGCGCAATCTCAGTCCGAATGAGCAAGCTTGGAAGTTGTGGAAGGGAGCAAGGCAGGCCCTCGAGATTCGGGTATTCACTTCTGGCTCTCCAGTCACCGGGTACGGTACTCCGTGTCACCCTCGGCCTCAAGGAGTCTCGCGTCGTTTCATTCCGTTGCGACGCGGAGGATCTTAGATGCGGCTCTCTGGCCAGATGGGGCATATCGAAGGCGTGGTGCTGCGATTCAGGTTTGGATCGTAGGCTCCCCGGGCACGAGCGACTAGGTCCCTTTCCGCCGCTGGATCGGGCAGCACCCGCTCTGCCCCCGCGCTCAAGCGCATGCCCGTACTAGTCCGATAGTACGCCCATGCTCCGCCTGCGCGTCGACTCCACCTCCACGGTCCCGCCTTCACGACAGCTCGTCGAGGGCGTGCTCGACGCCATCGCGCGCGGCGCGCTCGAAGAGGGCGCGCGGCTGCCGAGCGTGCGCGAGCTCGCCGCGGAGGCGCTGGTGAACCCGAACACCGTCGCGAAGGCGTACCGCGAGCTGCAGTGGCTCGGTGCGGTG
>JAEUHW010000220.1 GCA_016793245.1 Planctomycetota bacterium
TGCTGCGCGTGCCACTGGTCGTAGCGGCCCCACTCCTCCCAGTGTCCTTCGTGCGTGTCGTGGCTGATCGTGTGGTGGCCGCGCTTGATGCCGAGTGCCCGCGCGGGGAAGTGATCGGCGAAGCCCATGCCGTCCTCGCGGCCGGTCATGAAGGTCGCGACGCGCGTGAGGTCGGTCTCGAAGGCGAGGGCCAGCAGGTCGTACATCGTGCGCAGGTAGCGCGCGGGATCGACGTCGGCGGCGGCATCGAGGGTGAGCTTCGAGGCGTCGAAGGGCTTCATCGGTCGATCGAGCCAGGCTTCGTTGCGGCGCACCTGCTCCTCGACGTCGCGCAGCGAGGCCAAGTACTGCTCGAGCTTCGCGCGATCGCCGGCGCCGAGCTTCGTCGAGAGGGCCTTGCCGTCCTCCAGCACCAGATCGACGACGCGCTTCCCGCGCTTCAGGCTCGCGCGGCGCTCCTCCGTGGGCGCGCCGCCGCCGGGAGAGAAGTAGCGCTCGAAGATGCGGCGCGGGAGGTGCTCGGAGGGGATCGGACGCGCGGAGTGATCGAAGGAGAGCGTCGAGACGCGCGAGCGATAACCCACACCACCGTCGGTCGAGCAAACGAGCGAGGGCAAGCGCGTGTGGCGCTTCAGGAGGGCCGCGGCGACTTGGTCCGCGGAGATACGGTTCTGATAGGAGTCGTGGCGCGCGTCGCCGGCCGTGAGCCAGGTGTCGCCCGCGAGGTGTCCGAGGAGCTCGCGGCTCAGGGGATGCGAGAGGCCGCCGAGCAAGGAGAGCTGCGCGCGGTAGGGCTCCAAGCACGAGAGCACTTCGGTGAACTTGTAGTTCTCCCCCGCTTCGTTCGGGAACCAGCGCCAGCGGTTCCACTGCGTGTCGTTCTCCTCCGGCATGCTCGCGCCGTTCGGGAAGTAGATGAAGCAGATGCGTCGCGCGGGCTCGCGCAGCGGCTCGCTCGCGCGCGCGGAGAGCCGCATCGCGTCGAGGAACGGCAGCGCCACCGCGACTCCGGCGCCGCGGAGGAAGGTACGTCGATCGAGCGGAGGTTGAGGCTTGCTCATGGGCAATTCAGCGGTGGGTGAACGCTTGGCTCGTGACGATGCGGTGCACGAGGGCGCGCGCGCGATAGCCATCTTCGCGCACGCCTTCGAGGAGAGCTTCGAGTGCGGCCTCGTCGGCGAAGGAGAGATCGCGCCCGAGGGCGTAGGCGTAGAGGTGCTCGAGGAAGGAGCGCGCGACATCGTCGATCTTGCGCTCGAGCAGCCACGCGCGCAGCCCGCGAAGGCCGTCGACCTCGGTCCCGTCGGGCAGCTTCGCGCGCGCGTCGACGGCGCGCCCCTTGCGCTGCGGCTCGAAGCGCCCCGCGGCGCTGAGCTGCTCGAAGGCGACGCCGAAGGGATCGATGCCCGCGTGGCAATCGCGGCACGCGTCCTTGTCGCGGTGCGCCGCGAGCTGCTCCTGCAAGGTGAGCTTCTCGAAGCCCGGCGTCGCGGGATCGAGCGCGGGCACGTTCGGCGGCGGCGGCGGCGGCGGACTGCCGAGCAGGCGCTCCTTCAGCCACACGGCGCGCTTGATCGGATGGGGCTCCTGACCGTTCGAATGGCCGGCGAGGAACGAGCCCTGCACGAGGAGTCCGCCGCGCTGCTGCTCCGGCGTCACCCGCACGGGACGGAATTCAGGCCCGAGCACGCCGGGAACACCGTAGTACTCCGCCAGGTTCTGGTTCAGCAGCGCGAAGTCGGAGTCGACCAGCGTGCGCACGGGGAGGTCGTTCCTCAGCACGTGCAGCAGATACTGCACCGTCTCCTCGCCGAGATCGCGCTTCACGAAGCGCGTGTACTCCGGATGGCGATCGGGATCGATCGTCATCGCCGCGTGTCGATCGAGACGCAGCCATTCGCTCGCGAAGCTGCGCACGAAGCTGCGCGCGCGCGGATCCGCGAGCAGGCGATCGACCTCCGCGACCAACGTAGATCGAAGCTCGCCCGCATCGGCGAGGGAGCGGAGCCGCGCATCCGGCGGCGCGTTCCAGAGGAAGAACGCGAGGCGCGTCGCCAGAGCATGCTCCGAGAGCGGAGAGCCGAGCTCCTCGGGCTCGACGAGGAAGAGGAAGTGCGGCGAGCAGAGGATCGCCAGCAGCACTTCTTTCACGCCCTCGGCGTAGATCGGATGCTCGTCCTCGATCGACTTCCAGATCTGGAAGTAACGCTCGACCTCGCCCGGCGCCGCGGGCCGACGGAACGCGCGCGTGAGGAAGAGATGCACCACGACCTTCGTGTAGCCATCGCGAGCAGCACTCTTCTCGGCGAGCGAGAACGACTCCACCGGCGGAAAGATCGCCGTGTGCGTGCGCGGCGGCCAGCTCTCGAACCACGGCGCCTCGAACTCGATCGAGCGCACGAGCAGCGGCGGCCCCGTCTGCTGCGGCGACTTCACCAGGTGATCGTTCCAGAGGCCCATCAGGAGGAACCCCGTGAGCTCCTCGCGGTCGACCCAGTCGAGCTCGGGGATGGGCAGGTTCTCCAGACGACCGAAGAACTCGTAAACCTCGGGTGCGCCGAGCGGCGCATGCACTTCGCGCGGCGCGCCGAAGTTCAGGTAGTCCATGCCGTCGTCGGTGCGCGTGCCGGCGTAGACGCGCAACACGGGGACCAGCGCGGAGAGCTCCTCGTCCTGCGCCTTCTCGCGTGCGCGTAGGCGCAGGACGAGCGGATGATCCTCGGACAGCGGCGTCACGACGAGCTGCGAGACGCCGACGAAGAACGGCCCACCGAGATGCAGATGGTGACCGCCCGCGCGCATGCCGATCGCGCCGAGCGCCGTCACCACGCGCTTCTCGGCGAGCTCGTCCTGGCTCGCGAACGGGCGATGGTCGAGGTTCTGCCCCGCCGCGCTCAGCCGCACCGACGGCATCCCTTCCGCCGCCATGGGCCGATGCACCAAGTCGATCTGGTAGTAGCCGTCGCGCGGGAGATCCACGCGGAAGCGCACGTGGCTCTCTTTCGGCACCTCGACCGGCAAGAGCAGCAGACCTGGCTCCCCTTCCTCCTCGCGCAAGTTCCGGCGCTCGTCGCCGACCTTCGCCTCGAGCACGATCGCCTCGGGCGCCGTGCGCAGCCCCTCGCTCGCCGACCAGCTCGCGAGCGGACGCCGCTCGTCGAGCTTCAGCAGCAGGTCCTTCCGCAGCGGCGGCACGTAGCCCCGCGATGCCTCGATGCGCAGCGCGAACGCACCGCGCTCGGGCCAGCAGCGCTGCATCTCGAGCGCCACGTTCGGCGACGGCCCCTGCCACGACTCGGACGGCTTCTCGCGATGCGGCAAGCCCGAGAGCAGGATCAGCCCCTCGTCGACCACGCGGAAGCGCTCGCGCGACGAACCGCGGAACCCGACGCTGATCCGCCGCCGCAGCGCCTCGAGCTCCTTCTTCTGCGCCTCGTCGACCGGCACGAGCTCGTTCCCATCCACATCGAGCAACTCGAGCCGGAAGTCCTCCGTCGTGAGCGGCTCCGCCTGGTAGCCGCCGGTGACGCCGGCGAGATGCCCCTTGCCGATGCCGCGCCCGAAACGCACCCGATAGCGCGACGGCGCCGGCCGCTCCCCGCTCACGATCGCCTGATCCAGCGCCGCGCGCGCGATCTCCTGCATCGACTCCAACATCAACGGCGACGCATCGAGCACCTCGCCGCTATTGCTGAACCCGATCTTCGACTTCGCCTCCGGCGGCAAGCGCGCCCCGATCTCGATCGGCAACCCGAGCAGCTCCTGCAGCGCGTTCCCGTACTGCTCGCGCGTCAACCGCCGCAGCACCACGCGCTGCTCGCCGCGCAACCGTTCCGCCGCTCCCTCGAGCGCGCCCTGCATCCACTGTTCGAGCACGCGCCGCTGCTCCACGCTGGGCTGTGGCTCCTCTTCCGGCGGCATGTCGCCGGCCTGCAGCGCATCGAGCACGGCTTTCCAATGATTCGCGACGGCCGGCGTCGGCAGCGCGGGATCGAGCGTGTCGAGCCGCATGCTCCCTTTCTGCTTCGTCTCGCCGTGGCAGCGGAAGCAGAGGTCGGCCAGCAACGGGCGCACTTCGCTCTGGAACACCTCCACCGACGCGCTCGACGGCGGTGCGTCGTCCTGCGCCGGGAGAGGGGCGCCGGCGAGCAGGGTGGCGAGGGCGAACGTGGGGAGGCGCGTGCGCATGGCCTGAGCATGCCACGGGCGCGGCGAAGCGCACTCCTATCCTCGGGCGAGTCGCAGCGAGTCGAGGTGGGGTTGGCGCGATCGAGCGAAGTGGTTGAGGGTTCGCGCCGCGCGGAAGGACGATGCACGCGGCGCGAATGGCTCACGGAGCGAACGCGAGAGGGGCCTGCGCGATCATCGCCCCAAGCGCCACGAAGCCGTTGCTCACGCGTGTGTGCCGAGGGTGGGCCGCCTGCCGCTCTCCCGATTCGCGGAGGTCGCAGACGCGGGCCTCCGCCCGTCACCTCCGCTTGCGCTTGGCATCGGGGCGCCTCCGATCCCGCTGGAAGCCAAACGTGTCGAGGCGCGGCGCATGCGGCTGGAGGCGAATCGCGCGAGGAGCTGCGCGCCGTGCGCGCTACGCGGGTGTCGAAGCTCGCGCGTTCGATCGATGTGGGGTTCCATGGAGCGCCGAAGCTGACGCGGGCTTGCGGTGCATCTGCGAGACCGCGGGTTTCCGGCTCGACGAGGGATTCAGCGTAGCTCGAACCGGAGAAGAGCGGCGCTCGCCGCGTCGCGCTTCCGAAGGATCCGGCGTGGCTGGTGCTCGAGGCGCTCGGAGTGACGGAACACGTCGCCGAAGGTCTGGAGCAGGCTGACGCGGAGCATGGCGCAGAAGCATGGTCCGCCGGAACCGGCCCGCTTCGAGGAGTACTCCGCGCTCGTAACGTCGTGCGGCGCGGCGCTCGCCATGTTGGGCCTCGGTGCGATGGCCCCTTCCCGCCGGCGACGAGCCCCTCAGCGATCTAGCCGCCGCTCGCCGCAAGCTCAGAGCGCGCGAGGGGTGAGCGGGACAAAGCCGCACAAAAAGGAACCCTGGGTTCCGGAACGTGCTGGGCGCTCCCGAAACTTGCACGAAACGGAACCGCGAGTTACGTTTCGTGCATGCAGGCGCCCAAAGCAACGCGTCCGGACTGGGACCGGCTGTTCGAGATCGCTGTCGGTCAAGCTGGGTACGTCACGACGAAGCAGGCCGCCGAGGCGGGCTACTCCACCCACCTGCTCCGCAAGCACATCCAAGCCGGCCGAGTGACCCGGCCGCAGCGGGGGATCTATCGGCTCGTGCACTTCCCGGTCGGGGAGCACGAGGAGCTGGTCACCGCCTGGCTCTGGTCGGAACGAGCAGGGGTGATCTCGCACCAGACAGCACTCTCGCTCCACGGCCTCTCCGACGTCCTGCCGACCCAAGTGCATCTCACGCTGCCCGCCTCGTGGCTTCACCGCCGGCTCCGCGTTCCAACCGGCATCGTGCTCCACCACGCGGACGTGCCCCCCGAGGAACGCTGCTGGTTCGGCCCCGTGCCCGCGACGATCGGAAGCCGCACGCTCAGCGACTGCGCGAAGGACAGTCTGTCGCCAGAGCTCCTGCGCCAGGCCGCGCAGCAAGCACTTCGGCGCGGCCTGCTCTCTCGCAGCGAGCTCGCCGACGTCGAGACCGCGCTCGAGCCATTCGGAGGCCTCGCCGAATGACGCCGCGCACCTACGCTTCACCGGAAGCGTTCAAGCAAGCGCTCGAGCAGCGCCTGCGCTCGTTCGCCAAGACGGGCGCCGAGTTCGCGCGGAAGCGCCAGCTCTTGGTGTTCGATCGCTTCCTCGCGCGCATCGCCGCCGTGCTGGGAGATGCAGTCATGCTGAAGGGCGGCCTCGTCCTGGAGCTGCGCCTCGATCGAGCGCGCACGACGAAGGACGTCGATCTGCGCATGGTGGGTTCGCCGCAAGACGTCCTTGCTAAGTTGCAGGAGGCCGGCCGCAAGAACCTCGGCGACTTCCTGAGCTTCGAGGTCGGGCCGGACGACGAACACCCCGAGATCCAGAACGACGGGATGCAGTACGAGGGACTTCGGTTTCGCGCCGAGGGCAAGCTGGCAGGCAAGCTCTATGGACAACCCTTCGGCGTCGATGTCGCGTTCGGCGATCCGATCCTCGGCGAGCCCGAGGTCGTGATCGCGCAGGACGTGCTCGATTTCGCAGGCATCGCTCCGCCGGCGCTGAGGCTCTACCCGATCGAGACACACATCGCGGAGAAGCTGCACGCGTACACGATGCCTCGCGCGCGGCCGAACTCGCGAGTGAAGGACCTTCCCGACATCGCGCTGCTCGCGACCGCCCAACCCATCGACGCGCAGCGGTTGCGAGAGGCTCTCGAGCAGACCTTCGCGTTCCGCAAGACGCACCCGCTACCCACTCAGTTTCCCGATCCGCTCAGCGCTTGGGCGACTCCCTACGCAGCGATGGCCCGCGCAGATCAGCTCGCGTGGGTGACCCTAGAAGAGGTCACCAAGGCCGCTCGGGCGTTCCTAGATCCGATACTCGGCGGCGAAGGCGACGCCGTGTGGAACCCCGACACCTGCACATGGGCCCGTCGCTGAGCACGCTCGTGATGAGCTCATGATTCCGCTCTGCAACGCATCGAACAGACGATCGTGCACGCGCTAGCTCCAGCGGATCCCGGTCACCACGCGTGGAGTAGGCACATCGCAGCCATTCGCGCACCGAGGCGTGAGCCTGATCTGCCGGCTCGATGAGCGCGCGCGCTTCGTCACCCATCTCCCGCGCACGCCGTGCAGATCATCGCCCGATTCGCTTCGAGTCGCCTCGTCCTCGGCTGCGAGTGGGGCAACCGCGAGGAGCGTGGCGAGGGCGACCAAGAGCTCCACGCGCTCGCAGAGCCGTTCCTCGCCGCATCGCACGCTCCGGCACATCCTGCGTCAAGCAAGGCTCTGCCGCTCACCAGCGCAAGAGCGTCGCCGCGGCCGCGAGCTTCAAACCGATCTCCTTCTGCTGTGCCTTCCTCAGTTCGACATCGACGCTCCCCCAAGGCCAGTCGCACAGCAACGCATGTCGCGGCGGTGGCTCGTCGGCATTCACCTGCAGACCCGCGGCACGCACCGCGAACGCGCGCAGCATCGCGGCTCCCTTCGTGCGCCGCGTCTCCGACTCTACGAACTCGGTCGCGAGAAGGCGCAACTGCGCAACGTGCCCGAGTTCGTCCTCGATGCGAGCCACACGAAAGACCGAGGTTGCTCGATCCTGGGCAGTCGGCAAGAACGCTCCCGGCTTCACTCCGTTGGAGCTGAAGTAGCTCGACGAGCAGAGGAATCGCGCGAGAGACTCCTCGTCGCGGATGAGCTCAGGCAGGCCGGAGGGCAGAAGCGGCATCGTCGTAGAGTGCGCGGAGGTTCTCGACCAGTCGTCGAGGGATCCCTCGACCTTCGTAGAACTCGATCGCGTGGCCGCAGCTCGCGCCGTCGATCCACGCACAGGCGCAGCGCGGCCCATCGCCGAGGCTGAGAGAGAGCCGCCGATAGCGCGAGGCGATCCAATCCAAGGCAACCGCACCGTCGGGATCGACGCCGAGGTCGGGCAGCGGTAGATCGTCCGGAAACTCGCGGAGGAATGCCTCAGCACGCGCGCTGGCGAGCTCGGAGATCGGCTCCGCATTTCCTCCATCCCAACCCGGGCACTGCGCTTCCTCGCGCAGGCGATCGAGATCATCGAGTAGGGCTCGCTTCGCGCCGAACAGAGCTTCGGAGGACTCGATCGCTCGAGAGTAGGCTCGCCTAGCGTCGCGCTCGAGAACTTCTGCTTCTGCCGAAGTCGCGCTACTGCTGCCCCCGTAACTCGCCAGGCATGCGGTGGCGCCGATCAGGATCGAAGACGTTCGAGGCATGCGGGACTAAGGGTCTGAGTGAACAGCTCGTTCTTCAAGCGGCGCAGACGTTGGATCCATTCCAGGATCGACGCCCAATCCACCGGATCGAGCTCCAGCGCCGGGCTCGCGACGATGCTGTCGAAGATGACGGGGACCGCGTGGGCTTCGGATGCCTGGCTCGCCAGCACCAGCTCGACGCCGATCCCGAAGACGGGATCGATCGCGTGCTGCTGCTGGAAGAAGTCTAGACGGCGCAGGCGCCCGCCAGCGGGGAGCTCCGGCGCATCAGCAAAACTCCCTACGAGGTCTGGCTCGCCGTTGATCAGCGGCACGCGAATTCGGTTGATCGTGCGGAGGCGAACGCTGCGCACGAAGCGCGGCGCGGCAGTCTCCACGAAGAGGTGCCAGGTGCGCTCGATCTCCCCGAGGTACTGGTCCAAACCCTCGTAGGGAGCGAGGCGGTTGAAGGAGAAGCCGCCGCTCCGCCACTGGACGAGTTGCCTTTCGTCCGCCTGCACGAACTGCACGGCTTCGAGCGCCCGGTGCGCAGGCACCTTGGGCTCGGACCTGATCAGCTCGGAGATCGTCACACCGCGGGAGGTACGCAGACGCAGCTTGGGGTAGCGCTCGGCGAGAGCTCGGGCAACTCGGTCGATCACGGCATGCGGCTGCTTCGCCTCTTCCTGCGGCTCGGCGAGCCGATAGTCGGCAGGCAAGTCGCAATCCAAGTCGAGTACGGCTTCGACGATCGGCGCGCGGAGCAGGGAGGGCGGAGGAGACATGGCCGGTACGGCGACTCTAGGCACGGACGGTACCCGCTGCAAGACCGAGGGCAGGACGCATGCTGCGGCGAGCGGTCACGCGATTCCGTCGAGAATTCCAGGAGTCTTCTCTCCGCGCCGGACTTCGTCCCGAGGGGTGTGAGATGCTCGCTGCTCCTCCTCGCTTCGCGTGGAGCACGATCGCGTCGGCCGCCGCCTGCGCGCCACCTTCGCGCGACTATGAGCAGAGCGCCGTTCGCTCCTCGAGATAGAGCGAGAGATCCTGCCGCAGAGGCGGAACATAGCCGCGCGACGCCGTGACGGGGAGCACGAAGCCACCGCGCGCCTTCCTTCGACGCGTCGCCCTGCACCGACGGAGGAAACGGTGAGCAGCGTGGCGAGGGCGAGCGAGGCGAGGCGCATGCGCAGTGCCAGAGGAGGCCAGGCGCGGCGGGAAGCACACCCCTATCCTGGGGCGAGTTGGGGCGAGTTCGGTCCTAGCTGACGCGATCGAGCGAAGTGATCGAGGGCTCGCGCCGCGCGGAGCTGCGGAGCGCGCGGCGCGAGACGATCAGAGAACGAGCGAGAGGAGCACCTGCGCGCTCACCTACCCAAGCGCAGCTGCAACCCGTTGCTCACGGCGATGCCGTAGCTGGCATGCATGGGATCCGGATAGACGCCCTGGAACACGGGTGCGAGACCGACGAGCGCGCTCTCGTTCGGCAGCGCGATCGGCCAGCTCGAGCTGGCTCCCAGCAGACCGATCACCGCCGCGCTCGCGAGGTCGAGCTGGAAGTAGCAATCGCTGAAGCCCACGCGCAGCGGCACGTTCGCCTCCACGCCGAGGAGCACCACGGCCGGTGCGTTGGCGCCATTCACCAAGTCGAACGGCGCGCCGAGCACGGGTCGCGCGCTGGCGTAGAGGCGCGGCTCCGGAGCACCGGAGTAGCTGCAGCCGCGACCGAGGACGACCGCGCTCGCGAAGAAACGCCCGCTCATCACGACGACGCGTCCTTGGCGAGGCTGCGTGACCGACGCGCCTTCCGCGGCGAGCAGCCACTCGCTGCGCCCATCGCCATTGAGATCGCCGAGCGGCGCGAGCGCGCTGCCGAGCTGCTCCGACGGCGTGCCCGAGAGCTCGAGGATCTTCCGCCCGCTGCGACCCGAGAACACGCGCAGCGTGCCCGCGGCACTGGACTCGAACGGCGCGCCGACGCCGAGATCCTGCACGCCGTCTTCGTCGAGGTCGCCGAGGCGACTCACGGCCCCACCGAAGTTCGCGCTATCTCGCGGAGGTGGGTAGAGGGTGGTAAGCGTCACTCCACGCGACGGCGAGATCACGACCGCCGAACCGCACTGCTGATTGGTCAGCGGATGTGAATCTTGAGGCAGGCCGATCGCGACCTCTCCGCGCCCGTCGCCATCGAGGTCGCCGAGCCCGCAGAGCGAGCGGCCGAAGTTGGCGTTGATGTTGGGTCGCGGCGAGTTGACGAGACGGATCAGAGCACCGGTGCGGCCGGAGTAGACGAGCACTTGCCCCACGCCGGTGGCACTGCCGGTGTAGTAGGAAGGATTGCCGTAGGCCACGTCATCGAAGCCATCGCCATCGCAATCCAACACGTTCTCCAGAGTCGAGCGTTCCTCGGAGAACGGTCCCGTGGAGGTCATGGTCCAGAGCACGACCCAATTCGCACCCGAGCGCATCTCGACGCGGCCGATGCGCGAGGAGAGCACCGCGAGGTCGCGCCGACCATCGCCGTTGATGTCACCGACGCCGGCGACGCGCCACCCGAAGCCCGTCGGATCATCCGGCGGCGTGCTGAACTGACGCAGGAAGGCACCATCGCGCCCGCGCCGCAGCTGCACGACTCCCGGTTCGCCACCGTATTGGCCCGGCACGCCAACCCACAGATCGCCGAGACCATCTCCGTCCTGATCGCCCGCAGCGGAGAGGCTCGCTCCGAACTCGCCCGCGAGCGTGTGCACGAAGCGCCACAGCCGCCGGCCGTCGCGACCGGAGAACGCGGCGAGCTCGGGATCGGCGTTGCCTGGCAGCTCGGTGAGCGTTGCCACGGCGTAGTCGTCGATCCCATCGCCATCGGCGTCGCCAAGGGAGCAGACCTGCTTGCCGAAGCGCAGCTCGGCTGCGGGGCCGAGGTGCTCGCGCAGCGGATTCTGGGCGACGCAGGGAACGCAGAGGAGCGATACGGCGGATAGGCCGCCGAGGTAGGTAGCGGGAGGCATGAGGAGGTCCTGCGAGAAGAAGCGGGATGCGAGGCACCGATCCTAACCTTCGGGGCGGAATCGGATAGGGCCTCGATCTGCAGGGGCAGCTCGTTCCCTGCGAAGGTTATCGCCTAGGCTGGCGAATCAGGCGAGACTTCAGCTTGCTCCTCCCATACGTCAAACTGGAGCGGTGACCTAGGAGACCGGAATGAAGCACGTGTCGTGGATGAAGATGGTGCGTGAAATCCAGATCCGGAGCCTGGACCGCGAATTGGACCGCGTTGTTCGAGAGCACATTGACGCCCTCGCACGAGATGCTCGCCCGACGCCTGGGACCCTGTACCACTACACCGACCTACGGTCATTCTTCAGCATCGTCGAGTCACGCGAGTGGTGGGCGAAGGATCAAAGATGCCAGCGCGATCGCGATGAATTCCGTCACACAGCTCAGCTCGCTCGCGAGGTAGCAGCAGAATTGGCCGCGACGGCGAGCTCTCCGGTTGCGCAAATCCTCAGGGACTTCCAGCTCGGAGACGACCGCCTCGAACCGAGGAATCTGCTTCGCTGCTTTCTCGGCTGCTTCAGCTTCGCACGAGACTGCGCGCAGATCTGGTCGGCACCCGATTACCAACACGCTCAAGTCTGCTTTGGACTCACTCTTCTCCAGGAGGAGAGTCCTGAGATGCGCGGTGTGGCTCCGCTGCAATTGGCGGTCTCGTACGACTCCGCCTCTTGGGCGAAGAACCTGCGCGCAGGATTTGCCAGAGTTAAAGAGGTTCTCGAGCGCTACGCTCGCGGTGGAGTGGCCTTTGAAGTTCCGCAGGATTCTTACCTGCTGGCTCAAGCTGCCCTCGGCCAAGTGGCTGCCGTCGTCGCGATGACGGCGAAGGACCGGAGTTTTCAGTAGGAGCAAGAGTGGAGAAGGATCGCGATGCACGTTCGCTCCTGGGCTCCAGACCTGAAACTCGATGATCAAGAGCGGCTTCGTATTCCTCTTCGCAGCGAACGGTGCCCACTGGTCATCCCTGAGGTGATCGTGAAGAAGCCAGAGAATGTCGCCACCGTCCTCAGCCGCTTGAGGGAATTTTGATACGGCACCGCGGAGGCGAAGATGCCCCTTGTGGAGGTTTCGAAGCAGAGTTCGTAGAACTGCGTCGTTCAAGCCGAGGAAGCCAGGAGAGCCGAGGCCGCCACGCACGCCGCTTGCGCCGCTCGGCTCACCTAACACGTCACGTGCTGCCCCCACCTCAGCTCGATCACCGACCTTCTACGACCTGGGAACGGATCGAGCGGAGCTCTTCGACAAGGACGGTGATGCGGTCGAGGGCGGCGCGGAGCTCGGAGCGGTCGTCCTGCGAACGCGGGGCGCTAGGTGCGGGATCCGCCGTCGCTTTCTTCAGCCAGTAATGGATGACGAGGCCGTGCGGGCGATTGGAAGCGGCCGTGGACTCGAGGCGATCCCAACGGGATGCCAAGCGAACGCGCGTGGCGGGGCGCGGCGGGAAGAGGACGGCGGGCTCGGCTTTGGCGGCGGCCGTCAAGCGACGTAGGGCGGAGAGATCATCGAGGACCCAGAGGCCGCGACGCGTGCCGAGGATCAAGTCGTCGTGCTTCACCTCGAGGTCGGCGACGCCGACGGCGGGGAGATTGCCGCGGAGATCGACGAAGCTCGCTCCCGCGTCGCGCGAGAAGAAGAGGCCGCGCTCGGCGCCGACGTAGAGGAGGCAAGGATCCGTCGGATCTTCGCGCACGACGAAGATGTGCTGAGCGCGCTCGTCGTGATGCGAGAGGTAGCCCAAGGTCTCGCCCGCGCAGATGTGCCCCGGCTCGCTGCGATCGTAGAGGAAGTCCCCCGCTTCGCCGCCGCCGACGGTGAAGGAGTCGGCAAGCGCGGGGCCGGCGCCCTCGCGGCTACGACGCTTAGGCGGAACGAAGAGCCTTGTATTCTTCCTGATACGCCAAGGCCTCTTTGGGACTCAGGAAGCATCCACGTGCCCACTCCCCACCGCGTCAGCATCGGTGTCGCGCGTACCGTGCGGAAGCTCGGCGCCGACCTCCGAGAGGCTCGGCAGCGCCGACGCCTGTCCATGCAGGTCGTCGCCGATCGCGCTCGCACCACGCGCGCTACGCTGACCCGCATCGAGCGCGGCGATCCCGCGGTCTCGATGGGGATCTATCTCTCGGTGTTGAACTCGCTCGGCCTGCTCGACGGCGTCGCCATGCTGGCCGACATCTCGACGGATCGCGTCGGGGCCGCCATGCTCGCCGCGCGCTTGCCCGCGCGGGTACGGCAGGCGAAGTCATGAGGGAGGTCGAGCTCGTTCTCCACGGTGCGCGCGTGGGCACGATCTACCGCGAACTGCACCGCGGCGTGGAACGGACTCGTTCCGACACGACGCACGTTGGCTCGCTTCACCCGACGGCTTCGCGCTCGATCCCGAGCTGTATCTCGACGAGCGGACCTGCGCACCAGCGCGCGGTGGGATCTTCGGCGCGTTCGCTGATAGCGCTTGAAGAACCACGGCTTTCTGCGCGAGAGGACGGGCTGGTCCCCGAGCCCAGCCTTCGACTTGAACCCCGTACCCGCGGATGTCCGCCCGCGGATTCTCTCGACGAACATTTCGCTCGACGATGCCACGGGCTCGCTGGAGCTCGTTCGTGAAGTGGCTCCGTTGTTCGACCTGAGCAGATCGGCTGCGGAAGCGATCCTGCAGGAGGTCCTGGCTACCGTGGGATCTTGGCGTTCGGTCGCACAGAAGCACGGCGCTTCGGCGACGGAGTGTCAGCGCATGCAGAGCGCCTTCCTGGTGTCTTGATCTCCGACCGCTCGTGTGTGCCTCGACCTCGCCCGAGGCACGGGGTCGCTGGGCGCCCACGTCGAGCGCTCCTCCCGGCGCAGAGGCAGGTGGGAGCAAGCGCACTTGCGGCGCGTAGACTCCGCGATGTGCCGCTAGGCGCGCCTGCTCGTCGGCAATCGAGTCGACCCGGTGCTTCGGCGGCTCCTCGTCTCGACTCACGGTGTCTCCATGCGCAATGTACTTGGCGTCTCGATCGCACTGACCCTCTGCTTCTCGAGCGCAGCATCCTTCGCGCAGCAGTACCTCCCGATCCGCTTCGCGCCCAATCAGCGCTTCACGGTCGACGGCGCCATCTCTCACGTACAGCTCGTCGACCTCGACTCCGACGGCACTCTCGATCTCGTCGCCCAGACGACGAGTCGCCCACTTGCCGTCGTCTGGGGTCGCCCCGGTGGATTCCTCTCGGGCACGGGTCAGCCGATCCTTCCTCGTTCGAGCCTCGGGATTGGGCTCGGCGACTTCGACATGGATGGCGACCTCGACGTCGTCGCTGGCGAAACGACCGGTCTCGTCACGTACCTGAACCAAGGCTCTCGCACGTTCGCCCTCGGCTCGAGCGTCGCCGCTCCCCGAGCAGCAGCGCTGGCTCTCGACGTCGCTGATCTCGATGCGGACGGTTTCCTCGACGTCGTCATGCGCCCTTCCGTCGGAGCGCCCGCACTCGCGCTGTACTTCGGAAGCGGCACGGGTGCCTTCGGGAATCCCGTCTCCGTCACCTTGAGCGCCGTACCCATCAGCTTCGCCGCAGCGGAGCTCGGTGGTAACAGCTCACCAGAGATCGCGGCTACGTTCGATGACGGGAGCGTCGTGGTGATCCAGCGCACGAGCGGGAGGAGCTTCACGACATCGGCAGGTCCTGCGATCGGATCCTGGAGCCGCGTGGAGCAGGTTCGCGACTTCGACGAGGACGGCTTCTCCGATCTCTTGTTGGTCGGAGGCCGCAGCACGCCGCTGGGGGTTGAAGGACAGTTCACGCTCCTCTTTGCAGACGGATCCGGGGGCTTTCGCAGCACATTCCTACCCTACCTCGGCACGGACGTGATCGCCGCCGCGCGGATCGGATCCTTCGACGCCATCGGCCCACTCGATCTGCTCGTCGTCACCTACGGTGACGACATCCTCTGGGAACGCTCGGCCACGGTCTCGCGCCGCAGTACGCCGAACTTCCCGGAGACTCCCGTACTCATCGCCGTCGGTGACGTGGATCGCGACGGCGACGACGACGTCGTTGCGATGGATCTCCGGTATCCGACCTCCAGCAGCGGGCGCGTCTGGACGAGCGAAGCACGCCGCGAAATCCGGCTCAGTCTCGACGAGACTTCGGGAACGGACGTCTGGGACAGCGCACGAGGTGGCGAGGCTGCTGACAGGTACATCGTGACAGGCAGTTCGCGCTGGCAGGGCGATCCCGGTACAGGTCGCGAGGCCTTCCGAGGCAATGACCCCGGCGCGGGAATGCTGGCTCGCGGTACGGGAGGCAGCGTTAGCTCGAGCAGCGAGAATGTCGCGAACGCCGCAGGTCCCTGCACCATTGCATGGTGGATGCGGATGGGGCCGCAAGCGCCGAACGCGCCCGTGGCTCTCCTTCAGACGAACCTTTTCACGGCCGTCACGGGAGGGTCTGTAGCGGGCAACCGCCTCGGCATCGTCTGGGGTCCGCAGAATCAACCGCAGCAAGTCACGACGGCGACGCCGATCCAATCGCCGGGTCGATGGACACACCTGGCATGTACCGTGGACGTCGTCACCGGGCTGCTCACGATTTGGATCGACGGCATCGCCGATCCGAATCGCGGCGTGCTCTCTCCGCGACTCGACACGTCTTACGGACTGGTCAGCCTCGGAGCGAGCGAGCGCGGATGGGAAGCTGGCAATACCTTCTTCGACTTCGACGAGTTCCGCTATTTCCCGCGCGTGCTGAGCGCGAGCGAGATCCGCGCGCTGCAGAGCGGAAATGCCGCGACCGCCGCGCCCATGGGCAGTGGCTGCTATGAGCGTCGAGACGAGGAAGGCCTGCACCTCATGTCCAGACCCGCGCCGGGCGGCGCGCTGGAGCTCCGACTCGACACGACGGGCCACGTGAATGGAGCGGCCTTGCTGCTGTTCGGCGTCTCCAGCTCTCGCCTGGGTTCCGTTTCGCTGCCGTTCGATCTGGGCTATGGCTGCCTGTTGCGCACGAGCTTCGAGGCCATCGTCCCGATGGCCACCGGACGCGCCCTCGATCTCTCGGTACCGTTGCCCAGCTCTCCCGGCGCGCTGCAAGGGAACATCTACACGCAAGCGTTGATCTTCGGCGTCGGAGTTCAGACGACACGCGCGTTCGATCTCAAGCTCCATTACTGAGCCCCGCTCGAGAGATCCGTGGAGCCGTGATCGCAACGACACCGCGAGAACGACGCAGAGCTCGTGGCGATCGAAGGATGCTCATCTACCCTGACATCGTGACGCCTGGAGCGAGCAGCAGCGACCATGCCATCCCCGTCTCCCCATGGCGGCGAGCGGTACCTCAAGTAAGAACCTCCCGGACTCCTCCGTCCGGACGATCGCTACCCTCGAGCTCCAGCTCTCCCGTGAGCGACGAACGAATGGCCTCTGCCGGATGATCAGCGCTTTCCTCCCGACACCACCACCCGCGGCAAGCTCCGTACCACCTCCTCGAAGCGCATGAGCTCATCGGATCGAAGCCCTTCCACCTCGCGCACGATCGCCTCGAGCTCTGCGCCTTGAGCACGATCGAATCGGGCGTGGAGGGAGGTCGCGAAGGGATCTTGGCGGAGTCCGACGCCGGAGACTCTTGCCGCCGAAGCCCCTTGCTCGATCGCGGAGCTCCATGGCATCGAGCGTCAGCGCCAAGTCATCTCGACGGGGCCTGTGCGCCCCAGCGTTCCTGCGCCGAAGGTGAAGCCCTCGAAGACGAACGAGTCGCCCAGGCGGAAAAGAAGCATCGAAGGACGGTAGGGGATGCGCGTGCGGAAGAGGCACATCGAGTCGACGAGGCCCGCCGAAACGATCGTCGAGATGCCCGAAACGGGAACGCCGTTCACCGTCGCTCGATCGAACCAGAGCATCATGTCGATGTTGGTTCTCGAGGCGCTGACGAGGTGCAGGAGCGCGCTGACCCGACCAGAGTAGATCAACGCTTGGCCGGCACGCGTCATGTTCCCGCTGTAGAACGTGCACAGCGATCGTTGAGCTCTTGGCGCGACGCCAGCACCCCAGCGAGCGCAATCATCGCTCGATCATGCCGCAACGTCGCGGACCAACTCGCACGGGCACTTCAGCGGCCAGATGCCGCCGACTTCTTCAGCGAATCTGTCACGACGCCGATCAGTCGCCGCGATGCAGCGTAGTCCTCACAAAGGTAGTCGTGAATGGTCACCTGAATCGCCTCGTTATCACTGGCCAGAACGGCGCTCACCACGCGGTGTTGCCTGCTGCGATCCATCAGATCCAAGACCGACATCGAGAGCGAGCCCTGGGGAGCTTCCGTCTTCTCCGCGACTTCCCAGTGCATCTCTGGGTTCTTCTGCAAACTACGTTCGTACAGGCCTTGCAGATGTTGAGCCGCATCTCGAGCGCTCGGTCGCGGCGTAGAGAATCCTAGGGCTCTGATGTAGCAGCCGAACCGTCCATCAGAGGACTCGAAGTATGCGTTCGAACGATCGTGCGGCTTTGGCGCCCAGTCGTCGGGAATCGTCAGTTCCCAGCCGCTCACTCTAACCGTTTTCATCTTAGGCATCCTCCCGAGACTTGTGGTGTCGCCCTTACCCATCGATCCAGAAGCGACCTGTTCCTTGGCTTCCTTGTGCGGCGCCTCCCCTGTCGAACGCACTCCGCGCGCTTCGATCCTCGGCAAGATCACCCGCGGCAACGTTCGCACCTCCCTCTCGAAGTTCCCCAACTCCCTCGAGCGAAGCCCTTCGACCTCCCGCCCAATCCCCTCGAGCTCCCCCTCGTTCTCGACCTTTTGCTCCAGCAACCCCTGCGTCGGCGCATGATCCGAAGACTGCAGCTCGGAAAGCAGCGGCGAGATCTGCGAGTAGAGCTTCGCTCCGCCCGCGCGGCCGGAGAGCACGTCGTAGACAACCTCGGCCTCGGGGTTGTGGAGGCGCGCTTCGAGCGCATGGCAGCGCGCGATGAGTTCGCTGCCTGCTTCGCGCACGGCCTTAGTCGCATCGTCGCTGCCGAGCGGCTTCAGGATGGCTTCGACCTGGGAACGGATAGAGCGGAGCTCTTCGACGAGGTCGGTGATGCGATCGAGGGCGGCGCGGAGCTCTCGGGAGGTGCGGAGGTTCTGCTCGAGATCGGCCTGCGTCGCGGGTGAGCTCGGGTCGGGGAGGATCTCGGCTTCGGTCTCGAGGAGGCGTTCGCCCACGCGGAGGCGGAGGCGATAGCGGCCGGGGAGAACGAGCGGGCCGCGATCGGGATTGCCGGCGTCGATCTTGGCGTGGAGGCGCTTCGCACCTTCATGACGGAGGTCCCACACGACGCGTTGCAGACCAAGCTTGCGCGTGAGTGCGCCCTTGTTCGGCTCTTCGGGATCGTCGGCGTCGTCGGGAGCGTAGCGATTCGGCCGTGGCACCGAGCTCAGCGTGCGCACGAGCTGACCCTGCGCATCGAAGATCTCGAGGCGGAGCTCGGCGGGGTCGTCCTGCGAACGCGGGGTGCCGGGCGCGGGATCCGCGACGGCTTCCTTCAGCCAGTAGTGGATGACGAGGCCGTGCGGGCGATTGGAAGCGGCCGTGGACTCGAGGCGATCCCAACGCGAGGCCAGGCGAACGCGCGTGGCGGGCCGCGGCGGGAAGAGGACCGCGGGCTCGGCCTTGGCGGCGGCCGTCAAGCGACGTAGAGCGCTGAGATCATCGAGGACCCAGAGGCCGCGGCGCGTGCCGAGGATGAGATCGTCGTGCTTCACCTCGAGGTCGGCGACGCCGACGGCGGGGAGGTTGCCGCGAAGATCGACGAAGCTCGCTCCGCCGTCGCGCGAGAAGAAGAGGCCGCGCTCGGCGCCGACGTAGAGGAGCTGTGCATCGGTCGGATCTTCGCGCACGACGAAGAGGTGCTGATCGGCGGGCAGGCCGTTCTCGAGGCGTTCCCAAGTCAACCCGTGGTCGCGCGTGCGGAAGAGATGCGGCCGCGGGTCATCGAGGCGCCGCGCGTCGACCACGACGTAGGCCGTGCCAGCGTGCGCGCGCGAGAGCTCGATCGACTCCACCGTGCCCCACTCGGGCAAGTCCTTCGGGGTCACGTTCGTCCACGTGGCGCCGCCGTCGCGCGTGAGCTGGACCAGGCCGTCGTCGGTGCCGACCCAGATCTCGCCCGCGCGATGCGTCGACTCGGCGATCGAGAAGATGGTGCCGTAGACCTCGACGCCGGTGAGGTCGCCGGTGATGGGGCCGCCGCTCCATTGCTGCTTCGAGCGATCGTTGCGCGTCAAGTCTTCGCTCAGTGCGCGCCAAGAGGCCCCGCGATCGTCGCTCGCGAAGAGGCGCTGCGAGGCGTGGTAGAGGCGCTGCGGGTGGTGCGGCGAAGCGGCGAGCGGCGCGGTCCACTGGATGCGATCGCGCGAGCGCTCGGCGGGGATGCCGGAGTAGTTCCGCGGATGGACCGAGATGCTGCGGGTCTGCCGCGAACGCTCGTCGTGATGCGAGAGGTAGCCCGAGTACTCGCCGGCGTAGATGTGCCCCGGCTCGCTGCGATCGTAGAGGAAGTCCCCCGCTTCGCCACCGCCGACGGTGAAGAAGTCGGCGAGAGAAGGGCCGCTGCCTTCGCCACCGCGCAGCGTGTAGGCGGGGCCGCTCGCCGTGCCCCAGTCCTGCATCGTGCCGCCGACGTGATAGGGCGAGCGATCATCGACGTCGATGTTGTAGAACTGCCCCGTCGGGAGCGGTGGGGAGAACCAGTGCTCGCCATCCAGCGTGATGCCGACACCGCCGTCATTCGCGACGATCTTGCGTCGCGCGTCGTGCGGGTCGATCCAGAGCTCGTGATGATCGCCGTGGAGCTTGGTCTCGACCGAGTGGATGGTCTTGCCGCCGTCGATCGTGCGCAGCAGGTTCACCTGAGGGAACCAGACGATGTCCGCGTTCGTGGGGTCGATCGTGAGCACGGTGTAGTACCACGCGCGCTGGCGCAGCACGCGCGCGCCGCTGCGCCGCTCCCAGCTCTTGCCGCCATCGTCGGAGCGGAAGAGGCCGCCCTCTTCGGCTTCGATCAGCGCGTAGACGACCTCGGGCTTCGAGGGTGCCACGCGTACGCCGACGCGGCCCCAGACACCGGAAGGCAAGCCGCTGCCCTCGAGCTTCGTCCAGGTCTCGCCGCCGTCGCTCGAGCGATGGAGTGAGCTGCCCTTACCGCCGCTGCTGAGCTTCCACGGCTCGCGGCGCGTCTGCCACATGCCGGCGAAGACGATGCGCGGGTTCGTGGGGTCGAGCGTGACCTCGGAGGCGCCCGTCTCGGCATCGACGAAGAGCACGCGCTGCCACGTGGAACCGCCGTCCCGCGTGCGATAGATGCCGCGCTCCTCGCTCGGGCCGAAGGGCGAGCCCAGCACCGCCGCGTAGGCCACGTTCGCATCTTGCGGGTGGATCGCGAGGGAGCCGATCTGGCCGCGCGCTTTCCATACTTGCTGCCAGGTCTTGCCTGCGTCGGTCGAGCGGAAGAGGCCGCTGCCGAAGGAGACGTTGCCGCGGATGTTGGCCTCGCCGGAGCCGACGTAGATCACGTTCGGATCGGAGGGTGCCACCGCGATGGAGCCGATCGCCTGCGTCGGCTGGTCGTCGAAGATCGGCTTCCACTGCCGTCCGCCGTCCGTGCTCTTCCAGACGCCGCCCTGCGCGAACCCGGCGTAGAAGACGAGCGGCTGCCCGAGGACGCCCGTGGCGCTCGTCGCGCGCCCGCTGATCGCGGGACCGAGGGAGCGGAACTCGAGCGCGCCGAGCTCGGAGGCGGGCTTCGCTTCCGGGGTCGCGTCCTGCGGTCGCGCGAGCGCGCTCCCCGCGAGCAGCATGGACATCCAGAGCGCGGCGAACGAGGCGGTGCGAGCCGTGAGCATGAGCATCGGGCGCAGCCCTGAGCTGCGGTGAAGAAGACCGAGCGTCGCTCCGAGCGGAGCCGACCGCGGCTCTTCTACAACCCAGCGCGGCACCTTGGAACCAGGCGCCGCCTTCGAGCTCGCGCGGAGCGCGATCTGCCTCGTCCCCGGCCGCGGCAATTTCCCTCGCGCAAGGGTCGAGCGAGCCCGCGATACTGCTCGCCTCATGCTCACACTGTCCGGAGTCTCGAAGTCGTACGGCAAGCGCACCCTCCTCGACGCGGTGTCGCTGCAGCTCAGCCGCGGTGATCGCCTGGGCCTCGTCGGGCCGAACGGCGCCGGCAAGTCGACGCTCTTCTCGCTGATCCTCGGTGAGAACACGCCCGACGACGGCACGATCGCGCTCGAGCGGAACGCCTCGGTCGGGTTCTTGCCGCAGGAGAGCGCGCCGGTCGGCGACGAGAGCGTGGTCGAGGTGGCCTGCGCGATCACGCCGGACTTCGTGGCGCTGCGGCGGGCGATCCATGCGCTCGATGATGCGCATCCGGAAGATCCCGAGTTCGGCGAGCACGCGCACGACGGGCTGCACGAGCGCTTCCGCGATCTCAACGGCTATCAAGTCGAGGCGCGCGCGAAGCAGATCCTGGCCGGGCTCGCGTTCCGGCCGCAGGACTTCGATCGTCCCGCGCGGGAGCTCAGCGGCGGCTGGGTGATGCGCGCGCATCTGGCGCGGCTCCTCGTCCAGGAGCCCGACCTCCTGATGCTCGACGAGCCGACGAACCATCTCGATCTCGAGTCGCTGCTCTGGTTCCAGGAGCACCTCCAGGGTTATCCCGGCGCGCTGCTCGTGATCTCGCACGACCGCGAGTTCCTGAATGGCGTCGTGAACGGCATCGTCGAGCTGCGCCAGCAACGGCTGAACCGCTACACCGGCAACTACGATCAATTCGTGGCGCAGCGCGCGGCCGCCGAGGCGCAGCAGCTCGCCGCCTACCAGAACCAGCAGAAGGAGATCGCGCATCTCCAGACCTTCATCGATCGCTTCGGCGTGAAGGCCACGAAGGCCGCGCAAGCGCAGAGCAAGCGGAAGCAGATCGAGCGCATGGAGAAGATCGAGGCTCCGACCTCGGGCGAGAAGACGATCGGCTTCCGCTTCCCCCAGCCGATCCGCAGCGGCCAGCGCGTCGTGTGGCTGAAGCAGGTCGATTTCTCCTACGGGGAGAACCCCGTCTATCGCGGGCTCGACGTCGAGATCGAGCGCGGCGAGCGCATCGTGCTCGTCGGGCCGAACGGCGCGGGCAAGTCGACCCTGCTGAAGCTCCTCGCCGCGCGCCTGCAGCCGCAGGCAGGCTCGCACGGCTTCGGCCACAACGTCACCGCCGGCTACTACTCGCAGTACCGCGTCGAGATGCTGCGTCCCGAGCGCACCGTGCTCGAGGAGGCTCAGGACACGCCCGCGCGCGTCACCGAGCAAGCGGTGCGCACCCTGCTCGGCTCCTTCCTCTTCTCCGGCGACGCCGTCGAGAAGAAGGTCGCGGTCCTGAGCGGCGGCGAGAAGAGCCGCTTGGCACTGGTGAAGCTCCTGCTCGATCCGCCGAACCTCCTGCTGATGGACGAGCCGACGACGCACCTCGATCTCTCCAGCATCGATGCGCTCGTCGACGCGCTGAAGCAGTTCCAGGGGACGCTGGTCTTCATCAGCCACGACGTGCACTTCATCAAGACGCTCGCGAGCAAGGTGATCCACGTCGCGGCGGGCAAGCTGACGCTCTATCTAGGCGACTACGCGTTCTATCTCGACAAGACCCAGGCGCTCTCGGCGCGCGCCGCGCTGACCGCCGGCGGCGAGAGCAAGAGCGAGCGGAAGCTCAGCGATCAACGCGCGGCGCAGGTCAAGGCCGCCGCCGTGGATCCCGAGAAGCTCGCGCGCCAGAAGGCGCACCAGCTGCGCCAAGAGCGCATCGGGGAAGTGAAGAAGCTGAAGCCACAGGTGGCGAAGCTCGAGAAGGAGATCGCCGCCAACGCCGAGCGCACCGCAGCCCTTCGCGCCCAGCTCGAGCTGCCCGAGCTCTGGCAGGATGCGCCGCGCTTGAAACAGGTCCGCAGCGAGCTAGAGCAACTCACGAGGAAGGCGAAGGAGCTCGAGGCGGCGTGGGAGCCCTTGGCTTCGCGCTTGCTGGAGCTGGAGTAGCAGCTCCCCGGCCCGGCGAATCCGTGAGGTCCAGCGCCCCGAGCTGCGACGGATTCAGAATCTTCGACCAGGCTCCGTGCAGGGCTTTCCTTCTCCTACGGCCCCTCGCTGCGCCACTCCCATGAACCCCGCGACTCCCGGCTTGCTCCTCCTCGCGCTCCTCGCGACGTCCTGTGCCGATACCCCGAAGACTGCGGAGCAACGCGCGCCGGCGCCCAGCGCGGCGCCCCTCGAGCTGCGGGTCCATTGCAGTCCTTGGCAGTTCGAGTTCCAGCACGTCGATGCGGCCCAGGCATGGCTCGATGGGTCGGAGCTTCACCTCCCCGCGCACGCTAAGGCTGTGCTGCGCTTCGAACGGCGCGACAGCTCCCGGCCGTTCGGCGTGCGCGTCTCCTGCCCCGAGCTCCAGCTCGATCGCGTGCTCGGAGCGAGCACCCTCGAGGTCGAGATCGAGACGGGCGCGCCGGGGGAGCACCTGCTCTGCAACCTCGACACGAGCGCACCCGAGAACGCCGCCATGCGAGCCAAGGTGGTCGTGCACACCCCCGAGGCCTATGCCGCTTGGTGTGAAGCGCGTCGCAACGCAGCCCTGGGTCCGGACCTGGTGACACGCGGCCAGATCGCGTACGAGCGAAGCGGCTGCACGCAGTGCCACTCGCGCGACGGATCGAAGCTCATCGGGCCCTCGCATCAAGGACTTCGCGCGCGCATCGAAGCCGGCACCGAGAAGATGGCGAGCGGCGAGTCCTATGCCGATCTCATCGGCGCAGGCAAAACCTACGCTGACGTGGATATCTACCTGTACCAGTCGATCCTCGAGCCGGCCCGGCATGTCCGCGAGGGCTATCATCCGATGATGCCGCTGGTGCCTTTGAAGGCGTACCAAGTCGAAGGACTGGTCGCCTATCTGAAGACGCTCTGAGGGCAGGTCGAGGGCGCTCCGGGCTAGTTCGAAGCCGGGCGCTGCGCCAGACTGAGCGGCAGCTCCCTCCCTGCCCGCGCTCATGCCCGACCCCTTCCTCGCCATCTACGCCGAGCTCCGCGCCCTCGCCGCGCGCTATCTCGCCGACGAGCGCCTGGAGCACACGCTCCAGCCGACGGCGCTGGTGCATGAAGCGTGGCTGCGGCTCGGAGCGCCGCGCGACGAGGCGCCGCTGGATCGCGGCATCTTCTTCGGACTCGCCGCGCGCGCGATGCGCCGCGTGCTCGTCGATCATGCGCGCGCGAAGGGGACGGCGAAGCGCGGCGCCGGGGCCGCGCGCGTCCCGCTCGACGAAGTGGCGGCGCAGCTCACGGCGACGGAGGTCGATCTGCTCGGCCTCGATGGCGCGCTGGAGAAGCTCGCCGCGCAAGAGCCCGAGCTCGCGCGCGTCGTGGATCTCCGCTTCTTCGCCGGACTCGAGCTCACCGAGATCGGGATACTCGTGGGCCGCAGCGAACGGCAAGTGCGCTACGACTGGACGCTCGCACGCTGTTGGCTCGAGCGCGAGCTCGCCGAGGTGCGCGAACCGTGAACGAGGCGGGCGCCCCAGGGGACGGCGCGGCGTCCGGCATGCTCGCGCGCGTGCGCGTGCTCTTCGCCGCAGCGCTCGAGCTTCCAGCGGGCGAGAGAACGGAGTTCCTGACGCGCGCTTGCGACGGCGACACCGCGCTCGAGCGCGAGGTGCGGAGCCTCCTCGCCTACGTCGAGAAGACGACCTTCGCGGAGCAGCTCGAGTCGGGCGCCGAGGCGGTGCGCGGGCTCGGCGGGCCGCTCGTCGCGCCACCGGAGCGCATCGGCGAGTTCCGCATCGTGCGCTTCCTCGCGAGCGGCGGGATGGGGCGAGTCTACGAAGCGGAGCAAGAGCGACCGAAGCGGCGCGTGGCGCTGAAGATCCTGGGTCACGGCGGCGCCGATCCCGCGGCGCGGCGGCGCTTCGAGCGCGAAGCCGATCTGCTCGCGGTGCTCGATCATCCGGGGATCGCGCGCATTTACGCCGCGGGCGTCGAGATGCAGCGCGGTCCGCTCGGCGAGCTCGAGCTCCCGTGGCTCGCGATGGAGCTGATCGAAGATGCGCGCGATCTCACGCGCTTCGCACGCGAAGAAGCTCTGCCACTCCGCGCCCGCCTGGAGCTGCTCGCCGCGGTGTGCGACGCCGTGCAAGCCGGGCACCGCAGCGGCGTCGTGCACCGCGACTTGAAGCCGGCGAACCTGCTCGTCGATCGCGCGGGGCAGGTGCACGTGATCGACTTCGGCGTGGCGTGCCTCGCCGATCGCGAAGCGACGCAGCGCACGCTCGCCACCGCGACGGGCGCCCTGATCGGCACGCTGCAGTACATGGCTCCCGAGCAGATCGGAGGCGAGGACACGCGCATCGACACGCGCACCGACGTCTACGCGCTGGGCGTCGTGCTGCACGAGCTCGTGAGCGGCGCCTTGCCGTATGCCGCCGAAGCGCGAGCGCTACCCGATCTCGCGCGCGCGATCCGCGACAAGGCTCCGCGGCGACTGAAGGCTGCGACCCCCGGCGTGCCCGCCGATCTCGATGCGATCGCGTGGCGCGCGCTCGAGAAGGAACCCGCGCGGCGCCAAGAGAACGCGGCCGAGCTCGCCGCCGATCTCCGACGCTTCGTCCGCGGCGAGCCGGTCCTCGCGCGCGCGCCGAGCGCGGTGCGCGCGGCGCTCTTCTTCGCGCGACGCTACAAGCTCCTGGTCGGTGCCGCGCTCGCGCTGCTGCTCGTCTCGACGGCGGCCGCCATCGTCAGCGCGCGCTACGCGCGCGACGCCGAAGACGCGCGGGCGGCGGCGGAGGTGGAGCGCGATGTCGCTCGCAGCGCCGAGCGCACGGCGTTGGATGCCGGCGCACGCGCGCAGCGCCTCTTCGCAAGTCAACTCGATCTCTCGCTCGCGTTCGTCTTCGACTACCACGCGCGACTACGCGCGGTGGACGGCACGCTCGCGCTGCAGAGCGACATGATCGCGAACGCGATCGAGAACCTGGAGCGCCTCTAAGCCGAGGCCGGCGCCGATCGCAAGGTACGCACGACGCTCGCTCGCGCGGTGATGCAGCTCGCCGATGCACAGGGGAACCCGGCCGTCCGCAGCGCCGGGGACATCGCCGGCGCGCGTCGTTCGCTGGAGCGCGCCGGAGAGCTCGAAGCGCGCCGCGCATTGCTGCCCTCGTCGACGCCGCAGCTCGGCTCGGCGCGCGAGCTGCGGCGCTTGCTCGACCGTTGATCGCGGCGGCGCCGCTCGACCGCGACGCGCCATCGACGATCGACATCGCCTGCGTAGATCACGGAAAGAGCGTCCCGCCCTCCAGCTCCTCCAGGAACGCGCGCAGCGGCAAGAGCTCGATTCCATCCGGCGTTCGCTGTCGGCGCGGCCCGCCGAAGAGCACCACGCGGCGCACGACTTCTGGCAGCTCCCCGATCGCACGTAGGCCGGCCAGCTCGCGCTCCTCGACGCGCGCGCTCGACTTCACCTCGAGTGCCAAGATCTCGTCGCCGCGTTGGAGGAGGAAGTCGACCTCGACCAGCGAGCCCTTGCCGGGGGCCCAGTAGGACCACGCATCGAAGAGCTTCTCGTAGTCGCGATAGCTGCGCAGCAGCGAGGCGATCCAGCCCTCGAAGAGCTTGCCGCGTTCTTCGCTCGTGGGCGCTCCGCGGCGCTTCCGCACCGAGCGCACGATGCCGGGATCAGCCCAGTAGAGCTTCGGGTGCTTCCGTTCGCGCACGCGGAGGCGCGCCTCGTATGCCGGCAGGCGGAACGCGAGCAGCGTATCCTCCAAGACCTCGAGATAGGAGAGCACCGTGGTGCGCGAGACCTCGGCGTCGCGTGCGAGCGAAGCGGCGTTCAGGACCTCCGCGTGGAACAGCGCGGCGATCGGGAGGAAGCGCGCGAAGCCGGGCAGATTCCGCACGAGCGCCTCGGCTTGGATCTCCTGCGTGAGGTAGAGCTGCGCATAGGCCTCTAGAGTTTCTTCCCGCTCGGGAGCCGTGAAGATGATCGGCAGCGCGCCCCAGCGAAGTACTTCTTCGAGATCGAAGGCGGAGCCGAGCTCTGCGGGCACGAGCGGATGCAAGAAGCGCTGCACCGCGCGACCCGCGAGGAGGTTCGTGCCCGCCACCTTCAGCTTCCGCGCACTCGAACCGCAGAGGGCGAAGCGGAGCCTCCGGCCCTCGATCGCCCGATGGACCTCGTTCAGCAGCTCGGGCAACCGCTGGACCTCGTCGACAACGACGGTCGTGCCGCGCGGCAGCGCTTCGAGCTCGGCTCCGAAGCTGGAGGGTCGCGCGAGGAAGCGCTGGTACGTCGAGAGATCGAGCAGATCGAAGCGCGCGGCCTCGGGCAAGGCCGCTGCGAGCCAAGTGCTCTTTCCGACCCCGCGTGGGCCGAACAAGAAGAAGGAGCCTCGGGGGGGCTCCAGGAGACGCCGGAACGAAGGTCTCGACACCATGCCGTCATTTTGTCCGACTTTTCGACGGCGTGCTAGCACTCGGCGAGAATCGAATCCGGTCGGTCCCTCGACGCGTCGGTCCTTTCGGATCCGCTCTCCTGCTCCCTTGCGGCCGACTTCGTTAACTCGAGAGCTCGGGGCGATCCGCAACTCGGGAAGGGGCAACGGGAACGGCACACTCCGCCCTTGGACGGCGCAACTTGCCTGGCCGAACTTCGGCGCCGCGGCGCGACGTACCCTCTTCGCCTCTTCCTCGGATATCGCGCACGGCGCTCCTCGGCGATGCTGTAGGCCCGCCCCCGCCTTCGGCCGCCAAGTCCACCCCACCCGTGGAGACCTACCGATGTCCGTCTCTCGCTCCTCAGCTTCCGTCGCGGCCCTCGTCCTCTGCTGCATCCCCACGATCGCCGACGCTCAAGTGAGCGAGTATTACTTGGTGGCGGGCGACCAGAGCATGTTCCACATCCTCCAGGGCGGCGTGGTGAGGCTCTCGTGGAGCACGGCGGTGGGTACGAGCTCGCATCAATACCCGCTCGCGGTCACGACCACCGTGCGCACGATGGGCACGGACGTGGGCTGGACCGGCGCCGAGTACGATCTCATCGGGAACGACCTCACGACGCGCTACGTGCACCCGCCCGGGCCGATCTATGCCTGGGATGGAACCACGGACGGGCTCTCCCACTACACCATCGACAGCAGCGGCAACGTCTATCGCCTGGATCAGACGTGGGCGAACCCGGTGCAGCTCTTCGATGCGGGCTCGATCGGCTCGCTGACCTACGACCCGACCAACGACTCGCTCTGGGTGTCGCAGTTCGGGACGATGAACCTCACCGAGTACTCGCTCACGGGCACGGTGCTCCGCTCGTTCAGCACCGGCCACGTGCAGAACATGGCGCTCGCTCTGGACCACGCCGACGACACGCTGTGGCTGCACGATCGCCGGACGATGGGAACCTTCGAGCAGTGGTCGAAGACGGGACAGCTCCTCGCGCGCTTCGCCGTACCGGGCCTGACGGGCCAGAACATGCTCGGCGGCGAGATGCCGTTCCGCAACGTGGCGCGCTGCGCGTTCCGGAACGGCAATGGAGTCAACTCCGTCGGGTTCTCCTGCGTCTCGCGACCCGCCCTGGGCCAGACCTGGACGACGACGTTCAACGCCAACGCGAACACCGTCGCGACGATCCTCTGCTTGGGCGCCGGCGGCCCGGCGAGCGGGATCCGCTTCGGGAACGGCGAGCTCCTGTTCGCGCCGGTGCCCTCGCCGGTGATCTACATCGGCAGCGGGGACATCACCTTGCTCGTGCCCAATCAGCCCTGGCTCAGCGGCGCGTTGGTCTCGACCCAAGGCATGCGCCTCGACTCCAGCGCCGCCGGTCCGCAGCTCGTGCTGCTCAATGCGCAGGACGTCGAGCTCGGTCGGTGAACGCGCCGCGCGCCTGGACGCGTGACTAGAGATCAAAGCTCCACAACGCGTTCTACCGATCCGTGTCGCGCGCTTCGCACGGATCGCACGCGTCGGTCTCTCGCAATCTGCACGCCGCTCCTGAGAGAACCCGGCCGCGAAGATCGACACCTGAGAGCACGAGCCGGTCACTCGTGACTTCGAAGGTTCGGGAGAGCGCAGTCTCACCACCGGAGCGAGCAGGACGCACCCTGACGATCGGCGCTCATCGCAGATCCGCGAAGCGATGGTCCGGCCCCCC
>JAEUHW010000418.1 GCA_016793245.1 Planctomycetota bacterium
ATCGGCTGGCTAGGCTCGGGGCATGTGCGGACCTCGTGAATTCATGCGTCGCGCCGGCCTCGCGGCACTCGCCCTCGCCGCTTCCGAGGGCGTGGGCGGCGCTGCGCCGGAAGTGGCGGAGGAGGCTCCGGTGGACGAGAGCGCGGTGCTCGTCGAGGCGGACCGGCGCTTCGCGCGGGCGACGCGCGAGCGAGGCGTCGAGGGCTGGCTCGAGAACTTCGCTCCCGAAGCGCTGGTCTTCCCGCCCAGCGGACCGATCGCGGTGGGCGCCGCCGAGCGCGAGCTCTTCTTCCGCGGCCGCCCTTTCCCGCCGGCGGGCTTCACGTGGGAGCCGGACGAAGCGTGGTGCGCCGGCTCGGGCGATCTCGGCTTCACGCGCGGGACGTGGAGTGCGGCACCGGCGGAAGTCGGCGCGGCCGCACCTGGCGGCCGCTATCTCAGCGTCTGGACGAAGCGCGCCGAAGGCTGGCGCGGGCTCGCCGACCTCTCCGACGATCCGCGCTTCTTGCGCGAGCTCCCGCGTCCGCTCGGCTCGCACACCCACGAGGTGCAGCATGCCTTCCACGCGCGCGACGAGTCGCTGCACGTGGAAGCGGGCATCGTGCGCTGCGGCGACGGCCGCACGGCGAAGTTCTTGCGGCTCTGGACGCGGAGCGCCAGCGGCGCACTCCTTCTCCGCTACGAGACGGGTGCCTTCGATCTCGACGCACCGAAGCTCGAACCCTGGCCCGACGCCGATCGCCTCTTCCGCGCGGATCCGCGCTGGCGCGGCGGTGATGGTGCTTCCAGCGTCGAGCTCGGCGGCGAGCGCCTCCTCTGGCTCTTCGCCGACAGCTTCGTCGCGCCGAAGGGCGGCACGCGCCGCGACGCGCGCATGGTGCGGAACAGCGTCGCGATCCAACGCGGGCGCGATCCGCGGAGCGCAGCCATGGCGTTCGCCTGGAGCGAGCACGAAGGCGAGCCGCGCTCCTTCTTCGTGTTGCCGGATCGCGACGAGCGCGAGCTCTGGCTCTGGCCCGCAAGTGGCGTCCGCATCGGTACTCGGCTCCTGCTCTTCTTCTTCGCCGTGAAACCCAGCTCCGGCGGACTCGGCTTCGCCCTCGAGCGCTCGCGCGCGGCCTTCGTCGACGAGCCCGACGCGGAGCCGCAGGCATGGCATCTCCGCTGGATCGATCTGCCCGCGCTGCCGGAGGATCTACGGCTCGGCGGCGGCGGCTGCTTCGTCGAGGGCGAGCATCTCTACGCCGCCTCACCGCGCGGTGAGCACCACGCGCTGCACCTCGTGCGCTGGCCGCTCGCGCGCCTCCGCGCGGGCGAGCTCCTCGACGCGGAGGCGTGGTGCGGCGAGCAAGGCTGGAAGCCGCTCGCGGAAGCGCCGCAGCACATGGCGCCCCTCTTCGCTCCCGCGCAGGCCGAGCTCACGCTGCATCGCAACGGCGAGCGCTGGTGCGCGCTGCACGGCTTCGGCTTCGGGCCGGCTCCGCTCGGGATCCGCACCGCGCCCGAGCTCACCGGGCCTTGGTCTTCGCTGCAGCTCCTGCATCGCCCCGCGGAAGCCGCGCGCGCGCAGATCCTGATCTACGCGGCGAAGGCGCATCCGGCGCTCGCGTGCGAGGGCGGCGTTGCGGCGACCTATGTCGCGAACTCGCTCGACTTCGGTGCGCTCGTCGCTGACGAGGGGCTCTACTTCCCGCGGTTCCTGCGGTTGCGGTTGGCTTCGCGTTAGATCGCTCGCGTTCTGGGGCTCGATGCTGCGGTGCGGGTGCTTTGGTCTCGGCGCGCTCGAAGTGCGGACGGGGCTGAGGGCGCAAGGGTCGCAGCTCGTCGTACCTGGGCAGGAGTGACGATATTCGTCACGCGAGGTCCGGACTCGCTTGGCCGGGAGCACGGTCGGCGATCAGCGCTTCCATTGCTCGAGTGCCTCCGCGAGTTCCTTTGCGGGAGGAGTTGCCCGAAGGCTCTGCGAGGCTCGATCGGAAGAGACTTCGATCGACTGAGGCTCCGGCGAAGCAAGCTCGACGGTCTTCGCTTGGGTATGGGCGAACCAGGTCATCCGATACCGTCCCGCGGTGGGAACGCGGCAATCCGCCTTGCCGTCGACGAACGTCGATCCCTGCTTTCGCCTCTGAGATCGGTCAGAGGCTCCACTCGCGTCGGTTTCGCGGTCCAAACGAACCGAGAGAAAAACCCCTTGGGGAAGCTCGGGCTTCGGCTCGAGCAAGAGTTGGAGCTCGATCGGCTCGGCAAGGCGGGCCTCTTGCAGTTCGGGACTCCAACGCAGGTAGGCGGGGGATCCGTCGCGGAGAGAGATGGCCAGACCCTCGGCATCGACCGGCAACGCGATCCCGGCGAGGCCGTCGGCGTCGGTGAGGACGCTCTTCGAGCGCTCGAATCGGTCATCCGGCGAGTACTCGAGGAACTTGTGCCTCAACGGTGCGCCGGAGGAATCCAACGCCCGCAGGCGCAGTACCGCCAGGCGTTGTCGCAGATCGATCTCGCGCAATCGGGCATCGGCGGATGGCTGCGCTCCATCAACGAGGATGTCGCGAATCTCGAGCAGCGCCGGCCACGGAGACAGCTCGATGTGGATCGCATGCACACCGGGCCTACAACTCGTGAACTGGAATCGCCCTTCTCTGTCGAGCTCTCGATTGTCGGATCTGCCGTCTTGGTGACTGCACCTTACGGAGATGGCTGTCCACGGGAAATCGTTGGGAAGGAGTAGCGCTCCCGATACGGAGCCGCCAGCGTGAAGAATCAGCCGCGCGTCGCTGCGCCCGATCTCTGCCACTACCCCTTTCGCCAAGTAGCGCCCGTCCTTCGCCGCACTCAACAGCACCGCGCGACAGTTCTGGCGGCTCAGGATCTCGAAGGTTCCATCGGGCTTCGTGCTCGTACCCGCGTCCTCGAGGAACTCGATCTCTTCCCAAGGGCGAACGAGAGGCCAAACCTTCCAAGCGCTCAGGGTAGCGCCTGCCAGGGGCTGGCCGAGTTCGTCGACGACCACTCCCGAGACGAGGATCTTTCGATCTGACGGCGCAATGCGGACGTCGCCGAGGTCGTGTTCTCCGGAGGCGGGGACGACGATGTTCTCGACGGTTGCCTTCGCCTGCTTCTCGAGTTCGCCCGTGTCGTAGCTTTGCTGGCCGTCGAGCAGCGGAAAGAACTTCACCACGTCCACCTTGTCGGGCTCCGGCTCGCGAGAGATCGCCAGGCGAAAGCGACCTTCGGTGTCCGTGCGACTATGCCCTCCGCTCATGCCGGTGCCCACGTACATCGAGAAGTGGAAGCGCTGCGCTCGCAAGGGCTCGCCTTCGATCGACAAGAGCCGGCCTACGAGAAACGCATAAGGACGTAGGGTGTATCGGAGCAACACTTCTTCGCCTTCGGCGAGCGGACCGGCGATCGTTTCGCTATGACGGTGGAACTCATGGATGCGAGGCCACAGCTCGACGAAGAGAGGCTTTCCGAGTGGCACGCGAATGCGCGGTTCCGAGGGCGAGAGCCAGCAACTGTGGGAGGGCGAGGTCTGCTGATTCGGGCGCTCTGCCCCAGCCTCAGCCGAGGTAACCATCACCAGAGCACTCAGATCACCGTGATAGACCTCACCCGACGGAGCCATGGCCTCGACGCGCAAAAAGCCGCTGCCTTCGAGCCGGAGCTCGATGTCGCCCTCTGGCTTCTCGAGTGCCGCGAACTCGTAGCCGGAGCAGGAGGGAGTGGTGAAGCTCGGCTTGATCCGTACCGACGCAGTCTGCCCCTCTGCCTGTACTTCTCGTGCCTTCGCAAAGGCGTCCTCTAGCTTCGAAGCGGGAATCCGAATGCCGTGCCGCGGCGCCTTCCCTTCCACGCGCCAAGTCGAGTAATGAACTTGCCGCTCGCCGTTCTTGTCCGGCTTCGCGCGCTCGGTCGCGAGGTAAATACTCAGGTCGTTCACTGGCTCGCCGCGTGCATCGAGGATGCGGACGATCAGATCGGCGGAGTCGCCCATCGTCATCGGAAGGGCGATATCGGGTAGGTTCGGCTCTATCGACCGATCGCGCCGAACTCCGCTGGACGAGGCGAACGGTCCAGTCGATCCCTCCCTGCGCTCAAGAGGCGCCTCAGAACGGCGATCGTCGGTCGTCGCGCTCTCGTTCGCATGGTCGAGCCATGCCGGGGGAAGGACCCAGGTGCCGACCAGCATGCTGGCCAGTACGACGCCTACCACGGCCGCTAGCTTGGTCTTCAAGGCAATCCCTCCGCATCCGAGTGCTACTGTCGTCACCGCACCTGCAAGGTGTGCGGGCGCGCCGAACGCCATCGGCAGGCCGGCGAGCGGTGCCAATGCGGCCTTCCAGTCGTTGCCGTGGGTGCGCTCGAGCCTCCCACGTAGCGCGGACAGCGCGCGCTTCAGCCGCGTCCGAACCGTCTCCACGGGGACTTCGAGTCGCCGCGCGATCTCGCGAGGAGGGAGCTGCTCCCAGAACCGCATCCACACCGCCACGCGCTGCGCTTCGGGCAGCTCGGCGACGGCTTGCGCGAGCTCGCGCTCGAGCAAGATGTGCTCTGCGATCTCGTGTGCGGACGGCGCCGCTTCGTCTCGTGCCGCGGCGTTCTCCCACCTCGCTCGCCACGCGCCGCGCTCGCGCTGCCGCGCAGCGCATCGCAACAGAACGAGCTTCAGCCAAGCCCGTAGCCCCGGCCCATCCGCGGGTGGATGCAGCAGCGCAGAGAGCCACGTCTGCTGCACGGCATCATCGCGATCCGTGGGATCGGAAACGACGGACCTGGCGAGACGCCGCAGCCAATCGACGTGCTCGATCAGCCTCTCGGTTGTCGCGGGAGCGTCGCCGTCGCGGAAATGGGTCCTGTTGCGGGGCATGCCTACGACTACCAGCTCGGCTGGAAATCGGTTCGAGGAAGGCCGGGAATCCGCGGAGAGGAACGCAGCGTGCGCTTGTCGCAGACCACCGCGCCGATGATGGTGAGGCGCTCGCTGCAGCGCTCCTGCACTCGACCAAGTGCGACCGTCCCTCTGGGACTTCCGTCTCGCAATCGCGCGGGAACCAACGCGCGACGTCGAGCTCGCGGGGCGCGATGGGCGCTCAGCGCTGCGGAGCTGCGTGCTGCAGTCGCGCCAGCGTCTCGATCAGCGCGCAGCCGAACGCCGGCAGATCCTTCGGCACGCGCGCACTGACGATGTTCCCGTCGATGACGGCCGGCTCGTCGACCCACGTGGCGCCGGCGTTCTCTAGGTCGTCCTTGATCCCAACCGTCGCCGCGAGGCGCCGCCCTCGCACGATGCCCGCGGAGATCAGGACCCACGGTCCATGGCAGATCGTGCCGATGAGCTTGCCTTGCGCGTGCAGCTCGCGGACGAGAGCGAGCACCGCGGGATCGCGCCGCAGCTTGTCGGGTGCCCAGCCGCCCGGCGCGATGATGCCCTCGAGCTCCGCGGCGGCGAAGTCGCGCACGTGGCCGTCGGTACGCGCTGGATACCCGTACTTCCCTTGGTACTCAGGCTCCCCGAGTCCCGCGAGCGGCACCGCGTAGCCTGCTTCCTCGAGGCGGAGCTTCGGATACCACACCTCGAGGTCTTCGTAGTCGGCGGCGACGAGCATCAAGATGGTGGGCGACATGCGCGCATCCTCGGACGCGAAGCGCGCGTTGCCAAGTCGGCCACATCGATCGTCCGATCGAGGATGCCAAGTCTCGACCAACGTCAGCCCCACGCTGCCCGAAGTCACCGCCTAGACACCGCCCCAGCCCCCTCGACTATGCTGGCCCTCGACTTCCTTCGAGACCCGCCAGCATGCGCTGCCTATCCACGCTCGCCCTCGCGCTCTTCCTCGCCTCCACGGCCTCGGCCGCGGACTACTACCTCGACGCCGGTGCCGGGAACGACGCCAATCCTGGTACTGCCGCGCAGCCCTGGAGGACGATCAGCTTCGCGCTCGGGCAGCCGCTGGCCTCGGGCGACGTTCTGCGCCTTCGCGGCACCTTCGCCGCTCCGGCCGAGTCCTTCCCGCTCTCGTTGCTCCCGGGCGTCTCGCTGACCACCTGGGACGCGAGCTCGACCGCGCGCATCGACGCCGGAGCTTCGCCGTGCGTCCGCATCATCCGGCCTGGCGACCACACCGAGGAGATCATCGGCAACGCCGGCAGCCTGGTCGTCGCCGGAGCGCCCGCGGTGCGGATCGAGGCGCCGAACGCGGCGACGCGGTGCACCAGCAGAATCGTTGGATGCAGGATCGAGGGGCGGTTCGAGGTGTACGTCGCGTATGGGTACGCCGGCCATGGCGTGCATCTGGTTATCGACGATTGCCATCTCGCCGGAGACATGCACCTCTTCAGTGACTCGACTGGCAACCTGATGATCGATAACCCCATGTCCGCTAGGGTTTCGCGCTGCACACACATCGGCGATGTTCTGGCCGAGAATCCCGAATCGCGATTCCTGCTGCAAGACTGTGAGGTCCACGGAAGTGTTCGATGCATCGAAACGCAAGGAGGCGACGCCGGCTTTGTTGAGATACTGCGCAATAGAATCTTCAGTGGATCTATCACCTGCGATAGCACCCAGAGCGTTTATGGACTCATGCACCCACGAGTACACGACAACACCGTAGAGGGCGGGAGCATCATCATCAATCTATCCGGGGACGACACAGCAGGCAGCGCGCTTCGCAACACCGTTCGGCGCGGCAACCTGTACGTAGGCGCGTACTACCTATATCCGGTCGAGGACAATATCGTTGACGGACAGCTTGTAGTGTCAGCCAGTCGTCGCGGAGTCTCGGACCGCATCAGCGGCAACACTTGCCACTCAATCACAGCCAGCGTTCTCGACTATCTAACCATCACAGAGAACACGGTCACCAATGGGGGCATCAACATTCCCTGGTCGCCGTACTACTTTGCGATCTTAAGAAACCGAATACACGGCGCCGCGGGGCGCGGCATCTTTGTCGGCGCCGGATCGGCTTGGAGTACATTGGCAATATCGTCCATTGAGGAAAACATCATCAGTGGAGGCAACGCCTCGCCGGGCATCGCAGGCATTCACATCGAATGCAATCTCCAGAGGCTATACATTCTCAACAACACCATCGCCAACTGGATCACTGGAGTCGCCATTCCGCCAGAGTTCGGCTTCGACGCGCTCGCACTTGAAAACAACTCTATAGCCCAGTGTGGCGTAGCCGCAGACATTCATCTCGACAGAGGTCGAGCATCCGCGCACTTTCTCGGCAACGTCATCAGCTTGAGCCAGGTTGGAGTACGTTTGCACAGACCCGGATCTTCGATTCCCATCGAAGCCTGGGGCAACATCTTCGCCGGCAACTCCATCGCCGACATCACCCCCGGCAGCCTGCTCCCCAGCGACGACGTGCGCGGCAACCTCGCCGAGGACGGCAGCCTGCTCGACTTCCACCCCTCGAACATCTCCGGCGACCCGCACTTCGTGGACGCTGCGAACGGCGACTTCCACCTGCGCCCGACCTCGCCCTGCATCGCCCCCGGGAACAACCCTGCCGGCGGCGACATCGGGCGGTTCCAGTCGGGACTGCAACCCACGCTCGAGGTCGTCGAGCTCGGCGGCAACCTCGCTTCGTTTCGAACCCGCGGCGAGAACGGCGATCACGTGATCCTCTTCATCGCCGCCTACCCTGCTCGGCCTGCCGCGCTCACGCTCTGCGACGGTCTCCTCGGCCTCGATGCGCCGACGATCCTGGCGGTCCTGCCGGGGATCATCACCTTCGGCCGATGGGACCTGATCGTCGACGTCCCGCCGAACCTCGCCTTCACGGCGGTGCTGCAATCGCTGCGCGTGGACCTGAACGCGCCTACGGAGTGCAGCATGACGAACACGCGGTTCTTCCGGCGGTGAATGAGGACCGTGCTGCCTCGTTCCGGTCGCCGCCTGACATCGAATGGCTCGCTGCATTCCACTCGGGCTGGCCTCTACGGATGCGCCACGCTTCGCGAGGCCCAGCTTGTTCCTGCGGTGCAGTCGATGACCGCCCTCGCTTCGGCAGATCAGTACATTAGCCAATAGGATCCGATGCCCTCCACATCACACCACCCCGTGTTCGATCTTGCGCACTGGCGCAAGGTCTTGCCGCAGGAGGTCTTCGAGAAGACACTCGACTTCCGCCGATTCGATACGACTCCCCGCAACTCTCCGTTGGACCTCTGGAAGATCCATGGAGAGATCATCACGAGCCCAGCCCATCTCTGCGCGACGGAGTACGCGCGAAAGGCGCTCGCGAGCAAGCGCGATCTCGGGCAGACCGTGCCGGTAGACCTGTTCGTATGGCGCACGGGACCGCCGGAGCGCCCGTATCTGACCAAGCTTGGCGGGATTCCGCACCGCGAGCGGGACACGCCGTGGCCGAAGGACCGCGCAGGCGCGCCCATGACCTTCCTGGCCCAGTTCTGCTTCGCCGACTCGCGCGAGATCGTCTCGGGAAAGCTGGGGGGAGACGTGCTGCTGATGTTCTGGAGCGATGTCGACAGCTGGTGCGGCGATCCCGAGGACATCCACTTCGAATGGTCGAACCTCGAGTTGCGGACACCAGCGAGATCCGTTGATTGCCCCGCCCCTCGATTCTTGTTCCCAGAGCTTGCCGGCCTGCGCCATCGGACGTTCGAGTATCCAGAGGCTCAAGATGCGTTCGAAGCCGAGGGCCACTACATGGCGTACCTCCTGGCTACAACTCAATCGACGAAGATCGGGCGCGAGACGCACTTCATACAGAACGATCCTCGTAGCGGTGACACCGAGCTGCTGTGTGCGCTGAGCAGCATCCATCCGGATGAGACGTGGCCTTTTGCGAACATGGAGGCACTTCCCAAGGGCCACAACCAGAAGCCAGTCCATTACGGCTGGGGCAGATACGAGATGATGTTCGGCGATGTGGGGTGCCTGTATGTGCTGATCGATGCGCAAGGACGATTGAGCTGGGCGGCGGACTGCTATTGAGATGCTCCTTCACCTCGGCAGGGATCATGTCGAGGACCCCAGCGCTACGTCTCACTCGCCGCTCTTGCGCTCGTCCCTCGCCTCACCATCCTTTCACGCTCGAGCGAAACGTTTCGAAGCCCTGCCTCGGCGACTTCGGATGCGGACGACAACGAGGGTGCGGACGTGCAGGGCGTAGCGGCGCTGCAGACGAGTGGGCATGTGCGCGAGGTTCTCGCGAGAGCCTTCCGGGCCCGATGGGGATATGGCGTTGGACACCCCACGCGTGAGGAAGTCGAGGCGGCGAGGTCCGAGAAAGTCGAATTGGTACGATCCCGCGATGAAGATCGTCATCCCGGGCGGTACAGGCCAGGTCGGCGCCCTGCTCACGCGCGCTCTACGCGCGGACGGGCATCACGTCGTGGTGCTGAGCCGCCGACGCGGCGGCGATGGGGGCACGGTCGCGTGGGACGGCCGCACGCTGGGGCCGTGGGCCGCCGAGATCGATGGTGCCGACGTCGTCATCAACTTGGCCGGTCGCAGCGTCAACTGTCGGTACACCGCCGCCAACATGGAGGCGATGATGAGCTCGCGCGTGGACTCGACGCGCGCTGTGGGGCTGGCGATCGCGCAGGCGGCGCGTCCGCCGCGAGTGTGGTTGCAGATGAGCACCGCCACGATCTACGCGCATCGCTTCGACGCGCCGAACGATGAAGCGACGGGGCAGATCGGCGGCGCAGAGCCGGACGCGCCCGCGTATTGGCGTTTCAGCATCGAGATCGCGAAGGCGTGGGAACGAGCCCAAGCGGAAGCCCCGACGCCCGCCACGCGCAAGGTCGCGCTGCGGGCGGCGATGGTGATGAGTCCCGATCGCGCGGGCATCTTCGACCTGTTGCTCGGCCTCACGCGTCGCGGCCTCGGCGGCACCATCGCCGGGGGACGGCAGTGGATGTCGTGGATCCATGAGCGCGACTTCACTCGCGCGGTTTCCTTGCTCATCGATCGCGAGGACCTGGAAGGGCCGATCAATCTTGCGGCGCCAACTCCGCTGCCCCAGCGCGAGTTCATGGCGGTGCTCCGCGCGGCGTCGGGCATTCGCTTCGGGCTCCCGGTGACGAAGTGGATGGCGAAGCTCGGCGCGGTGTTCCTGCGCACCGATACCGAGCTGACCTTCAAGAGCCGTCGCGTGATCCCGGGGCGGCTTCTC
>JAEUHW010000252.1 GCA_016793245.1 Planctomycetota bacterium
CGAGGGCGAGTCCCTGCGAGGGGATGGCGGCCGCGAAAGAGAGCAGGGAGAAGAGGAGCGAGGTACGGATGGGGGGCCTTCGCATGAGCAGTGCTCGCGAGCTGAACGCTTCGACCACCCCCCCGGGTGACGCGCTACGCGTAGGAGGAAAATATGCGAGCAAGCCCTGCGGAGGCAAGGGCGGCGCGAGCCCTGAAGGATGCTGGTTCACCGAGTAGGGCGGTCAGGCCGCTCGCGCAGCGTTCGATCGAGCGCCGGCGCGAAACGATATAGGACCGGAGCCGAGCACCGAGAACTAGGGCCGCGCCGGTGCCGGATGGGCCGAGGGTTCCGCGAGGCTTCAGCGCGGCAGCAGGAGCGCGCGCAGGAGCTGGGGAGCGATCACCACGGGGGCGAGCTCTTGGCGCGGGCGATCGTCGACCTCGATCGCGAGGGGCGTTGGCAACGGGATCCGGATCCGACCACCTGGGAGATTCCCACGCAGCACGAGCTCGAGCTCGACGCGGTAGCTCCCGCTCGCGCCGACGCGGAGCTCGGCCAGACCATCGATCACCGGCGCTTCTGCGGCGCGGACACCATCGGGGTCGATGAGCTGCACTTCGATGCGCTCGTGTGCCGGTGCGAGCGTGGCCTCGACGGGCACGAACACGCGCAGGGCGGGATCGAGCGCGAGGGTCTGGGTCTCCCTCTGCCAGGCGACGCGTCGCGAACGATAGCCGGGGACGTGCAGCGTGAAGTGCTCCTCCTCGAGGCGGATCCAAGCGCGGTGCTCGCGCTTCTCCAGCACCAAGGGAATCGCGCGGGCATCGCTCTCCGCGCGGAGCGCGGCTCCCACGATCTCTGCCAGGGGGTTCCGCGCATCGACGAGGCGCAGCGAGAACGGACGCCCGCCGAGCAGCAGCGGCACCTGTTGCAGGCGCGGATCGCGCGAGGTCTCGCCGGCGCGGAGCTCGATGCCGTCGATCGTGGCGAGCAAGCCTGCCGCGGGATGATCGAAGCGCAACGAGACGACACCGCTCGGCGCGCTACTCACGAGGAAGCTCTTGTCGCGCATCACGCTCGTATGGGCGCTCGTTGGGACCAAACTCAGCGAAGCTTCAGGGCGCACCACCGCGACGCTCACCTCCTGCCAGGGGAAGCTCTCCGGACAGCGAATGGAACCCGCGACGCTCGCCGATGCCCCAAGGCGCATCACGAGCTCCTTGTCGCCTGCGCGTGCTTCGACGATCGGAGACGGTTGATGGCCCGCGGCGCGGGCTTGCAAGAGCAGCGCGCGCTGGGGCGAGATATCGACGAGCGAGAAGCGCCCCTGGGCATCGGTGGAGAGCGAGCCGCGATCCGGGCCCTCGAGCCGCGCTGTCTCGTCATGCAGTTCACGAAGGGAGATCCAGGCGCCGCGCACCGGCTGGTCGTGCGCGTCCACGACGACGCCGGCGATCGCGATCTCCGAGGGCTGCAGCACGAGGTCGCCGAGCTCGCTGTGCCCAGGAGCGAGAGGCGTCGGGACCACGAGCGAACCTCGCAGATAGCCACGCTCGGCGTCGAGGAAGGACACCTGCAGCTCGAGTCGCGATTCCTCTCCGCGTTGCTGCGGCTCGACCGCGACCTCGATGCACCCGTCGTCGCGCGAGGTCTGGGAGAGGATCACCGTCTTCACGATCGGCCGTGTCGGCGTCTGCATACGGTGCTCCCGCGCGAAGCTCACCGCGCGGGAACGCAGCACTTCGCCGCGATCCGTCAGTAGTCGAACTCCGATCGTCGCGCTCGAGGCCGCCTCGGGCGGCCGCATCTCGATCCACTTCGTCTCGCCGGCGCGGCGCGGTCCGCGCGCGCGGCACTCGAACATCGGCTCTGGAGCAACGCCCAGCGCGCTGAGCTCGAGCTCCATGTGGAGCGCGCAGACGAAGGTCGTCGTCGTGCCTTGCTCGACAAGGATCGATCGAATCGTCTGCCGGCCGCCGGGGAACTCCATCTTGACATGCACCTTCTGCGCGCCTTCGTGGAGGAGACCCTTCTCGTCGTAGACCCGCACGCCGACGCGGCCGCAAGGCGGGATGAGAATCTCGACCGGCTCCGTTGGCCAGGGAACGATGGGGATCGTGCGGTCGAGAGGCGGATCGAAGCAACCATCGATCAGGACCAGGAGCTCGGTCAGATCGGGGACCTCGGCGACGGATGCGCGCGGCACACGCAGCTCGCGCTCCGCTCCTGCAGGTGTTCCGCGGAGCAGCGAGTGGAAGCCGTAGGCGTTGTTCATCTGCTTCCGTCCAGCGACGACGACCGCGTGCTCGATGCGGCGCTCGCCGCTCGCCTCGTCGATCACACGAATGCGGAGATCGTCCGCGGACGGGCTCGCTTCGAGCGCCGTGCTGGCGGCGTCGCCGCGAACCACGGATGGCCCCTCGCTCGCAAGTGCGAGCCGCTCGTCGCGCGGTGCCTCGCTGTGCAGAGCGCGCGAGAGCGCTTCGCTCGGAGTAGCCGTCGTCGAGAAGAGGAAGTAGAAGATCGCGCCGAGAGCGGCGAGTGCGGCGGCGATCCCGAGATGGAACCAAGGACGAACGGTCATGAGAGGGCGCACCCGAGGTCGACGAGGAAGAGCCGAACCTGCGTCGTGCACGCGCTGCGCCAACGCTCCGGCGGATCCTCGCTCGTCCGCACGCGGCAGCGATCGACGAGCTCGGCTTCGAAGCCCTCGGGGTCTTTCTTTCGCTGCCACTGGATCTCGCGGAAGGGGAAGCGCCGCTCGAGCGAGCGCGCGCTGCTCGTGGTGCTCCGGCGTGGCGCGGTCGGCAGCGGCTTCTCGCCTTGCCGCCGGATCTCGTCGACGAAGAGCTCCAAGAGCTGCGTCGCTTCGCCGGCCGAAGCGCGCAGCTCGATCGTGCACTGCGCGGGATCGACGCCGACGAGCTGCGCTTCGATCGCATAGCCGTGCGCGGGGCGCGCGGGTTGCGGGAGAGCGACCCCGATCTCCTGGCGCAGAAAGCCGCCCATGCGCGCGACGCGGCGCGCGAAGTCGAGGCCGAGCACGGCGAGGAGCGCGGTGATCGGTAGTGCGATGAGGAGGGTGCGCATCGCGTTCGCTCAGCGCTTCTTCGGCGCGGGGAGGACGAAGGTGGGGAGGCGCTGTCCGTCGTGCGTGATGTCGAAGGTGGAATCGGAGACCGGTTCCGAGAAGCGCTGGAGCAGATTCAGATCACCGCCGGTCAGGGAAAGGCACACGCGATAGCGATCCGCTCGCGGCACGAAGAGCTCGATCTCGCCGTTGGCGAGCGCCGCATGTCCGCTCTTGGCGCCGCTGTCGCTCTCGAGCCAGAGGAAGACACCTTCTAGCGGCGGATCCGCAGAGAGGTCGACGGGCATAGTGACGCGCCAGCCGCGATGGAGAAGGAGCTCCTGCTCCTCTACGCCGGGCTTCACGAGGGCTTCGAGCTTGCCCTCGGCGAGCACGCGCACCACGCTCGTGGTCGGAGGGAACCAATGCTCGATGCGGCCCTCCGGATCCGTGAAGACCTGATGGGATTCGTTCGCCGAGGAGGCTTGATCCTCAGCTCGGAGCAGCAGCGCGACGTTGGCGAGCGGCTTCGAAGCGCGCGAGAGATCCACGAGGCGCAGACGGAGAGGGCTCCATCCGGGAGCAAGGGAGAGCCTTTGGATGCGCGGGTCGCGATTCGTCTCTCCGCTCGCGATCGTGAGTCCTTCGACGCGCTCGAGCACGCCCGTGCGTTCGCTCCGAAACTCGAGGTCGAGGCGACCCGCGGGCAGGTCGCCGATCGCGAACTTGCCGCGCGAGGCGAGACGCAGCGTGCGGTCGGTGGGAGCCGGGGACGGAGGCGAGGCAGGTGTCAGGGCGGCGTGGATCTCCAAGCTCTTGGCATCGAAGCCTGCGGGCAAGATCACGCTGCCTTCGCAGCGTCCGCCGTCCTCCAGGACCAGCGTGAGCTCGCTCGATCCCGGCGCGATGTCTCGCAGCACGCCGGGCGCGTAGCCGAACGCCTCCGCGCGCAGCGCGATGGTGCTCGTGCTCGTCGCGGCCCGGATCTCGAAGCGACCTTCGCGATCGGTGCGCAGGGGGCCTGTCTGAAGCGCTCGGCCTTCCGGCGTCGCGCGATGCACGGTGACGGAAGCCATCGAGATGCCGCGTCCTTTGCTGTCCAGGACTCGGCCGCCGGCGAGGAGCGTGTCTGCGCGAAGCTCGACATCGCCGAGCGCGTGCTCACCCGGATCGAGCGTTGGGGGGAACGCGATCCTGCCGCGTCGCGGGCTCGCTCCTGGCTCCTCGAGCACCAGCTCGAGCGCTCCTCCTCGCACTTCATCGCCGAGGCCACATCGAACCCAACCCTCGCCATCGCTGCGCAGGAGGAAGCGGCGCGAGACCCCGCTCCGCTCGTAGCTGCGGTGCACCTTCAATTCTCGCTCGGGCAGCGCTCGGCGGCTGTCATCGACGATGCGCACCGCGACGACGCGCGTCGTGTCGGAGCGGACGACCTCGAGCTCGCGTTCCTCCCCCGGCTGCGTAGGCCCTGCCGAGGAGCGCAGCGCTGCCAGCGATCCATCGGGGAGCTCGCCGCGGACCTCGAGCTCGGCTCCGAGCATGCACGGAATCGCTTGGCTCCGTCCTCCGGCGAGCTGGACGTCGCAGGAGGATGCGCGGCTCGGACCGCGAACGCGGAGGCGGAGCTCCCGACGTTCCAGGAAAGCGGCGCGGAGACGCACGGAGCCGGAAGCGGGGACCGAAAGCCGAAGCGGCTCACTCGGCCACGGCTCGAGCGCGATCTGCTGCTCGACGTCCGTCATGCCGAGCCACTGCAGTTGAATCAGCAAGGAGCCGCTCGCGAGCTCGGCGCTGGAGTACCTGCGCATCGCGCTGCGAGGAACGCGGACCTCGTCGCGCGCCTCTTCCAGGCGCTTCTTGGCGATGAGCACGTGCATTACCGACTCGCTTTCGCCCGGCTTCCAAGTCAGCGAGACCTCACCTGCTGGCAGAGGCCGCCCCGTGAGCTCGTCGACGACTTGGATGCGGAGATCATCCGCGGCGGGCTCGCGTTCCGGTTTGCGTCGCGGCGAGGTTGCAGGAAGCGGAGCAGGAGCCGCGCTGCGCTCCACGATCGGCGCGGGCTCCATCGGTAGCTCCCGTGGAGCGGGCAGGGCGTCGGCGATCTCCGCCTCGTGCGTCGCGAGAGGGAGCGTGGTGTCGCGCTCCGCCGCAGGATGCGTCGCTTCGCCCAGCAAGCTGCAGAGGGCGAGGCTCGAAATCCCGATCCCGAGCGCGAGAACGATCAGCCAACGGGACATGCACGGGCTCTCCAGGGATACTCCCCGAGCTTCGCCCGCGCACGCCGCGACGGCAACGGTCGAGCGGCTCGTCCTTTCGCGGCGGGCTGAACCGGACCGCCGAGCGGCGGGCAGGAGAGCCGCACATTCCCTTGGGCCTGCTCCGGACCTCTCCATGCTGCTCCGCTCCGTGCTCTCGTTCGCGACCCCGCTCGTCATCCTCGCCTGCGCCGCCGCCCAGGATGGCCCGCCGCGACGCGAGGAGCGCGGTGGCCGGCCCGAGCGGCCCGAAGGCCTCCTGAAGCGCGAGCCGGGAGCGTACGAGGGCCTGACGCTCGTCTCCTCGCTCAGCACGCGCGAGACGCATCTCATCGATCTCGAAGGGCGCAGCGTGCACCGCTGGAAGAGCGACGTGCCGCTCGGCAACGTGGCCTACTTGATGGCGGATGGCACGCTGCTCCGCGCGGGGCGCCAAGGCGACAACAAGATCTTCCGCGGCGGAGGCGAGGGCGGGCGCATCCAGAAGCTCGATGTCGA
>JAEUHW010000286.1 GCA_016793245.1 Planctomycetota bacterium
CTCGTCTCGCGGAGCGAGAACGAACGCACGCGCCGCCGGGCGGACCACGGCGAGTAGGGCGGGAGGGTACCGAGGTAACGGGGGAGGGTCAAACGCTTTTCCCGTGGGCCCCGGAGGAGCCGGCGAGGCGCGGGTCGCGGCCTTGAACTGCGGGGGGGCGGAGGGGTAGGACCAGGGGATTCCCTGGCACGCGAGGACCATGCAACGCGATCCCTGGCTCGCGGACTTCCGCGGACTCCGCGGGCGCATCGGGCTCTACGGCGGCTCGTTCGATCCAGTGCATCGCGGGCATCTCGAGGTCGCTCGCTCGGCGCAGCGCGCCCGCGATCTCGAGCGCGTCGTGTTCCTGCCGACGGCGCGGAACCCGATGAAGCCGCGCGGTCCGCGAGCCTCCGATGCCGATCGCGCGGCGATGCTGCGGCTCGCGCTGGCGGCCGAGCCCGATCTCTTCGTGTCGCCGCTCGAGCTCGAGCGCGCGGGCACCTCGTATACCGTCGAGACCTTGGAGGCGATCCGCGCGGAAGTCGATCCCGCCGCCGAGCTCACCTTCGTCATGGGCTCGGACTGTTTGCCGGACTTCCCGCGCTGGCATCGCGTGCGCGAGCTCTTCGGCCTCGCGCGCCTCTGCGTCGTCGAGCGCGAGGGCTTCGGGCCCGCGGATCTGGAGGGGCTGGTACCCGCTCTCGGAAGAGAACTCGTCGAGCAGCTGCGCCGCGACTTCGTCGCGCGCGCGCCCATCCCGAGCTCGTCGACCGCCTCCCGCGAGGCCGCGAGAGCCGGTCGACCCGAGGACGGCGATCTGCCCGCGGCGGTGGCCCGCTACATTCGCGAGCACGGGCTCTACCGTTGAGCGCCTGGATCTACGTCGCGCTCGCGCTGGCGGCGGCGCTGCTCGCGCTCGGCGCCACGGCGCTGGCACGCCGCGTCGCGCTCTCGACCGGGTTCCTCGATCGGCCCGAGGGGCGAAAGGACCACGGCGAGGCCGTGCCCTATCTCGGCGGCGCCGCGGTGGTCTTCGTGTTGCTCGCGTTCCCTTCGGCGGGCTTGCTCGTCGCGTCCGGGATCTTCGGCGGCGTTCCGGGGATCGCGGCCGAAGCGCTGCGCGAGCTGGCCGATGCGGGACGCGCCTGGGCCGGCTTGGCTCTCGGTCTGGTCCTCGCGTGCGCGGGGGGCACCTGGGATGACCGCGTGAAGCTCGCACCGCGCGTGAAGCTGGCGCTGCAATGCGCCGCGGCACTCTGCCCCGTCGTCCTCGCGGAGCTGCGCTTCGACTGGGCGCTCCACGAGCTGCTCGGGGCGGCGGGGGCCGCGCTGTGGATCGTCGCGGCGATGAACGCGTTCAACTTCCTCGACAATATGAACGGCGTCCTGACCGGCGTCGTCGCCTCGCTCACGCTGCCGTTCTTCGCGCTGGCCTGGGTCTCGGATCAAGTGGCGATCGCCGCGGCGCTGGCCGTGACCTGCGGCGCGTGCCTCGGGTTCCTGCCGTTCAATTTCCCGCGCGCGCGCATCTTCCTCGGCGACGGTGGCAGCCAGGCGCTCGGCTATTGGATCGGTGCGCTCGCCGTGCAGGCCAGCTATCTAGGGCCGGGCACGCGCTGCGCGCTGGCGCCGTTTCTCGTGCCTCCGGCGTTGTTGGCGCTGCCGCTGCTCGATTTGGCGCACGTCGTCTGGTCGCGGCGCCGCCTCGGCGTGCCGATCTCGCGCGGAGATCATCGCCATGTCTCCCATCGGCTCGCGCAACGCACCGGCTCCAAGCGGCGCGCGGCGTTCGCTTGCTGGGGCGCGACCTTCGTGCTCGGCGCGCTCGCCGCGCCGCTCCCGTGGTGCTCGCCGCTGCAAGCGAGCGCCCTCGTCGCCGCTCAAGTCGCGCTGTTCCTCTGGGTCGGCGGCTTGCCGGCGCGCGGCGCCCGCTCGCATTGACCCCCCCTCGGGCGCGTGGAAGAATCTCCGCCTTTTCCCCGCCCCGGGACCCCTCGATGATCGCCGTCATCTCCGACCTCCACTCGAACATCCAGGCGCTGCGCCGCGCCATGGAAGACATCGCGGAGCTCGGAGTGACCCGCATCGCGTGCCTCGGAGACGTGGTCGGCTATGGGGCCAACCCGCGCGAGTGCCTTCAGCTCGTGATGGAGCGCTGCGAGTTCACGCTGCTCGGGAACCACGAAGACGCGCTGCTGAACTACGCCGAGGACTTCAACGACAACGCGCGCGCCGCGATCCACTGGACCCAGGATCGCTTGAACGCGCCCGAGTATCCCGCCGACCAGAACTACGCCTTCTGGAACTTCCTCGGCGAGCTGCCGCACCAGATCGAGACCGATGGCGCGCTCTTCGTGCACGGCTCGCCGCGCGACCCCGTGCGCGAATACATGCTCCCGCGCGACGCTAAGAACGCGGACAAGATGGAGCGTGTGTTCGCGGCCCAGACGCAGCCGGTGAGCTTCGTCGGCCACAGCCACGTGCCCGGTGTCTACGTCGAGGGCGGGGAGAAGCACATCTCGCCGCGCGAGCTCGAGAACGGGATCTACGTCGTGCCGAAGGACCGTCGCGTGCTCGTGAACGTGGGCAGCGTGGGCCAGCCGCGCGACGGGGACACGCGCCTCTCCTACGTCGTCTTCGAACCGGCCGCGGAAGGTCGCGCCGCGCGCGTCGCGTTCCGTCGCCTCGCCTATGACCACGAAGCCGCTTCGCGCTCGATCCGCGCGGAGCAGGGCCTCCCGGTCTACCTCGCCGAGCGTCTCCTCGTGGGTCGCTGAGCCGACAGGGGCGCGCAGACCGTCGCGCGGCGCGCGCGAGCTTCTCGCGCCGCGCTCCGCGTCGCGCGCGGCGCGCCTCCGATTCTCTCTCCTCCTTCGTTCGTTCGTTCGCCTTCTCGCTCCCGCCCGCAGGACCCCGTGGAAAAGAGACTGCTCGTCTTCCTGCTGCTGACGATCGCTTGGCTCTTCTTCTGGCAGAGCTTCTTCGGCCCCGGCCCCGTGCAACCGCCCGCCGTCACACCGGCGTCGGATGCTCCGGCTGGCGAGACCTCGAGCGCGGCCGCGCCGTCCACGCCCACACCGGCGCAAGCCGATGTCCTCGCCGAGCGCGAAGTCGAGCTCGAGCTGCGCCGTGGCAACTTCGCGGCGCGCTTCTCGAACCGCGGCGGCATGCTCGCCGAGCTGCGCGTGAAGGGCTTCGGGACGAAGGCCGGCCTCAGCGCCGAGCAGCTCGCCGATCCGCTCTACTGGAGCGCCTTGGTGCAATCGGGTGGTCCGCTCGCGAATGCGCTGCGCTGGAGCGCGCTCCGCGATCCCCGCCTCCTCGAAGATCGCGCCGCGCCCGGCCTCGAGCTCGCGACCTTCCTCCCCGAGCAGGCGCTCTGGCAGCACGAGTGGCTCGCGGCTCCCGAGGACGGCGGCGCGCCGCTGCCCCCGACTCACGATCCGGCGCAGCGAGCGGGGATCCGCTTCCGCGTGCGCTTGGCCGGCATCGAGCTGGTGAAGGAGATCCGGCTCCCGAGCGATCCGGCGCGCTACGACCTGCAGATCGTGCTGCGCGCCTCGGGCCGAGCGCCGAACGGCGAGCTCTACACGGTCTTCGCGCCGGCTGCCGGCCTCTTCACCAACGAGGACTCGTTCTATCCCGATCCCGTCGCGTGCCGCATCGTCGTCGAAGACGGCGACCACACCGTCGATGACTATCGGATGGCGTCGGGTGCGGCCCAGGGGCCCGAGTGGTTCGAGGGGATCGCCTCGGACCAGCGTCTCGCGGCCTTCGGCGTCTTCAACAAGCACTTCGCGTTGCTCGCGAGTCCCGGTGAGGAGACCTTGAGCTCGGGTGCCCTCGCGCAGACGGGCTTCGAGAGCTACGCCACGCGCACGGCCGGCGCGGAGCAGCGCCTCCTTCAGAACTCCGGCTCGAGCCAGTGGGGCTTCGCCTCGCTCTCGCTGCTGCGCTTGAAGCTCGACGGTACGAAGACGATCGAGCTCCCGTTCCGGCTCTACGCCGGTCCGAAGTCCCCGGCGATCTTCGACGCGCGGCCCGAATACAAGGCCTACGGCGCGATCGTCGACGAGTTCGATTTCGGCGGCTGGTTCTACAGCATCTTCTTCGCCGGCCCCGTCGCGCACGTCCTGCTCTGGTTCCTCGAGCTCTTCGGCGGCGTGCTCGGCAACTACGGCCTCGCGATCATCCTGCTGACCTTCCTCGTCCGCACCTTGCTGTTCCCGATCAACCGGATCCAGCAGGTGAAGATGGCGGCATACGGCGAGCAGATGAAGCGCATCCAGCCCGAGCTGATGCGCTTGAAGGAGCAGCACAAGGACGATCCGCAGCAGTACAGCAAGAAGCAGCTCGAGCTGATGCGCAAGCACGGCGTCACCGTGCCGCTCGGCGGCTGCCTACCGATCTTCTTGCAGATGCCGATCTTCATCGGCCTCTTCGCCGCGCTGCGCTCGACGATCCTGCTGCGTCACGAGCCCTTCTATCTCTGGATCCACGACCTCTCGCGGCCCGATGCGCTGCTCTCGTGGGAGCCGGTGACGCTGCTCTTCTTCACCCTCGATGGTCTCAACCTCCTGCCGATCCTGATGGTCGTGCTGTGGGTGCTGCATCAGCGCATGATGCCGCGCCCGGCGAGCATGGATCCGCAGCAGGAGACCATGATGAAGATGATGACCTTCATGCCGATCCTCTTCGGCTTCCTGCTCTACAGCTACGCCTCCGGCCTCGCGCTCTACATGATCACGTCGAGCCTCCTCGGCATCGTCGAGGTCCGCTACATCAAGAAGAAGTGGCCGATCGAGGAGCAGGTGAAGAAGTACCAGGAGAAGCTCGCCCTGCGCCGGGCGAAGATGCTGGAGCTGCGGAAGCGCATCGAGGAGGCGCAGAAGAAGAACCGCCGGAAGGGGCTGCCGGGGTGAGCGCCGCGCGGAGCGGCGCGTCGAACGACACGATCGCGGCGCTCGCCTCCGCCGCCGATCGCGCGGAGCGAGCGGTGCTGCGCGTCTCGGGGCCGGAGTGTTACCCGATCGTCCAACGCCTCGCGGGCAGCTCCTTCGTACCGCCGACGCGGGGCGCTCGCCTCGCGGAGGTCGAGCTCTCGCTCCCGGACGGGCGGATGCCGGCGACGCTCTGGTGCTTCCGGGCTCCGCGCTCCTACACGGGCGAGGATCTGATCGAGATCCATGCGATCGGCTGGCCCGTGCTCGTGCACGAGCTCCTGCGCGCGCTGCAGCGCGCGGGGGCGCGCTTCGCGCGACCGGGTGAGTTCACGCAGCGCGCGTTCCTCGCCGGCAAGCTCGATCTCGCCCAGTGCAGCGCCGTGCTGCGCCTCACCTCGGCTCGCGATCGCGAGGTCTCGCGCGCGGCCGCGGGGCTGCTCGAAGTCGAGCGCGGGGAGAGCACGGACGCGTTGCGCGAGGAGCTGCTCGCCATGCTGGCCTTCCTAGAGGCCCACCTCGATTTCGAGGAGGTCGAGATCGCCGGAGCCGGGGAGGAGCTGGCGCAGCGCGCGGCCGATCTGCGCGCGAGGGTCGCGCTGCAGCGCTCGCGCTGGGAGGCGCTGCCGGCGACGCGCGAGCGGCCGTGGATCGCGCTCTTCGGTCGCCCCAGCGTCGGCAAGTCGACGCTCTTCAATCGCTGGGTCGGCGAAGAGCGCGCGCTCGTCGACGAAGCACCGGGGACCACGCGCGATCTCCTGCGCGCGGTGGCGCGCCTCGATGGGATCGAGGTCGAGCTGGTCGATCAACCGGGCCGCGCCGACGAGCGCGCGGAGGTCCGCGAGCGCGCGTTGCTCCAGAGCGCGGATCTCCTGCTCTGCTGCGTCGATGCCGCCGCTCCCGAGCTCCCGGCCGAGCTCCCGGAGCATCCGCGGCGCTTCCTCGTCCATCTCCGCGCGGACCGCTTGACGGGTGAGCCGCCGGTCCTCGCCACCAGCGACGCCTTCGCTGGGCGCTTCCTGGTCAGCGTGCAGCGCGGCGACGGACTCTCGGAGCTCGAGCGCTCCCTCGCCGCGGCGCTGCGCGGCGATCTCGCGGCGGGGGAGGGGACCTCCGGCGTCGAGCTCGAGCAGCGCGAAGCGCTGCGGGCCGTCGAGGAGCACGTCTCGGCGGCCGAGGTGCTCCTGCGCGCCGGGCTGCCCTTCGAGATCGCCGCCGAAGAGCTGCGCGCCGGGCTCGCCGGGCTCGACCGCATCGCCGGGAGCTGGTCGCCCGAGGATTTGCTGGACCGGATCTTCGCGCGCTTCTGTCTGGGGAAGTGAGGCCGCTCGCGCGGTGCTCGCCGGCGCACGGCGCTTCAAGATCGTGGGGTGCGGTTGGTTTGACGCACTACATCTAGTGTGTTAGACCCTCGGCCTCTTCTTCTCGGCGCTTGCCCCGGGGCCTCCATGAAGTGTCCTTTCTGCGGTCGCGATGACGACAAGGTCATCGACTCGCGTGGCTCGAACGACGCGGCGGCGATTCGCCGCCGGCGCGAGTGCCAGGCCTGCGGCCGCCGCTACACGACCTACGAGCGCGTGGAGGAAGTGCCTCTGCGCGTCGTGAAGAAGGACGGATCGCGCGTGGCGTTCGACCGGCAGAAGATCTTGAGCGGCCTGTTGAAGGCCTGCGAGAAGCGCCCCGTGGCGATGGCCGCGCTCGAAGATGCCGTCGGCCGCATCGAGCGGCAGTGCACGGAGAACTTCGATCGCGAAGTGAAGTCGACCTTCATCGGCGAGCTCGTGATGAAGGAGCTGCGCGAGCTCGATCAAGTCGCGTACGTGCGCTTCGCTTCGGTCTACCGCCAGTTCCGCGACGTGTCGCAGTTCCTGGAGGAGCTGCGGCCGATGCTCGAGACCCGCAACGAGAAGCGCGAGGAGCCGAGGGAGGAGGATGCCGACCGGCCGCGTCGTTTCTAAGCGCGGCGGACGGCGCGAGTCCTTCTCGCTCGCCAAGCTCCAGCGCGCGCTGCAACGCGCGCTGGAGAGCTCTGGCGATCTGCCGTCGTTCGCGAGCCGCGACCTCGCGCAGGCGATCGAGAAGCGCTTGCCCTTCGCGGCGGATGTCGCGATCGAGAGCAGCTCGATCCGCGCCTTCGTGGAGCGACTGCTCGAGGAGCGGGGGGCTCTCTCTCTGCTCGCGCATTATCGGCGGCACGCTTCGCGTCGCGAGCGGCAGCGCGCTGCTCTGCGCGTCGCGTACGACGCGCCGAGCGCTCCGGGCCGCGGCATGAGCGAGGTCTTCGATCCGGCGCGGATCGCGACGCACCTCTGTCTCCACCGAGGATTCGCGCGCGACGAAGCTCTCGCGATCGCGGCCAGCGTCGAGCGGCGCCTCCTCGCCGCGCGCTGGACCACGGTGGGGCGCGACCTCGTCGCCGCGACCGTCGAAGCCGAGTGCGCGGCCCGTGACTCGGCCTCCCGCAACGCCTCGGATCACGGCAGCTCGCGGCGCGAAGTCGTCGGGCCGCGGCGCTCCGAAGTCGAGGAGCTGCTCGAGGCCGGCTGCACGAGCAGCGGCTCCGAGATCACCTCGTGGGGGCACAGCGTCGAGCAGACGCTCGCGGCGGTCGTCCTCGCGCGCCACGCGACGCGCGGCGGCGCCGCGCGCGACGCCAGCCGTATCGCGCACGCGCAGGGCGACCTGCACTTCCTCCACTTCGACGCGCCGCATCGCGTCGTCGGCGCCGCGGCGTTGATCGCCCCGGAGAACTTCGATGCGGCGCGCCTCGGGGAGCGGCTCGCGGAGGTGCTCTTCGCGGAGACGCGCCGCGCCGCGCTGCTCGTCGATGTGCGCGGCGCGAGTGCGGGGCGCGTGCCTTGGAAGCGCGTGCGCCTTCTCGTGGAGGAGCAGCTCCCGCTGTGGGGATCGATCGCGCGCGCGGCCGGTGGTCGCCTCGGAATCGGCTTGCTGGTCGGCCGCGATGCCGCGTTGGTCGAGGGCGGGCTGCTCGAGTTGGTCCGCGCCGTCGAGCGCGCGCTCGCCGCGAAGCCGCAGGTGTTCGATCCGCTCGAGCTGGTCGTCGGCTCGCTGGCCGTCGATGCCTGGACGCAGCCGAACCGCGGCGGAGCCGCCGGGCCGGCGACCGAGCTGCCGCCGCTGCGCTTCGGCACGGCGGATCGGGCGCACCTCGGCTTCGGCGTGCTCGCCAGCGGTGGCTTGGATGGACTGCCGGGTCCCGAGTCGGGCGGTTCGTGGATCTACGGCGCCGGCGGAGGCATGGCCCTCGATCTGCCGCGCCTCGCCTCGGGTGTCGGACCGGCCGACGAAGGGGCGTTCTTCGCGGCGCTGCACGCGCTGTTGGAGCTCGGCATCGACGAAGCGCAGCGCCAGAGCGCGCGACATGAGCGCCGCGCGCGAGCGGGCCTCGGCCCGGCGCTCGCACCTGGTGCGAGAGCCGGCTTCGCCGTCGTGCCGATCGGGTTCCACGAAGCGCTGCAGATGCTCTGGGGCGAGCTCACGCCTCCGCGCGCCGCGCGCGCGCTGAGCTTCCTGGCGGAGGCCGTCGAGCGCTGCGGGCGCCAGGCTGGCACCGAGTGGATGCTCGAGCTCGGCGACGCGCCCGACGTGCGCGGGCGATTCGAGCGCCTCGACGATGCGCGCGAGGAGAGCGTCGGTCCGAGCGGGTATGCTTGGGCCTCTCGCGAGGGGCGTCGCTACGGTCACGGCGTGGCGCCTGCGCGAGGAGGAGCCGGCTCGCTCGACCGCCACGTCCCGAGCCTGCTCCCGTACGGCCGCCTGCCCGCGCGCGCGAGCGCGACGGGCTCGATCGCCGAGGTCGCGCCGCTCGACGCGCGCGTCCCCGCGGAACGCAGGAACGATTCCCCATGAGCCCCGCTTCGTCTCCCGAGAGCTCGCCCGACGCCGACGACGGCGCCGCGGGCGCACCGCCCGAGGTGTCCCGCGCGCCGCACGCCGAGGGGCGCGACGGAGGAGATGGAGCGGAAGTCGAGGCTCCGCCGGCGGATGCTGGCATCGAGGTGGAGCGAGGCTCCGTCGAGGATCTCGCCGAGCCGACGGCGGAGGAGCGCACCGCTGCGCCGGTCGATCCAGGCCCTGAGAGCGTCCGAGGACCAGAGGTCGCCGCGAGCGCCGATGCGATCGACTCCGCGTCGGACGACCTGTCCGTCGTGTCGGACGCGCTGGAGGTGTCCAGCGGTCCTGCGCCGGAGCTGCTCGAACCGCGGTCGGAGGATTCCGCAGCGGAGTCGCTCGGGAATGCGGGCGCGAGTTCTCCTGCTCTCGCGATGGAGGGCGCCGCCGTCGCTCCTGAGGCCGTCGCCGAGTCCGCGGACCCGGCGACCCCGTCCGCCGAGCGTCCGGCCGAAGCCGTCGTCGAGCGCGAGCTGCCGTTCCGGCTGCGCTTGAAGCGCCTCGAGATCCAGGGCTTCAAGTCCTTCGCCGATCGCGTGGACTTCCGCTTCGAGCCCGGCATCACCGGCATCGTCGGGCCGAACGGCTGCGGCAAGAGCAACGTCGTCGACGCGCTGAAGTGGGTGCTCGGCGAGCAGCGCGCGAAGAGCGTCCGCGGCAACGACATGCTCGACATCGTCTTCAAGGGCGCGCGCGGGCGCGTCGGCGCGGACGAAGCGGAGGTGCAGCTCGAGCTCGAGGCGATCGACGAGCACGGCAAGCCCGTGCGCAACGTCGCCGAGTTCGCGCCCGAGGTCGCGATGCTCGCGCGCGGGTTCAGCGTCGGTCGCCGCCTGCGCCGCGACGGTCAGAGCACCTATCTCTTCAACGGCGACAACGTGCGCTTGAAGGACGTGCGCGGGCACTTGCTCGACACGGGCCTCGGCGTGCGCGCCTACTCCGTCCTCGAGCAAGGCAAGATCGACGCCGTGCTCGACGCGAACCCCGTCGCGCGCCGCTCGCTCTTCGAAGAGGCCGCGGGCATCTCGCGTTTCCGCCTGCAGCGCAAGGAGACCTTCTCCAAGCTCGAGCGCACGCAGGTGAACCTCGAGAAAGTCGAGGTGCATCTCGACGAGATGGGGCGCCGCATCGCGAGCCTGCGTCGGCAAGCGGGGCGCGCGCGGCGCTTCGCCGAGGTGAGCGAGCAACTGAAGGAGCTCCGTCTCGCCACGGGCGTGCTGCAGCTCCGCGAAGTGACGCGCATGCTCGAGCGCGACCGCAAGTCGCTCGAAGAGCAGGAGCGCACGGTGGCCCGCTTCCGCCGCGAGCGCGTCGCGAAGGACGAGGAAGCGCGCGTACTGGAGCGACAGGTCGCGCGCTACGCCGACGCGCTGGAGGACCTCCGCCGCACCTTGGCCGGCGTCGAGGCCGAGGCGCGCTCGCTGGAGGACCAGCGCGCGATCCTGGAGCGCAACCTGGAGCAGGAGCGCCAGCGCCAGGTCGATGCCGACGAGCAGGCGCGCGTCGCCGAGGCCCAGCTCGCCGAGCGGCGCGCGAAGGCCGAAGGGCTCGATGCCGAGCTGCTGCGGCGGCGCGAAGCCGAGCTCGAGGTCGAGCGCGAGCTGGAGACGCTGGCCGCGCGCCTCGACGAGACGCGCCGCGCGTTGAACTCCGCGCGGAAGACGCTGCAGGAGATCGAAGAGCGGCGCATCGAAGCGACGCAGCAGCGCATGATCGCGTCGAACGCGGTGCACGGTCTGCGCGGTCAGATCGAGTCCGCGGAGCAGCGCATCCTCCGCCTGCGCGAGCGCTTGGCCGAGATGGTGCGCGAAGAGGAGACCCTCGCGGCGGAAGTGCTCCGCCAGGAGCGCAGCGAACGCGATTGCTCCGAGGACCTGCGCGGGATCCGCGAGCAGATCGAGGCCCTCGTCGATCGCCGCGAGCGCGCCGACCAAGAGCGCAGCTCGGCGCTGCAGCAGCGCCTCGAGCTGCGGACGCGCCTCGCGTCGTGCGAAGCGCGGAGCGAAGCGTTGGAAGCGCTGGAGCGCGAGCTCGAGGGCTTCGATCCTGGCACGCGCGCGCTGCTCGAAGGCACCGCCGGCCAGGCTCCGCCGCGCGGTCTGCGCGGCGCGCTGGTCGATCGCTTGCACGTGCCGACCGCGGAGGCGACGGCCGTCGAGGCCGCGCTCGGCGCGGCGCTCACCGCGCTGCTCGCCGAGGACGTGGACGCGGTGCGCGCCGCGACCCGCTGGCTGCGCGAAGAGCGCCTCGGGCGCGCGGCCTTCGTGATCGCGCCGCGCCGCGAGCTCGCGACGGAAGAGCTCGCGACGCCGCCGCCGCTGCCGAGCCTGGAGACCGACCTCCGCTCCGAGCCCGGCGTTCTAGGCGCGTTGCTCGACTGCGTGCGCGTCGACGGCGACGAGATCGCCGAGGTCGTGCGCCATCTGCTCGGCGATGCCTGGCTCGTCGAAGCCGACGCGGATCTCGCGGCGCTGCTCCTCCGCGCTCCGAACGGGCGCTTCGTGACGCGCGCCGGCGAGATCCTCCGCGGCGGCCCCGTGGTGCAGGCCGTCGGCGGCTATCTCGAGGAAGGCACCGGCATCGTCTCCCGGCGCAGCCAGCTCGAAGAGCTCGCTCGCGCCGAGGCCGAGCTCCGCGAGCAAGTCGCGCACGTCGAGGAAGCCATCGCTCGCGTCACCGCGGAGATCGAAGCGGTGCAGGGCACGCAGGCCGACCTCTCGCGCGCCGAGGCGAGTGTCCGGCGCGCGCTCGAGGAAGCGCGCAGCGCGCGCGTGCGCGCCGAGAGCCGCTTGACGCGCTATCGCGAGGAGCTCGAGCTCTCGCGCCGCGACCTCGGCGATCTCGAGGACGACCTGGAGCGCTACGAGGAGCAGCGCGCGAAGGCGACGAACCTCCTGCGCGAGCGCGAAGAGGCCCTCACCAATCTCCAGAAGGAAGGCGAGGCGATCTATCGCGGCGTCGAGGACGCGCGCGAGCTGAACGAGGCGTGCCAGCGCGAAGAGCACCGCGCGCGCCTGCAGATGAAGGAGCTCCAGGGCGAACGGCGCACGGCGGAGGAAGCGCTCGCCGGCTGCCGGCGCGCCGAGCAGGAGAGCCAGCGCCGCATCGGCGAGATCGCGCAGGAGCGGGCCCTCGCCGAGCGCCGCGCGAACGAGGTCCTCGCCAAGCTGGAGGAGCTCGTGCAGGTGCGTGTGCGCCTCGCCTCTCGCAAGGCCGAGCTCGCCGAAGACATCGGCTCGGGCGATCAGGAGCTGCAGCGCGAGCGCGCGGCCTTCGATGGTCATCGCCTGCGCCTCGAGCGCCTGCAGGAGCGGCTGGAGCGCATGCTCGAAGCGAGCCAGGAGATCCGTCTCCGCCTGCGCGACTCCGAGCACAAGTCCGAGGACCTCTGCGTCCGCGTGCGCGATGCCTACGCGCTCGAGCTCGCCGATGTCCTGCGCGAGCGCGCGGCCGCGGGAGCGATCCGCGACTTCTCCGCGGAGGAACTCGAGGCCGCCGAGCGCGACATGAAGGAGCTCCGCCGCGAGCTCGACAAGATCGGCGGCGTGAACATGGAGGCCGTCGACGAGCTCGCGCAGATCGAAGGCAACTACGAGGAGATCAAGAGGAACTGCGATGACCTCCGCCAGGCGAAGAAGCGCTTGGAAGAGCTCGTCGCCTACCTCGACCGCGAGAGCCGTTCGCGCTTCTTGGAGACCTTCGACAAGGTGCGCGTGAACTTCCAATCGACCTTCCGACGCCTCTTCAGCGGCGGCATGGCCGAGCTCGAGCTGATCGGCGACGAAGAGGACCCGCTCGAGAAGGGGATCGAGATCAAGGCGCGCCCGCCCGGCAAGTCGCTGCAGACGATCGGCCTGCTCTCGGGGGGCGAACGCACGATGACCGCGCTCGCGATCCTGTTCGCGATGTTCCAGGTGAAGCCCTCGCCGTTCTGTCTCCTCGACGAGGTCGACGCGGCGCTCGACGACGCCAACGTGCAGCGCTTCTGCTCGCTGGTCGGCGAGTTCGTTTCCGACACGCAGTTCGTCATCGTGACGCACAACAAGCACACGATGGCCCGCTGCGACACGCTCTACGGCGTGACGATGCAGGAGTCGGGCGTCTCGTCGCGCGTCGCGGTGCGCTGGCAGGACGTCAGCAGCGACGGGCGCTTCGAGCCGCCGGCGAAGCGCGCGCTGCCGCTGCCGCCGCCGGAGGAAGAGTCCCTCCCCGAGCGCGTGATCACGCCCGCGGCGAGCAAGAAGCGCGGCAAAAAGGCTGGCGCGGAGGCTCCCGCATCGGCCGAGGCGCACTCCGCCGAGAACGGCGCCGTGGCGCTCGCGCCGTCCGCCGAACCCGCCGCGGAGCTCCGCAGCGCGAGCGGCGCAGAGCTCGACGGCGCGAGCTGAGCCTCTCTCTCGCCGCGCCGCTGCGGCTGCCCGGGTCAGCTCGCCGGAGCGCGCGCACGCGATGGGCGCGCTACGCGACGCAGCGGCGGATCGCTCGTCCTCAGCCGCCGGTCGGCGCGAACCACTCCGCGTGCTTCGGATCGTCGCGCAGCCGATCGAAGCACGGCAGCTTCGATCCCGGCCAGGCGATGAATTCCGCTGGCTGGACCTTCTCGTCCTTCAGCGTCTTCAGCGCCTTCTCCCACTGCTTCTGCTCGGCGTAGCACTGCGCCCATTCGCAGACCGCGGCGGCCTCCAGGCGCTCGCCGCGCGGCACGCGATCGGCGGCCTTGCGGTAGTCGAGCGTCGCCTTGTGCCACTCCTCGAGCGCGAAGAAGACGCGCGCTTTGGCGAGATAGCCCCACGGCTCGCGCGGGCTGCGCTCGATCGTCTCCTCGGGTTGCTTCAGGAGCTCTGTGAGGCCGGACTTGTCCTTCTGGCGGTAGAGCGCGATCGCGGCGGCGCTGCGCACCGAGTAGCTGCGGTTCTCCAAGTACTCCTTCAGGCCGGCGAGGATGCGGCGGTCGCCATCGGCGATGAAGCCGAGGGCCTCCAGGATCTTCTCCTGCAGCGAGCTGCGCTTCGCGTCGGCGAGGAGCTCGAAGAGCGGCAAGGCGAACGCGGTCGCGCGCGCGTTCTTCGCGTAGCGCACCAGCTCGAGGGCCGTCTCGGCGTCCTCGATCTTCGGGAGCTGCGCCAGCACGAGCTCGGCGCCTTCGTTGGTGCCGAGATCGGCCAGCGCGCCGAGCAGCGAACGGAAGCTCTGGCTCTGCGGTGGAAAGCGCGCGAGCTTCGCCGCGATCGCCGCTGCGGCGGGGCGCACCCCCAGGGTCGCGAGCGCGCGCGCGGCCTCGAGCACCACGCGGTCCTCCGCGTCCTCGAGGCGCGCCGTGAGAGCCGTCGCGCTGCGCGCATCGCGCAAGCCGCCGAGGGCCAGGCACGCATCCGTGCGCACTTCGGGCGAGGCGTGGGTCGAGAGACGCACGAGGTCCGCGAGCACGCCGACGTCGCCGAGGCGCTGCAGGCAGCGCGCGGCGTTCCGCGCGAGGTTTCGCTGCGCCTTCTCGTTGGCCGAGGGCACGAGCTTCTCGACCAGCAGGTCGCTCACCAGCGGCCCGAGCGCCACGATCGCCGTGATGCGCTTCTCGACGATGTCGCGATTCTCCTCGTAGCTCCAGCCCAGGTCGTTCAGCAGGTCGCCCATGGCGGCCAGCGCGGAGCTGCGTCGCTCCGCGACGCGGCTCGCGAGGTGGCGGCGGAGCGCTTCGACGCTCGAGGCGCGCTCGGGGAACGCGGCCGCTCCTTCTTCCGCGGGCGTCGCCTGCGGCGCAGAGCTGGCGGGCGCCGAAGGCGCGGGGGGCGCGGACTCCTGGGGCGAGGCCAACGCGGGCAGGGTCGTCAAAACGGCGCGGATCAGGTACATGGTGCAGGATTGTAGTCGCGGCGTGCGCGCGGGGGGAAACCCCTCCTCGCGCCGCGGAGCTCGGAGCCAGAGTCGAGGACGGATCAAGGGTGAGGAAGGACGTCGTCGTCGTCGGGGCCGGCCACGCGGGCATCGAGGCCGCGTGCGCGGCCGCGCGTCTCGGCTGCGAGACCGCGCTGGTCACCTTGCGCGCCGATCGCGTCGGCGAGATGTCCTGCAATCCCGCGATCGGCGGGCTCGCGAAGGGGCAGCTCGTGCGCGAGGTGGATGCGCTGGGCGGCGCCATGGGCCGCATCGCCGACGCGAGCTGCATCCAGTTCCGCGTCCTGAACACGCGGAAGGGCCACGCGGTGCGCGCGCCGCGCTCGCAGAACGACCGCGACGTCTACCGCCGCGCCGCGACCGAGACCGTGCTCGCGACGCCGAACCTGGAGCTCCTCGAAGGCGAGGTCGCGGGCTTCCTCGTCGACGAGACCTGCGCGGAGCGACCCGTCATCACCGGCGTGCGCTTCGCCGATGGGCGGCAGCTCTCCGCGCGCGCGGTGGTGGTGACGACGGGGACCTTCCTCCGGGGCGTGCTGCACACCGGCGAGGAGCAACGCGTCGGCGGGCGCATCGGCGAAGGCGCCGCCGCGACGCTCAGCGATCATCTGCGCGCGCTCGGACTCGGGATGGGCCGCTTGAAGACCGGGACGCCTCCGCGCCTCGATCGCGAGAGCTTGGATCTCGCGGCGTTGGAGGAGCAGCACGGCGAGCCCTCGCCGCGCGGGTTCTCGTTCTACGGACCGCGGCCGGCCCTGCCGCAGATCTGCTGCTGGATCACGTACACGAACGAGCGCACGCACGAGCTCATTCGTTCGCAGCTCCATCGCTCGCCGATGTACGCGGGGCGCATCGAGGGGATCGGCCCTCGTTATTGCCCATCGATCGAGGACAAGGTGGTGCGCTTCGCCGACAAGGACCGCCATCAGGTGTTCCTCGAGCCCGAGGGGCTCGACTCGCCCTCGATCTACGTGAACGGCGTCTCGACCAGCTTGCCCGCGGAGGTGCAGGAGGCGTTCGTGCACACGATCGCGGGGCTCGAGAACGCGCGCTTCCTCCGGCACGGCTACGCGGTGGAATACGACTTCGTCCATCCCGCGCAGCTCGACTGGACGCTGAAGGTGCGGCGCACCGAAGGGCTCTGGCTCGCGGGACAGATCAACGGCACCTCGGGCTACGAGGAGGCCGCGGCGCAAGGGCTCGTCGCCGGCATCAATGCGGCGCGCGCGGTGCGCGGCGAGGGGAGCTTCGCGTTGGATCGCTCGGAGGCGTACATCGGCGTCCTGATCGACGACCTCGTGCGCTCCGATCCGCGCGAGCCGTACCGCATGTTCACCTCGCGCGCCGAGCATCGCCTGCTGCTGCGCGAGGACAACGCCGATCGGCGCCTCGCGGCGCGCGGTCATGCCCTCGGCCTGCTCTCCGCGGCGCAACTCGAGGTCGTGCTCGCCAAGGAGCAGCGCATCGAGGCCGCCGCCGCGCGCCTGCGGTCGACCTTCCACGAAGGGCGCTCGCTGGCGACCTGGATGAAGCGCCCCGAGATGGACCTCGTTTCTCTCGGCGCGGTGCATCCCGTGGCGCGCGAGATCGCGCTGTCGGACGACGAGGTGGCCGGGCTCGAGGTCGACTTGAAGTACGAAGGCTATCTCGAGCGACAGCGCCTCGAGGTCGAGCGCCTGAAGTCGCGCGAGGAGTGCCGGATCCCTGGGGACTTCCCCTTCGAGACCGTGGAGGGCTTGCGCAACGAGGCCCGCGAGAAGCTGCAGAAGCTCCGCCCGCCGACGCTCGGCGCCGCCGGACGCATCGCCGGGGTGAACCCGACGGACCTGGCGCTCTTGCTCGTGCATCTCGAGCGCGCGCGCCGCGCGGAGCTCGGTCGATGAACGCATCTCCCGCCGCGGAGAAAGCGCGCGGTGGTTGCGGCCCGGTGCGCGCGTCGAAGGTCGGACGCTGGCGTGCTCTCGTGCTGATCCTCGTGCATCTCGCGATCGCCGCGCATCTCGCGCACTGGGCGCTCGCGGGCGAGACGCTGACGCCGCTCGAGCCCAGCGAGGCGATGCAGACGCTCGAGCAGGGCTATGTGAACGCTGGCTTCGTGCTCTTCACCGCGGCGATCCTCTCGACGCTGGTGCTCGGGCGCTTCCTCTGCGGCTGGGCCTGCCATCTCGTCGCGCTGCAGGACCTCTGTGCCTGGCTGCTCGGGAAGGTCGGCCTGCGACCGAAGCCGGTGCGCTCGCGCTTGCTCGTGCTGGTCCCGTTCTTCGCCGCTTTCTACATGTTCGCTTGGCCTTCGCTGCGACGCGCGCTGGACGGCGAGCGCGCACCGGCGTGGGAAGCGCATCTCACCACGAGCGACTTCTGGGCGACCTTCCCCGGGCCCGTCGTCGGCGCGATCACCTTCCTCGTCTGCGGCTTCCTGCTCGTCTACTGGATGGGGGCGAAGGGGTTCTGCACCTACGGCTGCCCCTATGGCGCGCTGTTCTCGATCGCCGATCGCGCCGCACCACTGCGTATCGTCGTGAGCCCCTCTTGCGACGGCTGCGGCCACTGCACCTCCGTCTGCACGAGCAACGTGCGCGTGCACGAAGAGGTGAAGCAGCATGGCCGCATCGTCGACCCCGGCTGCATGAAGTGCTTCGACTGCGTGAGCGTCTGCCCCAAGGAAGCGCTCTCGTACGGCTTCGCGAAGCCCGCGCTCGCGCTGCGCTCGGCGCAGCGCAAGGTGCACGACTTCACCTGGGGCGAGGAGCTGCTGCTCGCGTTCGGCTTCGCCGCGTTCTTCCTCGCCTTCCGCGGGCTCTACGACCAGGTGCCCTTCCTGCTGGCGCTCGGCCTCGGAGCGCTGGGCGGGGTCGCGGTGCTGCTCCTCGTGCGCGCGCTCTCGCGCGTGGACCTGCACTGGCAGCGCTTGCGGCTGAAGGTCGCCGGGCGCCTCACGCGCGCCGGTCGGCTCGTCGGGGCGCTCGCGCTGGCGTTCCTCGCGTTCGGCGCGCACAGCGCCGTGGTGCGCTGGAGCTCTTGGCGCGGCGGCGAGCTGCTGCAGGAAGCTCAGAGCGCGCGCGGCGCGCGGCGGACGCAGCTCATCGAGGAGAGCCGCGCGCATCTCGAGCGCGCGGCTTCCCTCGGGCTCTTCGCGGACGCGCGCCTCGACTTCCAGCGCGGCTCGATCGCCTACACCCGCGGCGAGCGCGTCCTCGCGGAGGAGCTGCTCGAGCGCGCGGTGCAGGGCAACCCCCGTCAACCATTCGCGTGGATGGGCCTCGCCGAGGTGCGCATCGCGCGCGGCGCGCTCGACGAGTGCGAAGCCGCGCTGCAGGGCGCGCTGCGCCATCACCCCGAGTTCGCGCCGGCGCGCGAGCGCCTGGAGTTCCTGCGCCTGCGGCGCGCCGCGGGAGCCGAGCCGCCGCGCTGAGCGGCTTCGCCGACTCCGATCGGAAAGCGTGCGACCCGCGCCGATCGTCGCGATCGGCGCGGGTCGCGTGCGTTCTTCTGGGAGCCTCGCCGAGCGCGCTTCAGCGCCAGAGCGCGCGCTGACGCTCCGCGGTGTCGATGCGCTGCAGAGCCTCGAGGAAGCTCCGCATCTCGCTCGGCGCGAGCTCGCAAGGCTGTAGCGAAAGAGTTCGTTCGAGGACCAGGCGCTCGCCTTCGCGTTCGACCACGAGCGCGTAGCCGAGGCCGCCGAAGCGCTCGAGCAGCGGCTCGGGAGCCGCGGCGAGACGGCGCCCCGGCGGCGGCACGAAGACGACTCGCACGCGCTCGAAGCGCTCGCCCGCGAAGGCTCCGGCTCCGGGCATGGCGTAGGGCAGCTTGCGCTCGGGATCGGCGCCGAGCGCGCGAGAGAGGAGCAGCGGTCGCACGCCGAGCGGCGTGCTGAGCAAGCCTTCTTCGGGAGCCGCGAAGCGCGCGATCTGGCCTTCGGCGCGCACGCGCAGCGGCTTCGCCGGATCGGCGAGATCGACGAAGCTGGCCCCCGTGATCTCGAGACCGGGCGCGAGCTGCGAGATCACGTTCGCGAGCACGCGGCGCTGATCGCGCTCCGGCAAGCGGCTCACTTGATCGGCGTTGGCGTAGCCGCTCGTGCTCGGCAGCGCGAGCTCGAGGAAGAGCTTCGCGCGGCTGCCTTCCTCGAGCTGCACCTCGATCCTGGCGTCGCTCTGCGCGTGCGCGAGGCTCGTCAAGCGGGGCAGGTGCTCGATCTGTCCGCTGGTGCCCGACGACAGGAACGCCTCGCCGCCTTCGAGCTCCTCGGAGAAGCGCCCGAAGGGCAAGCGCAGCGCGGGAACGCCGATCCACTGGGGCTCGCCATCGCGCGGCAGGAGGCGGAGCAGAGGGGCACCGTAGCGCCCGAGAGGATTGGCGAGTCCTCTGCGATCGGGGTCGAGCTCGGGCCAGACCGCGCGCGCCAAGGCGGGCCGGAAGGGAATGCCGCAGGTGCGCAGGCACGCCACGTAGAGCTCCAGCGGATCGCCCTTGCCCTCGAGCAGCGTGCGCGTGGCGTTGCCGCCCTCCGAGCTGGGGTCGCGCACGACGCGCTGCACCGCGGCATAGATCGCGCGGGCACGAGCCGCGTCGCCCGCGACCCCGCGGATCGAAGCCTCGACGAACGCCAGCAGCTCCTGGGTGGTCTCGGTGCCTTCGAGGAAGCCCGCGTGGATGCGGCGCGCGAGCGCGTTCGGAGAGACGCGCGGCTGCGCGCTGACCCACGGCAGGAACTTCTCGCGCGGTGGTGAGAAGTTCTCGGGCGCCACGCGGGGCACGTCGCGGCGCGTGAAGACGTGGATCGTCTCCTCGGGCTCTTCCAGCACTTCATGCTCGCCGTCGAAGTTCTCCGCGCGGAGATCGAAGGGCGAGCCTTGGGGGAGAACCAGCACGTAGCGCGTGAAGCGGAACGGCTGCTCCTCGGAGGCGAAGAAGAAGCTCGTGAACGAGCTCACGGGGAAGCGCTGCGGACCCGTGACCTCGACGTAGCTGTGCTCGACGAAGACGCCCGGAGCGAGCGCCGGCATCGTGAACGCCCCGCGCACCGGCATCGGCTCGTGGATGACGCCCGCGCGATCGATCGTGCGGATCGCCAGCGTGCGACCGCGCGCCTGCTTCGGCTCGCCGTGCTTGCGCACGCCGCCCTCGTCGACGAGGAACCAGAGCTGTTGCGTCAAAGTCTCCCGCGAGCCATCGCGATGGACGCGCTCGACCATGAGATCGACCAGGAGCTCCGACGAGGAGGAGCGATCCGCGCTGCTCGGGTCGAACGCGCGAGCGACGGCGAGGGTGTCCACGGCGAAGCGTTCGAAGAGCTCGCGACCGTGAGCCGAGCCGTGCGCTCGCAGCGCCTCGCGCAGCTCCGGCTGACCGGGCTCGAGCTCGAGTGATCGCTCCCACGCGGCGAGTGCCGCCGCCGTCTCTCCGGCGGCCATGCGCGCATGGCCTTCCCAGCGCGGGTAGTCCGGATCGCTCGGGTTCTCGCGGGCGAGGGAGGCGAAGATCTCGGCCGCCTCGGCAGAGCGTCCGAAGCGCTCGAAGAGATTCGCGCGCCGCAAGCGGAGATCGATGCGCTGCGGCTGGCGCCGCGCGACGTCCTCGAGGATCTCCAGCGCTGCGGCGCCCTGGCCGGCGAGGATCAAGCGATCCTGGAGCTGCTCCATGACCTCGGCCGCGTTCGGCTGCAGCGCGTGCGCGGCGCGGAGTGATGCGAGCTCGCCGGCGAAGTCGAGGCGCCGTGCGCAGGCGGCGGCCAGCGCGCGCTGCACTTGCGCATCGCGCGGGCGCAGCACGGCGAGAGCGCGCAGCTCTTGATCGAGCTCGCGGACCCAGCCCAGCGTCTCGAAGGCGCGGCGGAGCAGCGCGTGCGGCTCGGCCGCGAGCGGCAGATCGCGCGCGAGGCCGCGAGCGATCTCGATGGTCTCCTCCGCGCGGTCGACGGCGAGGCGCTGCAGCGCTTGCTCGCGCCGTGCGGCGAAGTCCTGCGGATCGAGGGCCAGCGCGCGTTCGATGGCTTCCTCGGCGCGGCTGCGGCGATAGGTCGCCGGCAGATACTCCGCCGCTTCGCTGAGGCGCGCGAGCAACACTTGGAAGCGCGGATCTTCCGGAGCGAGGTCGGCCGCGCGCTCGGCGGCGCGCAGCGCTTCGCTCGGGCGATCGTCGACGAAGAGCTCCAAGGCGCGCAGGCCCTGGCGCACCGCGCTCGTGGCGAAGCCCTCGCCGCGTGCGAGATAGCTGCTCGGACGCTCGAGCGGCGGCGGGGGCTCGACGCCGGCCGCGCTCCCGCGCGCCGGCTCGGCGTTCGGATCGGCGGGGAGCTCTCGCGCCGCGAGCGGGCGCGCACCGGCATCGAGATAGCGGACGGCGAACGCCGCCTCCGAGAGATCCTCCAGCTTCAGCAGCAAGCGGTTCTCACCGGCGCGGAACGCGACGGGCAGCCATGCTTCGTCCTCGCTCGCGCGCTGGGCCTCCTCGCGCGCGTCGAAGAGCGGTGCCTCGTTCCACCAAGCGCGCAGCGGCGCGGCGAAGGCGAGATGCAGGTATCCCGCTTGCTCTCGCTCGACGTGCACGCGGAGCAGCGCGTAGCCCGCGCTCACCGCGGGATAGAGGCGCAAGCGCGTCGTGAACACGCGCTGGCTCGGATCGCGGCGCAGCGGCATCCAACGCACGGGACCGAAAGCGCCCGGGGCTTCGAAGCCCAAGCCAAGCGCGCGCTCCGGTGCGAAGGGGACGTCGAGCACGCCGGGCCCGCCATCGCCGAAGGGCCCGATCAGCAGCGCTTCCTTCGCGTGCTCCGGCCACGTCTCCTCGCCGCTCGGCAGCTCGCCGCGTCGCTCGCGCAGCATCTGCGCGGCGGTGCGGACGAAGGAGCGCAGCGGGTCGGCGAGCTCGGCGCGAGTCGCGCGCTCCTCGAACCAAGCTTCGATCGGCGCGGGGTCCGCGACGCGCGAAGCATGGCGCACGAGCGCGTGCGCGAGGATGAGCTCCTCCATCGGCGGACGCGCTTCGCGGAGCAACGCCGGATCGACGGGCGCACCCTCGACGAGTCCGCGCAGCTCGAGGTCGAGGAGGGCGCTCGCGAACGCCTCGAGCGCGCTCGTCTCCTCTTGTGCGCCGAGGCGCGGAGCGCCGAGGACGAACGCGAGGGCGCAAGCGATCGGAATCGGGAATCGTCGGCAGCTCATCGCGCGTCCTCCTCGCGGTCGGCGCGGATCTCCACGCGCTCCTCTTCCGCGGCGTGGATCGCGTTCACCGCGTCGCGCGCCGCGACGAGGTCGCCGGGGCGCAAGCGGTCGCGCTCTTGGGTGAAGCGCCGCTCGATCTCGAGGCCGCCTTCGATGGCTCGCCGCGTGCGTTCGTAGCGGAACCCGGCGCCCTCCGCGGTCGAGGCACTCGGCAGGCGCTCGATGTGGTAGCCCTCCGGCAAGAGGTAGCGCAAGGTCGCGCGGCTCTTGCGCGGCGGTCCGAGCAAGAGGTCGCGCGCGCGCTCCGTGCTGGGGAACATCCCGCGCAGATCGATCGGATCCAAGCTCGACGGCAAGCTGCGACGCTCGCCGTCGCCATCGCCGAAGCGCGCGACCTTGGCTCGCGCGCGCACCACGACGGGTTGGTCCAGCTGGTCCAGCGGAGAGAAGCTGGCGCTCTCGAGCTCGAGCTCGCCGAGGAGAGGCGTCAGCGTCTCCGTGAGCTTGCGCTCGCGGCGCCCTTCTTCCTCGGCCAACGCGGCGCGCATGCGCGGATCGCCCGCGCCGCTCGCGCGCCACTCGATCTCGATCTCGGCCGCTCCGGAGGCTTCGAGCTTCACCGTGACGATCTCCACGAGCTCGTCGTCGCGGCTCTCGAGCGGTGGGATCCGGCGCCGCTCCACGCCTTCGGGTTTCACCACGAGCACTTCGGCGCCGCGGTCGGAGGGCGGCAGCACCTCCAGCGGATGGTGCTCCGCCGTTCCGTCGAGCCAGAGCTCTTCCCGTTCGCCGCGCGGCGGCACGTACGCGATGCAGTGGTTGAAGTGATCGACCAGCGCGATGCTCAAGTCCTCGCCGGAGCGGGGCAGCTCGCTGCGGATCAGCACGGGGTGACACGGCACGTCGATCAGCGCGAGCATCGCGCCGAGCAGGATCGCCTTGTCCTTACAGTCGCCGAAGCGCCGCGCGAAGATCGTCGCCGCGTCGTAGGGCTGATAGCCGTGGATGCCGAACTCCCACGCCTCGTACTTGATCTCGCGGATCACGAACTCATAGAGCCGGCGGATCTTCTCGCGCTCGTCGCTCGCTCCGGCCACGAGCTCGCTCACCTTGGCGCGCAGCTCGGGCGAAGGTTCGAGCTGGTGGCGGATCAGGTTCCACCACCAGGCGCCGAACGCGTCCCAGCTCGCGTAGGTGGTGATCTCGAGCGCCGGGAGGACCTCGCGGAACGCGGGCATGCGCGGTTCGCTCTGCACGGCGGAGAGCTCCAGGAGCTCCCAGCTCCGGCGGCGCAGCTCGCCGCTCTCTTCTTCCGCGCGGCGCGCGTCTTCGGGCAACCCGCGCTCGTGCACGTGGAGCTCGAGCTCGCGCGAATGCTCCAGCGTGAGGATCGCGCGGCGCGTCGCTCCGCTCGGCGAGCCGAAGAGGTGCATCAAGCCGAAGTAGTTGCCGAAGAAGCTCTGCGCGAGGTCGTCGTGGCGATACTCGAGATCCACCACGTCGCCGGGCTCGAGGCGCGGGAGATCGGCGATGCCGCGCCGCGCGAGCTCCGTGCTGCGCGCGTCGCGGCCGAAGGACGCTTGGTCGACCTTGCCGTCGGGGTGGAGCACGCGCGCGACGAGGAAGCGCACTGATTGCTCGCCGGGGAAGCTGCGCACGCGGAAGACATCGAGCAGGCGCGCGCCCTCTTCGTTCTCGACGCGTATCACCTGGTGCACATAGCGCAGCGCGGTGGCGTCGCGGTTCAAGTGGATCACGCGCTGATCGAGCAAGAAGCTCAGAGCTTCGCCGCTGCTCGGGCTCGCCGACGGAGGTTCCTCGGCGGCGAGCACCTGCGCCGTGTCGATGCGCAGCTCGTCGTAGAACGGCTTCGTCGCGCTCTCGCGCCAGCGCAGGTAGCGCTGCCGGCGCTCGTCCTTGGGATCTAGCTGTGCCGCGCGCCTCAAGAGCTCCAAGCCCTCCTCGTCGCGCTGCTGCTCGAAGCGCAGCTCGGAGAGCAGCTCGAGGAAGCGCGGCTCCTCGGGGGCGATGCGCACGCGCTCCGAGAGCACGTGCTCGGCTTCGCTCGTGCGCCCCGCGGCGCGGAGCGCACCGAAGAGATCGAGTGCCGCGCCGCTCGAAGTGGGATCGAGACGGCCACGCCGCGCGCTGAGCGCGATCGCTTCGTCGAAGCGAGCGGTGCGCAGCAGCTCCTCGGTGTGCACGCGGAGGGCCTCGATCTGCAAGGGGCGTTGCTCGAGGATCGAGCGAGCGAGCGCGCGCGCCGCATCGATGCGCCCTTCGCGGAGCTGCGCGCGCAGGAGCGCCTCGCGCACCCGCGGATCGCCGCCGCGCGCGGCGCTCTCCAACACCGCGAGATGTTCGGCCTCTCGTCCGGCGCCGAGGAGGAGCGCGCTCTCGAGCAGCGCGACCTCGGGGGCGTCGGGACGGAGCGCGCGGGCGCGCTCGAGCCACGCGCGCGCCTGCGTCGGGATCGGCAGCTCGGCGATGAAGTGCGAGGCGAGCGCGAGCAGCGCGGGCACGCACTCGGGTTCGCGCGCGACCAGCGCTTCCAAGGCGCGGCGGCGCGGGTTCACGTCGCGCTCCTCGGCGCGCGCGGCGTCGGCGGGCGCCAGCGCCTGCGCATGAGCGAGCGCGTAGGCGCTGCGCTCCGGCGCGCGCGCGGCGGCGCGGGCGAGCGCATCGCGCGCGCTGCGATCCTCGACGTCGAGGCTCCCGCGAGCTTCGAGCAGTGCGCCGAGGCAGAACGCGCCGAACGCCGATCCGCGCGCGTCCTCGCGCTGCGCTTCGTCGACACCGTCCGGCGGGAGCGCGATCGCTGCGCGACGCTCGCGCGTGTCGGGGGCACCGAGCTCGAACGGCGCCGGCGCCTGCGAGAGCGAGCGCAGCTCGCGCAACGGCGCACCCAGCGGATCGGTGAAGCGCGCCTGGAAGCACCAGTCGCCTTCGCGCTCGGCGATGAGCAGCAGCAGAGTGTTCCGACCTTCGCGGACGCGGAGCGGGATGCGGTTCTGATCGAAGCCCACGCCGCGCCGCACGTCGCCTTCGGCGACGAGCTCGCCGTTCCACCACACGCGGAAGGCCTCGTCGCTGCCGAGGCGCAGGACCGCGTCGCGCTCTTCCGGCGCTTCGAGGAACGCGATCGCGTACGCCATGACTTGATCGTTCGGCCGCAGCATCTCCTCCAGCGAGACGCGGCCGCGCACGTCATCGCGGAAGGGAACTTCGCGCCACGTGACGCGGCGCTCCTTACCCGCGAGCTCGAGCTCCGGATCCCAGGAGTCGAATGCGCGCGCCGAGCGTGCGAAGCCGCGGCCGCGCTCGTTGTCGAGTGGGCCGAGCACCCACCAGTCGAGGAGCGGCGCGTGCTCGGCGGTCAGCGCGCGGGCGCGCTGCTCGGCGCCGAGCCCGAGCGCCAAGTGCCGGCGCGTCGCGAGCCAACGCGCGCGCATCTCCTCGTCGAGGTGGCGTGCGTCGAGCGCCTCCAGGCGCTCCAGCATCTCGGAGCGCGCGCCGAGGATCGAGCTCGTGCGCGCGATGCGCTGCAGCGCGAGCTCGAAGCACGCGCGGCGCAAGGCTCCGCCCGCCTCGGCATCGCGCGCGAGCTGCTCGACGCCGCGCAGCGCGGCCTCGCCCTCGGCGCGCGGATCGCCGGCGAGGAGCGCGGCCTGTGCCGCGAGCTCGAAGGCCGGAGGTTCGGCGAAGCTCGTCGGCGGCAGAGATTCTTGCGCGGCGGCGCGCTCCGCGGAGCAGAGGAGCGATGCGGCGAAGGGCAGGAGTGCCAGCGATGCGCGGCGCAGTCGGGACCAGGCTCGCATGAGCCTCCTCGAGAACGTGTGCGGGGCGCGGCGCGCTTCGCTCGAGCGATCGCGAAGAGCAGAGGCCGCGCACGGTGAGCGCAAAGTGTAGCGCTGGGGCTGCCCGGGGAAAGGGAACTCACGCCGTGCGCGCGCAGCGTGAATGACAGGCGAGCTCGGCGTTGGAGCGCAGACGACGGGCCTGGGCTCGGGCCGCGTCGCGCTGCGGGCGCGCGCGGCGAAGGAGTGCGCGCGGCTACGGAGTGCGCGCGGCGCGCGCCGCGGCGAGCAGCGCGTAGAGCAGCGCGAGCGCGCCGAGCGGAACGAGAGCGATGCCGAGCGACGGATCGCCCTCGCGGTTCATCACGCCGCCGAGGAAGAACCCGAGAGGCATCGCGATCGCGCCCACACGCAGGGCGCGCGCGGCGCGAGCGCGCGCCGCGGCTTCGGGCAACCAGCGCTCGCCGAGCGCGCCGAAGACGAGCAGCAGGATGCCGAGGAGGTTTCCGTGCGCATGCGCGAGCGTCCAGAGCTCGCGGCGCAGCGCGCTGCCCAGATAGACCTCGACCTTCCAGGCGTGGAGCGCTTCGAGCGTCAGCCCGAGCGGCAAGCTGAGCGCGAGCAGGACGAAGCCCGTGCGCACGGTGCGGAGCAGGTGGGGATCGCGGTTCATTCGCCGATGCTGAGGATGCGGGACTTCGCGGTCTGGAGATCGAGCAAGGGCAGCACGCGCTCGCGCTTCCAGCGGAAGTCGGCGCCGAGCAAGGGATGCTCCGCTCTCGGAGCCTCGAAGCGCGCCGGCGCGCGTCGCGCGAAGGCCTCGAGCAAGCCCTCGATGCGCCTGCGGCGCTCCTCGAGTCCGCGCAAGGTGTCGAATTGCTCGAGCTCCGTTCCGAGGCCGAGCGAGAGCTGCGCTTCGAGCTCGAGGAGGCTGCGCTTCGCGATCCAGCGGATGCTCGGGTAGCCGTCGCCGAGGGTCAGCAAGAGCGCCGTCACCTGCGCGGCGCGTTCGCGCGGAGGTGTGGCTGCGTCGCGGCGGCCGAGCGCGCGCGCCGCCGCGGCGCGCTGCACCGCGTCGCCCGCGAAGAGCTGCGCCAGCGCATCGGGGAGCTCGAGCGGCGCGCCATCGCCGCGCGAGGCGGGCGGCGTCGCGTCGAGCCCCCAGAGGCGCGCGCGCTCCTGCACCGCCCACGTCGAGCTGCGCTCGAGATGGCAGAGCGTGCACGCGTTCGGCCGCGCGAGCTCCGCGTCGCGCTTGGGATCGGGCACCTCGATGCGATGCGAGCGATGCAGGTCGAGGATGCCGTAGGCGATGCGCGGCATGTGGCACTCGACGCAGCGCGAGCCGCTCGACTCCGGCGCGTGCTTGGTGTGCGCCGCGACCTCGCGTCCGATCTCGGCATGGCAGCTCGTGCAGAGCGCGTCGCCGGGCTTCTCCGGCGCGAGCTGGCCCTCCCTCTCGCCGCGATGCATCGCATGGCAGGAAAGGCAAGAGAGCTCGCCGCCGGCGAAGCAAGCCGAGCTCACCATGCCTTGGTACTCGTACGCGCTGAGTCGCGGCGTTCCATCGGCCCAGAAGCGATCGGCGAAGAGATGCGGCGAAGCACCGGGGAGCGGCGGCGTGTCGCGCTGCAGTGGCTTCACGTGATCCTCGAGGCGATCGCCGGGGCGATAGCTCGGCCCCTGCGTGAGATAGTCGCGAATGCGCTGCACCGGCTCGGGCAAGCGCTGCGCGTGGCACTGGCCGCAGACGGCGGAGGCGCGCGAGGCCTCGAGCTGCGCGGGATCCACCAGCGTCGGATCCGGCGCGCCGCTCCGCAGGTAGCGCGCGAGCGGATCGCGATGGCGCGCGGCGTGCGTCTCGCCGGGGCCGTGGCAGGCTTCGCACGCGATGCCGAGCTCGGCGACCTCCGAGTCGAAGCGCGCCTCCGACGGCGCGCGATCGATCTCCATGCCCGGGCGAGGAGCGGTGTTGTGGCAGAAGATGCAGTTCTCGTTCCAGCGCGAGAGGTGCGCGCCGGGCGTCGCGTCGTCGGGGCCGAGGAAGATCGTGTTCACGTGCAGCCAGCGCTCGGCCTCGATGTGCCAGAGCCAAGGCAGGCGCCGGAAGCTCGCGTCGTCCTCGCCCGCGCCGATGCGCTCGAAGTACTGCTGATAGCGTCGAGAGCCCACGAGCTTCGCGACCTCGGCTTCGCGCGTGCGCCCGCCCTCGTCGAGGCGGAAGGAGAACTTCCCTGCGCGCTCGAGGGGGACGGCCCGCTGATCGAGATAGGCGAGCTCCGTTCCGTCGAAGCGCCCGCGAACGCGCTGCGGCTCCGGCCGCTGCGTCATCGTCGCGTGATAGGTCCGCGACCAGCTCGCGTGCTGATCCGGATGGCACGCGAGGCAGGCCCCGCTGCCGATGTAGCCGCCCTCGCGATGGACGAGCGGCTGCGCCGCGCGCAGGGCCGCGGGGTCCGGGCCCACGGCGAGCCCGAGGACGACCGCCAGCGGGGCGAGCGCGAAGAGCGCGAACAGGCGCGCGGGAGCGGAGACGGGAGCGGCGGAGCGCACGGCGCGAGCATAGCGCCGCAAACTACGTCGCGCCTCAGCGCGTGAGCGAGAATCGCTTCCCCACGGGCGACCCTGTCGGCAGGCTTCGCCGTCGCGGCGTCATGCGCTGCGCTTGCAGAGCTCCGAGAGGCCGCGGCATCGCGCTTCTCGCTCAGCCTCTCTGCTCACCGCTCTACGCCTCTCACAGCTCGAAGTCGCCGCTGAGATAGTCGTTCTCGCTCGGGCGATAGATCAGCACGAAGTGCTTCTTCTCCTGCCGCACGCGGCGATCGCGCAGATACGAGGAGATCTCGGTCGGGCTGGCGAGCGGCGGATAGCGCGGGTCGACGGCCTCTTTCGTCGAGCCCAGCCGCAGAAGGTAATCGTCGTTCTGCAGGCCGATCTTCCAGGCCGGTGAGTCCTTGCGCACGCCGACGATCTTCAGAGCGGGGGCGCTGCGGTACCCCGAGCGGATCACCACGCGCTCGACCTCGATGCCGAAGCGGCGCCAGAGATAGCGCTCGACGTCGAAGCGCGGCAGGTCGAACGCGAGCGCGCTCGGCTGGCCCTCGCGCTGCAGACTCAGCGCGAGCGACTCTCCGGGCTTGCGCTCCAGCACCTCGCGCGAGAACGACTGGAGGTCCTTCGTCGCGCGATCGCCGAGGCCGAGGATGCGGTCGCCGGCTCGCAGACCCGAGCGGGCCGCGTTGCTCTCGGGATCGACGCCGCTCACGACCAGCGTTCCTTCGCGCTCCTCGACCTCGAAGCCGAGATCGAAGCGATCGGTCAGGTTCACGTTGAAGAACTGCGAGTCGAGGATGCCCGCGACCTTGTTCACCGGGATCGCGAAGGTGATGCCCTGAGCTTGGGGCATGATCGCGTTGTTGATGCCGATCAGCTCGGCGTGAGCGTTCAGCAGCGGTCCGCCCGAGTTGCCGCGATTGATCGAGGCGTCGGTCTGCAGCAGGTCGCCGAAGGTGCGCGGCTGCCCCGTGAACGGATCTTGCACCTGGATCGATCGACCGGTCGCCGAGAGGATCCCCGAGGAGACGGTGTTCGCCTTGCCGTAGGGGTTGCCGATCGCGATCACGCGCTCGCCGATCAACAGATCGTCGGAGCGCCCGAGGCGCACGTAGGGGAACTGCGCGGAGCCGTTGCCTTCGGCGCGCGCGATCTTCAGCAGCGCGAGATCCTCGTCGGGGCGTTGGTCGAGCAGCTCCGCGGGGTAGGCGCGGCTGTCGTACTTCTCGTTGAAGTAGACGGTGATCTTCTTCGCGCCGCCGACGACGTGATAGTTCGTGATGATGAAGCCCTCGGGCGCGATCACGACTCCCGAGCCCTGCGATTGCGCCGGCGGCTGGCCGCCGTAGAAGAACTCGTCGAACTGCGAGCGCCGCACCGGCGTCGGCCCTTCGCACTGGATGTTCACCACCGCGCCGCCGACCTGCTGTACGACCCACGCTTCGGGGGTCATCCGGTCGAACTTGGGCTCGCCTCGCTCCGAGCCGCGCTCGAGCTCGCGCTCCTGGGCGCGCGCCGAGGTGCAGCAGGCGAGAAAGGCCAGAGCGGAGATCGCGGCCGAAGCGCGCAGCGTGTTCCGGAAGTCCATGGATCGATGCGGGGTGGAGGTCCGTGGCGGCTCTGCCGCGCTCTCGCCTCTCCGGCTCGGCGAAGCGGAACCGCAGTCGACCGCCTTATACGACCGGACCGAGGCGTCTGCGAGTCGCGGGGCGGAGGCGATTTCCCTCCGGCCGCTTGCACATCGGAGTCGAGGTCCTAGAATCCCCGCCTCGAACTCCGGGCGATTAGCTCAGTTGGCTAGAGCACCAGCTCGACAAGCTGGGGGTCGTAGGTTCGAGCCCTACATCGCCCATCCGTCCCGCGTCAGCCCGTCCGTATCGGCTGCGCGGGACGCGCCGTTTCTGGACGGGAGATCTGGACGGGAGATCTGGACGGGAGAGATGGGGAAGGGATCGAGATGCGGGAGCCTCGGGCCGGATCCCGCGCATCTTCGCGCTGCGGGGTGACGCGCGCTTCCTCGCTCCGCACGCCAGGGACGGGCGACCTCGTGCGATCGGAGCGCGCGGGCGATCCGCGCATGCGCCAGACCGGCGACTAGCAGCCTGTTGAGAAAGTCATTCGGACTGGAGAACGCGCCTCGGTCGCCTCGCCTTCGTTGCCGGAACCTAGCTGAAAAACCCGCTTCAGCGCCGGCGCCTGCGCCTCGGCGAGACGCCCGATGCATCGTTCCCAGCCTCGAAGCACTTTTTCAACAGGCTGCTAGGGCGCGCGCCCGATGGTCGCCGGCGCGGCGATGCGCCGGCCGAGGCGCGTCAGCGGGCGTTCGACGAGGTAGTAGCTCGCCGCGGCGCAGACGCAGAGGCCGAGCAGGTTCCCCGGCCAGGTGAGCAGGGCGGCGGGGAGCAGCGCGGGCAGGGGGACATCGGTCATCGGCTGGTAGAGCGGCGTGAAGAAGAGCTGCTGCCACAGATAGAGGCTGAACGACATGCGCCCGATCCAGCGCAGCGGCGCCCACTCGAGGAAGCGCCCGAACGAGGACTCAGGGCGCAACAGCGTGCCGAGCAGGATCAAGGGGACGAGGAGTGCCGTGAGCGTCGGCCGCGAGGGGAGCTGCAGCCACGGCGCGAGGGCGAGGAGGAGGACTCCCGCGGCGACGCAGGTCGGCGCCAGCCAGCGGCGGAGGCGTTCGCGCCACGTGTCCGACTCGAGCGCGATGGCCGCGAGCGCGCCGAGGAGCAGACCGTCGAGGCGGATGTCGGTGCGATAGGTGAGGAAGAGGAAGTCCTCGGAGACGAAGGAGATCCGATTGGCGGTGGTGCGCCAGACCATCACGGCAGCGGCGAGGCCGAGGAGAAACAGCGCCGCGCGGCGCGTCGTCGTGCAGAGCACGAGCAGCGTGGGGAGCAGCACGTAGAAGTGCTCTTCGACGGCGAGCGACCAGAAGTGCGCGGTGTACCAGGACGCCGCGTTCTCGCCCGGGACGTAGTTGCGATAGAAACCGAGGCAGGCCTGGAGATCGCTCCAGGCGATGCGGACCCCTTGGTATGCGCCGAGGCCGGCGATCGCCGCGAGCAGCAGGAAGTAGGGCGGGAGGATGCGGAAGAATCGGCGCAGGTAGAAGCCGCGGAGATCGATCTCGCCGCGCAGACGCCGCTCCTCGAGCAGCCGCGAGCAGATGAGCAGTCCGCTGATGCCGAAGAAGACCGGCACCCCGATCACGCCTTGCTCGCAGATCGCCTCCAAGGTCGCGTGGGGGAAGATGCCTCCGACGCCGAAGAGCCGAAAGCGCATGTGTGCGAGCAGCACGAGCAGGATCGCCACGGCCCGCCAGCCGTCGAGCGTCGGGAGATAACCCGAGGTCGAGCGCGCCGCGCCTCGCGAGCCACTGCGGGACGCGGAGGGGGGGCGAGGTTGGTTCTGGAGGGACGGTGCCGAGAGCGGCATAGGGACGTGGTCTCTGCTGCGCTGAGGTTGCGCATTCTTATCGACCGCCGCTCCCGATGCACGCGAGGGGCCCTCCTCGCAAGGAGGGGGGCGGCTCGCGCGTGCTCCTAGGCCAGAGCTTCGGATCAGCCGCCGAGGTCCTTCTTCAGCCAAGCGCGGGCCATGCGCCAGCGGCGCTCGACGGTGCGCTCCGAGAGGCCGACCGCGGCGGCGACCTCGGGCATCGCGAGGCCCCCGAAGAAGCGCAGCTCGACTACTTTCGCCGCTTCGGCATCGAGCGCCTCCAGCCGCTGCAGCGATTCGTCGAGCGCCACGAGGTCACCGGCTCGCTCTTCGTAGAGCGCGAGGGCGTCGTCCCACTCGCCGCGCGCGAGGTCGCCGCCGCGCTTCAGCGCTTGCTTCTTCGCCGCGTGCTTCAGCAGGACCCGCCGCATCGCCATGGCCGCGATCGCGAGGAAGTGGTGGCGATTCGCCCACGCGCGCTGCTCCTGTCCCACCAGCTTCAACCACGCCTCGTGCACGAGCGCCGTGGTTTGCAGGGTGTGGTCCTTCCGCTCGCGGCGGAGCTGCTTGGAGGCCAGGCGATGGAGCTCGTCATAGACCACCGGCAGGAGCTGCTCGAACGCTTGCTCCTCGCCGCGCGCGCAGCCCTCGAGGAGCTGCGTGACGAGCTCGGGTTGCGAAGTGGGATCGGCCATCGTCGAGAGATCCTGATGCGGCGAGAGGAGCGGTGGCACTCGCGGTGGGAGCTCCAGTGTACGGCGATCGCGACGCGAGGCGCGATGTCGCGCTGGCGATGCGTCGATCGCGGTCCTAGACTCTCGGGCCCTTCGGCGGCGGGAGCCGCGACGGGAACGCGATGACCCTCTTCCAGCTCTGCTTCCTCGCGATCGTCCAGGGCCTGACCGAGTTCCTGCCGATCTCCTCGAGCGGTCACCTCGTCCTCGCGCGCGCCTTACTCGGCATCGAGCTCGAGAACGGCCTGGCGCTGGACATCGCGCTGCACGCCGGCACGCTACTCGCCGTGATCGCGATCTACCGGAGCGACGTGCTCGCCCTGATCCTCGCGGCGTTTCGGCTCCCGGGATCCTGGTGGCGCGGACGCGAGCTCTCGGACGCGGAGCGCTTGCTCGCCGCGGTCTTCGTCGGGACACTGCCGGCCGCCGTCGTCGGTCTCTCCGCGAAGGACTGGATCGCGGAGCACTTCGAGACCGTGGGTCCCGTCGGACTGGCGCTGCTCGGCTCTTCGCTGTGGCTCGGCTACGCCGGGCGGCGCGGCGGGGGCACGCGCGAAGAGGTCACGCTGCGAATGGCCCTGCTCATCGGGCTCGCGCAGTGCATCGCCCTCCTCCCCGGCGCGTCGCGATCGGGCTGGACCATCGCCGCCGGGCTGCTGCTCGGTCTGCGCGCCGAGCGCGCGGCGCGCTTCTCGTTCCTGCTCTCCTTGCCCACGATCGGCGGGGCCGTGCTGCTCGAAGGCCGCCATGTGCTCGACGGGAGCGCGCCGATCGGGCTCACGACCGGCGAGCTCTTGCTCGGCGTCCTGATCGCCGGCCTCTCGGGCCTCCTCGCGTGGCGCGGGCTCTTGCTCGTTCTGCGCCGCGGATCGCTGGCCTGGTTCGGCGCGTATTGCGCTTGCGCCGGTCTGCTGGCGATCTCCCTCGCGTGGTAGTCGTGAATTCCCCGAAGCACGAGGCCGCCCGTGAGAGGGGGGCTTCCCTTTCGGAGCGCGCCTCGGTCGCGGCGCTCCGACTGCCGATCCAAGCAGCGAGGCACCGCGCGTTGCGCGGCCTCGCGGCACTCTCGGAGTTGAGATGAAGAAGGCGCTGATCACCGGCATCACGGGCCAGGATGGCTCGTATCTCGCGGAGTTCCTGCTGGCGAAGGGCTACGAGGTCTACGGGCTCGTGCGGCGTTCGAGCACGGAGACGCACGAGCGCATCGAGCACGTGAAGGACCGGCTGACGCTGCTGCATGGAGACTTGCTCGACCAGAGCTCGCTGCAGCGCGCGATCGAGGAGTCCGAGCCGGACGAGATCTACAACCTCGCCGCGCAGAGCTTCGTGCCCACCTCGTGGCAGGAGCCCGTGCTGACCGCCGAGTTCACGGCGACGGGCGTCACGCGCATGCTGGAAGCGATCCGCCAGGTGCGGCCGCAGGCCCGCTTCTACCAAGCCTCCTCCAGCGAGATGTTCGGCAAGGTGATGGAGGTGCCGCAGCGCGAGAGCACGCCCTTCTATCCGCGCAGCCCGTACGGCGTCGCCAAGGTCTACGGCCATTGGATCACCGTGAACTACCGCGAGTCCTTCGGGCTCTTCGCGTGCTCGGGCATCCTCTTCAACCACGAGTCGCCGCGCCGCGGGCTCGAGTTCGTGACGCGCAAGGTCACGGACTGCGTGGCGCGCATCAAGCTCGGCCTGCTCGACAAGTTGCCGATCGGGAACACCGAGGCGAAGCGCGACTGGGGCTTCGCCGGCGACTACGTGAAGGCGATGTGGCTCATGCTGCAGGCGAGCGAAGCGCGCGACTACGTGATCGCGACGGGGGAGACGCACTCGGTGGCCGAGCTCTGCCGCGTCGCGTTCGAGCACGTCGGGCTCGATTGGCGCGAGTACACGGTCACCGATCCGCGCTACTTCCGGCCCGCCGAGGTCGATCTGCTCGTGGGCGATCCAGCGAAGGCGCAAGCCGAGCTCGGCTGGCGGCCCGAGGTCGATTTCCAAGGGCTGGTGCGCATGATGGTCGACGCCGATCTCGCGCGGCATCGCGCGCGGCGTTGAACGAGCGGAGGACGCGATGCGCTGCTTCGTGACGGGAGCCGCTGGCTTCGTCGGCGGTCATCTCCTGCGCGAGCTGCTCTCCGCGGGCCACGAGGTCTTCGCGGCGCGCCATCGCGCGCCGTCGAAGGCGAGCGAGCCGGCGGAGGGGAACGTCGCGTGGCAGAGCTTGGACCTGCTCGACGCCGCCTCCGTCGCGCGCGCCGTCGAGCGCGCCGCGCCGGAGGCCGTCGTGCATCTCGGCGCGGTGACCTTCGTGCCGGAGGTCGAACGCGATCGAGCGCACGCCTACGCCGTGAACGCGAGCGGCACCTTGCACGTTCTGGAGGCCGTGCGCCAGACGGCGCCCGACGCGCGCTTCCTCCTCGTCTCCTCCAGCCACGTATACGCTCCACTCGAGGGCTCCCTCGCGGAGAGCACGCCGCTCGCCCCGGCGTCGTTCTACGGCGTGACGAAGCTCGCCGCCGAGCGCCTCGCCGAGCATTACCGCGGCGAAGGGCTCGCGGTGTCCGTCGCGCGCGCCTTCAACCACATCGGCCCCGGGCAGGCGCCGCTCTTCGCCATCCCATCGTTCGCGCAGCAGATCGCGGAGATCGAGCTCGCGCGGCGTCCGCCGCGCCTCGACGTCGGGAATCTCGCCGTCGAGCGGGACTTCACCGATGTCCGCGATGTCGTGCGCGCGTATCGGCTGCTGATCGAGGGCGGTGCACCGATCGGGACCTACAACGTGGCGTCCGGCCGCGCGATCGCGATCGGTTCGCTGCTGGAAGCGCTCCGCGCTCGCGCGCGCGTCCCGATCGACCTGCACGTCGATCCGCGGCGCTTGCGGACCGGTGAGCAGCGCAGCGTCTGCGGCTCCGCCGCGAAGCTCGCGGAAGCCACGGGTTGGTCTCCCGACCACGAGCTCGAAGCGTCGCTGGGGGAGATCCTCGACGCGGCGCGTGCGGTCGCCGCCGAGGCTCCCTGAGTCGCGCCGTAGCCTCGCGAACGAGCGCGGCGCGCTCGCTGGCGCGCCGCTCCTTCGCACGTTCGCGTTCGCGCGTGCCTCGGACCCGAGAGAGCCTTTCGCTCAATCGTCAGCCAAGTTGCCCGCGCGACCGCCGCGCAGATCCCGCACCACGCTCATCAGCCGCTCGCCGGGGCATTCCGTGGACTGGCCGGTGAAGTACTTCCGCACCTCGCCGTGGCCGAAGATCTGGTCCTTGCTCACGCGGTAGCGCCCGCGCTCGGCATCGACCAAGGTCCGCAGCGCGCGCTCCTGCGCTGGGGTCGGCGCCACGCTCACGAAGTTGCCGAGCAAGCAGATGCCGAGGTTCCGCTCGTTCGCGTCCGTGTTGCCGGCGTGGGCGCCTTGGAAGCGCTTGTCGCGGCCTTCCCAGATGCGTCCCTGCGAATCGATGAGGTAGTGGTAGCCGATGTCCGCGTAGCCGCGCTGGAAGTGCCCGTTCTGGATGCTGCGGATCTGCTTCGCGGCTTCTTCCAGCGGCGCGCTCGTGGGCTCCATCGCGCTGTGATGGATCGTGATGCGACGCACGGCGCTCATCGGACTCTGGTCGTCGCGCGGCGCAGCCGCTCGCCACGAGCTGCGCGGCAGCACTTGGAACGCGAGGCCCGGCGTGCTGTTCAGCGGCGGCTTCGACGGCGTCGCGCGCGGCCCGGTCGTCGCGCCGCGCTCGCCCGCGCGGCGCCGCAGCGCCAGGAACTCCTGCTCCTGGAAGCTCGACGGGCGCAGCTTCTGCGCTTCGGCGCTCTTGCCGGTGCGCTCATACGCGAGGCTCAGGAAGGCGCGGAAGCGGAGCTCGTCGCGCGCCGAGAAGTCCCCGCGCTCCGCGGCGAGCGGCTCCAATTCCTCGACCGCCAGCTCCGGCTGCCCTTCGCGGAGATAAACCTCGCCGAGCCCGAGCGCCACGCGTCGACGCACGCTCTCTTCGCGCGGCGCGTCGTAGCGCGCGAGGCGGAAGTTGCGGCGCGCGCGACGCAGATCGTTCTGCTCGAGGTAGAGCTCGCCCAGCTCGGCTTCGAGGACCGCGACCGTCGCCGGCTCACCTTCGCCCTGCAGTCGCGCGAGGCGGCGTTCCAGCTCGGCGATGCGCCGCTCTTCCGGATCCGCCGGAAGCGTCGCTCGCGGCGAGCCGGAGGGGTCGTCCTCGGAGAGCCGCGAACGCGAGCTCGAGCAGCTCGAAGCCACGAGCGCGAGGAGGACGAGTGCCCCGATCCCCGAAGCCCGCCCAATTCTCGGCGCGAGTCCCGCTCTCGGAGTCGAGCACAGAGGCAGGCCGCGCGGCGTGGCGAGCCTCGGCGAGGCGTCACACCGGTCAGTCGAGTGCCGTCGCGAGCAAAGACAGAACATGGGCGGCAAGCAACACGCCTTTGGACCACAACCCCGCAGAGACGATCGTCCTTCCGAGGCGCAGGGTCAAGGAACGCCTTCAAGGCGGAGTCCTTTCGGGGTCGATCAGGGGCTCTGGTGCGCGGTGTTCGATCGCCGGCGCCGCGCGGGGAGAAAGAGAGAGGAGCTTCTTACCGACCATGCAGATCCACGCGGAGCGCGTCGCCGGCGTCGCGGTCGTGAGCTTGTGCGGCACCATCGATCTGCGCGCACCTCACGAGCTGCGGGAGCGCGTCCTCGCCGCGGTTCAGGCCGAGGAACCTCCGCGCCTGTTGCTCGACCTCGCCGAGCTGGAGGGCCTCGACTCCGCGGTGCTCGCCCTCGTCGTCGCGGTCGGGCGAACCTTGGCCGGTCGCGGTGGCCAGTTGAAGCTCTGCGCTCCGCACGCCGGCGTCGAGGCCTTCCTGCGCTTGAGCCGCGTCGATCGCGCGTACGAGACCTTCGCGGAGCGCGACGCCGCGCTCGCGAGCTTCTGAAGCGCTGCGCCATGGCCCCGCTCGATCGCGCTCCTGTCGCTCCGGACTTCGAGAGGTCGACGTGAATCGCCGCCGCCGATTCGGCGCCGCGCTGCAGGCGGTGATGGAGCCCCTTCGCACGGGAGCGCAGGCGCTCTCCTGGGCGGCCTTGGAGGATCGCGCGGGTACCCAGCTCGCGCGCTGGTCCGCCGGCGAGACGACCGCCTCGGCACCGCGCGAAGCGCTCGCGCGCTTCGATTTGCCGCCCTCGGCCGGCGAGGCCGAGGATCTGCGCCTCGTGGTGGCGGCCGCTTGCGCTGACCTCGAGCTCGCGGAGCTGGGGCCCTGGGCCGCGAACCTCTGCTCGCAGCTCCTGCAGCGAGAGCACGAGCTGGAGGACCTCGCCTCCGCGCTCGGGCGCTGCTTCGAGGAGCGCGCGGCGCTGGTCGAGCTCGCGGCCGAGCTCTCGCAGAGCACCAACGAAGAGTCGCTCTGCGCCGCTCTCGCTCGCCGCTCCGCGGAGCTCGTCGGCGCGCCGCGCTCCTTTCTCGCGCTGCGCGATGAGCTCGGCGCGAGCTATCGGCTCAGCGGCAGCTGCGGCTTCGATCGCGCGATCGACGCGCGCTTCGATCTCCGCTGCGGCCTGACGGGCGCCGTACTGCGGGAGGGCGCGCCGTGTTGGATCGAGGACGCCCTCGACTTCCCGCCCGAGGGCTTGGCGCCCTTCGAAGAGCAGGCGCGCCGCAGCTTGCTGCTGGTGCCCCTCGCCGCCCGCGGAGCGCCCGAGGCGCTGGGGGTCCTCGGGGTGCTCGACGCCGGTGGAGCGCGCGGGCTCACCAACGAGGACGAGCGTTTGCTCGGCTTCCTCGCCGAGCACGCCGCCGCCGTGATCGGCGCGCTGCGCCGACGCGCGATGGAGCACGAAGCACGCGCGGTGCGCGAAGCGCGGCGTTCTCTCGGCGCACGACCCGGCGAAGTCGTCGCTGGCTGGGAGCTCGGCTGGGCCGAAGCCGCGGCCCCGCACGGAGGCGCCGAGCTCGCCGAGTGCCTGCGTCTCGAGGGCGGGGCGTGCGCGCTCGCGATCCTCAGCACCTCGGCGCGCGGAGCGCTCGCGCCGGCGCGGCTCGCCGGGGCGCGTGCGACGCTGCGCGCTGTGCTCGCCACCGAGCGCGCGCCCGCGCGCGCTCTCGAGGCGCTGCATGCGGCTCTGGCGAGCGAGCTCGCCGAAGCGGGCGAACTGCTCGGCGCGACGCTCGCCGTGCTCGACTTCGATGGCGCCGTGCGCATCGCCGTCGCCGGACATCCCGCGCCGCTCGTCCGCCGCGCGAGCAGCGGAACCGCGGAGCTCCTGGAGATCGGCGGACCGATGCTCGGGCTCGAGGCGCGGAGCTGCGGCGCGCCGGAAGAGCGGTCGGCGACCTTGGGGCGCGGCGACGCGCTCGTGCTCTGCTCGCCCGGCGTGGCCTTGGCCCGCGGCTTGCGCGGCGCTTCCCCTGCTGGCGCTCTGGTGCGCCACGCTCTCGCGAGCGAAGCCTCGCGCGAACCGCGGATGCTCGCGGAGGCACTGCTGCAAGAGCTCGAGCGCCGCGCCGGAGCTCCGCGGCGCGACGATCGAACGATCGTCGTCGCGCGTTTCCCCGAGCTGCCGGAGCGCGCTGCGGCGATGTGCGCGAGCGCCGGCGCCGCGGCGGAGGTGGGGCCATGAGCCATCCGAGCCCCGGCGCTCCGGTGCGGATCCTCTGCGTCGACGACGAACCTTACATCCTGCGCTCGCTGGCCTATGTGCTGCGGCGCGAAGGCTTCGAGGTCTTCGAAGGGCGCCACGGCGAAGAGGCGATCGAGCTCGCGGAGCGCCTGCTCCCGGCCTTGATCTTCCTCGACGTGATGATGCCGCGGGCCAACGGCTACGAAGTGTGCGCACGTCTGCGCCGCGATCCGCGACTACGCGCGGTGCCCATCGTTTTCTTGAGCGCGCGAGGTCAGGAGTCCGATCGCGACGAAGGTCTCGATGTCGGAGCCACGCGCTACGTGACCAAGCCCTTCTCGCCCGCGCTCATCGCGCGCTTGGCGCGCGAGCTCACCAGCGCCACCGCGAACGGTTGAGGTCGAGCGTCGGCGCGACCTCGCTCCCGGAGCGGCGTCGCCCGGCGGCTCGTTCGCATAGGGGATCGCGGCCGCGAGGCTGGCTCGCGGCCGGTCGCGCGCCCCAGCGCTTCGCGCGCAGGGCGCGGTTACACTGCGGGCGCTCCCGCGCCACTCCACCAGGTGCCCATGTCGGTCGTTCGCACGACGCGCTCTCTCTACTTTCTCGGCGTCCTCGCCGCGTGCTCCACGCTCGGCTCCGTGCACGTGCGGGGACAGGAGGAGCCCGTCGATCCGGTGCTCTTGGAGGAGATCGACGCCGACCTCCGCCAAGGCAAGCTCGAAGCGGCCGAGGAGCTCCTCACCGAGCTTGCGAGCGAGAGCCCGAGCGATCCCGCGCTCGCCGTGTTGCACGCGCGATATCTCGTCCGGCGCGGACGATACGAGCAGGCGCTCCTCCGGCTCGAGGCTGCCGCGGCTGGCACTCCGCCGCGCGGAGAGGTGTTCGCGCTGCGAGGGGAGGCGCACCTCCGCCGCGGCGACTACGAGGCCGCCGAGCGCGATCTGCGCGCGGCGTGGGACGCGCGGCCGCGCTCGTATCGCGGCGCCTTCCTCCTCGGCGAGTGCTTGCGCGAGCAAGGGCGACGCGCGGAGGCGCGAGCGCACGGACAGGCCGTCGTCGCGGAGAGCGCGAAGGAAGCGCCGCGCGCGCCGGCGGATCTGGTCGAGCTCGGGCGATCGCTGCAGGCGCTGCAGCAGTACCAGCCGGCGAGCGAGTGCTACGCCGATGCGCTGCGCGCCGACCCTCGCAACGCCGACGCGCGCGCCGCGCTCGGCGAGCTGAATCGCCTCGTCTACAACGACACCGACGGCTATCCGAGCGCGCGCCCCGACCTCGAGAAGGCGCTTTCACTCGACGCGCTGCACCCCGAGGCGAACTTCGCGCTCTTCGTGCTCTACGGCGAGAACTTCCGCCGCGATCGCGAGAAGCGCGGGCGCTGGCGCGCGAACCTGGTCGCGCTCGATCCGCGCCACGTGCCTCTCGCGCTGCGCGAGGCGGAGGAGCTCCTGCGCGATCGCCGCTTCGAGGACGCGCTGAAGCGCATCGAGGATGCACTCGCGGTGCAGCCGCGCTCAAGGCGCGCGCTCGCGCTGCGCGCCGCCCACGCGTTCGCGCGCGGCGATCGCGAGACCTTCGCGCGCCTCGAGTCCGAGCTGCTGGCTCGCGATCCCTCCTACGGCGAGCTCTACGCGATCCTCGGGCGCACCCTCGTCGATCTCTATCGATTCCCGGAGGCGGTCGCTCCGCTGCAGCGCGCGGTGGAGCTCGATCCCTCGCTCGTCGAAGCGCACATCCTGCTCGGGCAAGCGCTCGCGAACTCGGGGCGCCACGCGCAGGGCCTGCGCGCGCTGCTCGACAGCCGCGAGGCATTGCCGGGCATCGTGCATCCCTGGCGCGAGAACATGATCACGGCGCTCGCCGCGCTCAGCGAGGAATACGTCGTGCGTCCGCACGGCGACTTCCTCTTCTACCTGCAGCCGCAGAGCGCGCCGGTGCTCGAGGAGTACTTGCCGCCGATCTACGAGCGCGCGCTCGCCGTGCTGAGCGAGAAGTACGGGATCAAGCCACCGTTGCCGGTGCACGTCCAGGTCTTCGATGCCTTCGACGATTTCTCCGCGCGCACCGTCGGCTTCACCGGCTTCGGCGCGCTCGGCGTCTGCTTCGGCAACACGATCACCGCGGTAGCGCCCGCGGCGCGCGAGTTCCGCGGCAAGTTCTGCTGGATGTCGACGGCGTGGCATGAGTTCGCGCACGTGATCACGATCGCGCTCTCGGGCGCGCGCATCCCGCGCTGGCTCACCGAAGGCGTCTCGACCTACGAAGAGAAGCAGCTGCATCCGGGCTACGATCGCCACTTGGAGCTCGAGCTCGTCGATGCCTACGAGAACGGCGACATCTATCCCGTCGAGCGCTTGAACGAAGCGTTCCGCACGAACCGCATCATCTTCGGCTACTACCAGGGCGGGCTCATCTGCGAGTACCTGGCCGGGACCTACGACTTCAAGCGCATCGCGCAGATGATCAGGCTCTACGGCGAGGATCGCTCGACCGAGGAGGTCTTCCGCACTTGCTTCGAGCTGACGCCGGCGGAGTTCGACCGGCGCTTCCTCGCGTTCGTGAAGGAGAAGATCGCGCCGATCCGCGTCGTGCCGAACTTGCGCGGCGAGCGCCTCGCGCGGCTCATGGAGCGCGTGCGCGACGATCCGCGCGATGCCGCGGCGGGGGAGCTGCTCGCGTGGCAGCACTTCCGCGCCGGGCGCCTCGTCGATGCGGAGCTCGTGTTGGGGCAGGTGCTCCGCATGCAGCCCGAGCACGGGCGCGCGTGGCTGCTGAAGGGCCAGATGATCGCGGCACGCCAGGGCGCGGATGCTCGAGCGGCGCTCGAGCGCGGCTTCGCCGCGGGTGGCGAGGAGTTCGGTTCAAGGCTCCTCCTGGGACGGCTGCTCGAGCGCGAGGGCGATCTCGCCGGCGCGGAGGCGCAGTATCGGGCCGCGGCGCTCGCGTTCCCGGGCTGTGGCGATCAAGCCAGCTCGCCGCATCTCCAGCTCTTCCGCTTGCTGCGCGGGCAAGAAGGGCGCGCTGCCGATGCCTACGCCGAGCTCGAGCGCTACTGCGAGATCGACGGAGCGGCCTTCGAGCCGCGTCGGCGGCTCGCCGCGTGGAAGGTCGAGCGCCAGGATTGGGCTGCCGCGGATCGCCTCTACCGCGAGGCGAACTTCATCGATCCCTTCTCGCGCGAGCTGCACCTGCGCTGGTCGCGCGTGCTGGAGCGGCTCGGCCGCGAGGTCGACGTGAGGCGCGAGCTGCGCGTCGCGCGTTCCTTCGATCCCTCGCTGGATCTCTCGACCGTCGCCCCGCCGTCGCCCGACGAGGCGCCCGAGGCGGATGCGCCTTGGGGAATCCCGGGCGTCAGCGATGACGCGATCTTCCGAGCGGAGACGCAGGCGCTCGAGGCGGAGAGCTGGCTCCGCGAGGGGCAGCGCGAGGCCGCGCGTTCGGCGGCCTCCGCCGCGCTCAAGGTGCACGGGGATTGCGCGCGCGCGCAGGCGCTGCTGAAAGCCCTCGGAAACTGAGCCGGCGGCCCGCTCTTCTGGGCGCTGCCGAGGAAGTCGCAAAGAAGCGTAGCGCGCCTTCTTGCGGCGCTTCTCCGCGCAGGGCTACGATCGCCCCCCCTCCAGCGGCCCCTCGCCGCCGCGGAGGGGCCCGACCATGGAAGACCCCGAAGCCCTCCTCCGCGACTTCGCCCGCACGCTCTCTCGCGGCGCGTTCGGCCGGCGGGAGACGGTGCGCGGGCGGTCTGCCAGGGCGGAGCGAGAGCTCTTCGAGCCCTTCCCTGGGCCGGCCGAGGAGCCGAACCGCGAACCCGCCGCGACGGCCGGTGCCGATCCCGCGGTGGAGGAGGGGGAGATCCGCGCTCGGCGCAGCGCGCGCATCGCGCGGCGGCCCGCGGAGTCCACCGGGCTCCAGCCCACGCGCCGCCCCGAGGCGGAGCTCGGAGCGAGACTGCCGTTCGACGAGGTCGAGACCGACCCGGCGCTGGCGCGGTCGCCGGAGCGCGAGACGCCGCGCTGGAGTCGACATCCCGCGCTCTCGGGGGGCGCCGCGTTCGAGACCTTCGCCGTCGACGATGAGAACCGCCTCGCGTTCCGCGCGGTCCTCGAGACCGCGCAACGACCCGGCGCGCTGGCGAAGCTGTTGTTCCTCCACGGAGTGCGCGGCACCGGCAAGACGCATCTGCTCCGCGCTTGCGCCGAGGTCCTCGCCTCGCGCGGGCTCCGCGTCGTGCAGCGCGATGCCGAGCGCCTGACCCTGGAATTCACGACCGCGCTCGCGGAGGGGCGCGTCGATGCGCTGCTCGCCAACCTCGGCGTCGGCGATGCGTTCCTCCTCGACGAGGTCCATCGCGTCGGCCAACGCAAGGCGACGCGCACCTTCGTCGCGCGGCTGCTCTTGCATTACCTCGAGAGAGATCGCCTCGTGCTCGTCGCGAGCCGCTACCACCCCCGGCAGATCCTCGGGCTGGAGGAGCGTCAGGTCTCGCTGTTCCTCTCGGGCTTCTCGGTGCAGGTTCGCCCACCCGCCGAGGCGACGAAGGAGCGTTGGCTGCGCCAGCGCCATCGCCTGCTGACGGGCGAGGAGCCGCCGCGCGAGCTGCACCGCTTGAGCCGCGCGATCCGCGGTGGGCTCGGCGACCTCGCCGCGGCGCACGATCGCTTCCTCTTCGGCGCCGAGATCGAAGAGCTCGCGGGGCTCTTCGGCGAGGGCATGCCCGCCGTCCTCGCGGCCACCGCGGAGCGCGTCGGCATCGAAGCGAAGCTGCTCGGCGAACGCGCATCGAGCCGCGCCCTCTCCCGCGCGCGCGACATCGCGAGCCACGTCGCGCTGCGGCTCGGCTATCGCGCGGAGATGGTCGGGCGTCATCTCGGCGGCCGGCGTCCGCAGACGGTGCGCGCCGCGGCGCGGCGCGTCTCGGAAGCGCTGGCATCGGATCCCGAGCTGCGCGCGGCGGTGGAAGGCGTGCTGATGCGGATCAGCGGCTGAGAAGATGAATGGGAATCGATGCGGCGACCGCGCACCATCCTCGCTCTCTCGCTGAGGCTGCGATCGCACGCGAACCGCGCATGTTCCTCGTCCTCGATGGTCCCGATGGCTGTGGGAAGAGCACGCAGGCCCGCCTCCTCGTCGAGGCTCTGCGCGCCGAAGGGCGCACCGTGCAGCATCTCCGCGAGCCCGGCGGCACGCCGCTCGGCGAAGCGCTGCGCGAGCTCTTGCTGACGCGTCGCGAGCAGGGCTTCGAGATCGCTCCGCGCGCCGAGGTCCTGCTCTTCTTCGCGAGTCGCTGCCAGCTCCTGGAGGAGCGCGTCCGTCCCGCGCTCGCGCGCGGGGAGACCGTCGTCTGCGAGCGCTACGTCTCCAGCACCTTCGCGTACCAGTCGCGGGCCTCGGGCGCCGGCGAGGAGCTGGTGCTCGGGATCGCGCGCGCGGTGCTCGCGGAGGCGTTCCCGCCGCCGCTCACGCTGATCCTCGACCTGCCCGCGGAAGAAGGTCTGCGGCGCAGCCACGCGCGCGCCGGCGCGGATCGCATCGAGGCGCGTGGGCTCGCGTATCACGCGGCGGTGCGCCAGGGCTTCCTGCGCTACGCGGAGCTCTTCCCGAGCGTGACGCGCGTGCTCCCCGTCGCGGGGCGGAGCGTGGAAGAGGTCGCCGCGCTCGTCCGCGCGGCGCTGCGCGAGGCCGAAGCGCGATGAGCGCGCACGCGCTCGAGCTCGAGCAGGTGGTCGGGCATGCGGACGTGCGCGCGGCCCTCGTCGATGCGCTGGCGAGCGATCGCTGTCCGCCGTGCTACCTCTTCGCCGGACCTCCGGGAGTCGGGAAGCGCACGCTCGCCGCGGCGTTCCTGCGCGCCTTCCTCTGTCTCGCGCGGCGCGCGGACGGGAGCGCCTGCGGACTCTGCGCTGCCTGTCGCGCCGCCGAGCGCGGTCAACATCCCGATCTCCACCTGGTGCCGCAGAAGACGAGTCGGAGCGGCCGCCTGGAGATCACCACCGTGCGCAGCGAGGTCGTCGAGGTCTTCGACTTGGAGCCCAAGTACTCGCGACGGCGCGGCGTGCTGATCGACCGCGCCGAGACCCTGAGCGAAGAGGCCCAGAACTCCCTGCTGAAGACGCTGGAGGAGCCGCCCGCCGGGGCTTGCCTCGTGTTGGTGGCGACGACGGAGACGGCCCTGCTGCCCACGATCCTCTCTCGCGCTCGGCTCCTCCGCTTCGGGCGCCTCGCGGCGGAAGATGGCCTCGCGATCCTGAGGCAGCAGAGCGGAGGGGCCGAGCCGGAGCTGGTTCTGCGCGAGGCGCTCGCGCTCGCGGACGGCTCGCCGGGTGCCGCGCTGGAGCTGCTGAGCTCCGAGCTCTTCTCGGAGCGCGCGACGCTCGCCGGCTGGATCCACGCCGGCGCGCCCTCGCCGGCGGACCTGCGCGAGCTGCTCCCGGGCCTGGATACCGGTGGGCGCAGCGAAGGCACACGAGAAGAGCGCAAGGAGCGCTTGCACGAGCTCTTCCAGCTCACGCTGCTGCTCGCCGGCCGCGAGCTCCGCGAAGGCTGCAGCGCCGACGCACCGGGCGCGTCCGCGAGCGACGCCGATCGCGAAGAGGAGCTCCGCCGCGGCGCGCTCATGGCGAGTTGTCAGCGCTGGGCCGAGCTCGGTTTGCGCGCGCTCGACGACCTCGAGGCGATGGTGACCCCCGAGCTCGTCTTCGAACTCTGGGCCGCCGGCTTGCCTCGCGCCTGAGCGCAGTGTTGACTTCTGTCGGAAACAAGACGCAGCGCGCCGCGATCCGGCGAGCCTGAGACATGGACCCCGCCCAGCAGGAAGAGCAGATCCGGCGCATCGCCCGGATGCACGGTAGCTTCGATCCCCAAGCCTACGGCTTCGTGCTCGAGGGTCTGGGCTGGACCGTCGATCAGCTCGGTCGCCGCGACAAGTCCGAGCCGCATCGCCACGTCAGCGGACGAGAGCTGCTCGAAGGGCTGAAGGACTACGCGCTCGAGGTCTTCGGCCCGCTCGCGCGCACCGTGCTGCAGCTCTGGGGGGTCCGGCGCAGCGAGGACTTCGGAGCGATCGTCTTCCACCTCGTCGATGCGCAGATGCTCTCGCGCCAGGACAGCGATTCGCCCGACGACTTCGCCCGCGGCTACGACTTCCGCGATGCGCTGGAGAGCAGCTACCGCGTCCGCTTGCCGAGCCGACTCGGCGGCGCGCCGTAGCGCGAAGCCTCGGCGCCGCGTCGTCGGTGCTCGCGAAGTCGATCACCCGCGAGGGCGTGCGCTCAGAACCTGTCGGAGAATGTCTCCGACAGGCTCTTCGATGACTGCTGGCTCAACACCTGACGGTGTTGGATGACTGTTGGCCCAACACCTGACGGTGTTCGGTGTCTGCTGGCCCAACACCTGACGGTGTTCGGTAGGAACGAGCTTGTCGATCGATCGACGAGCTCTCAGCCCTTCTTCTCCTTCTCCTTCAGCTCTTCTTCGCGGCGCTTCGCCGCCTCGGCGAGCTCGGTCGGGATGCGAGCGAATTCGGGGACCTCTTCCAAGCGCGCGCCCAGCTTCTCGAAGACCTTCGAGAGCGCCGTCTGGAGCTGGATGTCCTCTTCGTAATCGCCCTCGAAGCGGTAGCCGGGGAACACCTTGCCGCGGTCGTCGCTCACGCGCTCGCGGACGTTCAGGCGCACCCAGCGCCGCACGTCGTCCTTCGAGAGCGTCTTCACACCCAGGCCCTCGAAGAACGCGTCGAACTCGGGATAGCGCGAGGTGTCGTGAGCATCGCCCTCCGCGAGCTTCACGAAGAGCTCGCGGTGCTTCGGGAACTGCTCGTCGACGTACTTGCGGAACACGCCCTTGCTGACGAGCCGCTCCAGCTCCTGGAGCTGCCAGATCGGCAAGCGCTCGTGCTCGATCTCGATGTCGGGCTTGATGCCGCCCTCGTCCTTCAGCGTTCCGTCCTTGTTGTACTGCGTGTTGATCGAGCGCCCGTTCGGCAGGAAGTACTCCGAGGTGGTGATCTTCACGCGCGGAGAGTAGTCGTAGACGCCTTGCGTTCCGTAGGGATTCGAGTCGGTGAACGGCTCGTACTCGTCGAACTTGCCGTTGTCGTTCTTGTCGACGTACTCCTCGTCCTGGAAGAGGCGCTGGAGCTGCTGCACGGTGCCCTTGCCGTAGCTGCGCTCGCCGACGAGCACGGCGCGGCCGTGGTCCTGCAGCGCGCCCGCCACGATCTCGGAGGCCGATGCGCTGCGCTCGTTGATGAGTACGGCGACCGGCAGGCCCTCCGGCACGAGCGGACGACCGCGGGTCGACATCGTCTTCTCCGCTTCGACGCGGCTCACCGTGCGCACGACCTTCGTGCTCCGGGGCAAGAAGACGTTGGCGACCTCGACGGCGATCTCGAGGAAGCCGCCGCTGTTGTTGCGCAGGTCGAAGACGAGGCCGCGCATGCCGCGCTTCGAGAGGTCGGTGATGGCGCGGCGCAGCTCCTCGGCGGCGTTGCTCGAGAAGGAGACCAGCTCGACGTAGCCGATGCCGCCGGGGAAGAGCTCGTACTGGATCACCGGCACCTGGATCTGGTCCCGCACGATGGTGAAGTCCTTCGGCTCCTCGAAGCCGGCGCGGAAGACCTTCACGACGACCGGCGTGCCCGGCTCGCCCTTCAGGCGCTTGATGATGTCGTCGTTCGCCTTGCCCTGCGTCTCCCAGCCATCGACGGTGAGGATCGCGTCGCCCGAGCGCAGGCCGGCCTGATAGGCGGGGCCGGAGTAGATCGGGCGCGTGATCTGGAAGATGCCGTTCAAGGTCTGCACGAAGGCGCCGATGCCGCCGTAATCCTGGTTCAGGTCGAAGAGGAAGCGCTTGTAGTCCTCGCCGCTGATGTAGGTCGAGTGCGGATCGAGCGCGTTCAGCATGCCGCGCGCGGCGGCTTCGATGAGCTCCTTGTCATCCCAGAGATCGCCCTGCACGTGCTGCGTCTGGATCATCTCGCGGATGCGATTCAGGAGCTGCACGTTGGCGACGTCCATGCCGCGCGTCTCGCCCGCGCCATCGCGCTTCATGCGCGCGCTGAGCTGGGCGATCGTGCGCTGATAGACGAGGTCCCGCTCGTCGATCTCGAGGTAGAGGCGCGCGACCTGACCCGCTGCACCGCCGCGGTCGCGCATGCGCTCCAGGTCCTTCCGGACGCCATCGACGTCGCCGATCTCCGCGAGCGCGAGGACCGCGCTCTCGCGCAGCGCGACGTCGCTGCTCTCGAGGACGCGGCGCAGCTCGGCCTTGGCCTCGAGCTGCTGCGCGGGCTTGCCGAGCTCGAAGAGCGCGGTGGAGGCGCCGACGCGCGTGGCGCCCGGCAGCTCGCCCGCGGCCAACTTCTGCGCCAGCGCATCGCCGACGCGCTCGCTGGTCTGCTCCTGGAAGCGCACGACATCGGCGCGCAACGCCTGCGCGGCGGCGCTGCCGACCCCGTCCTCGACGCCGCCGTGGATCGCTCCGAGCAGGAGCCCCGCGGCGTCGTCGATCTGCGCGGAGGCGCTCGCGAGGCGGAGCAGGCTCTGCCCGTAGATCAGCTTCGCTCGGTCGGGCGCGTCCTTGCCCGCCGCCCGCAGCGCTTCGATCACGCTGGGGATTCCGGCCTGGTCGGCGAGGGCCAGGACGTCGTCCTGGAGCTCCGGCAGTCGATCGACTTCGAGCTTCGCGGCGCGCTCGGCGATGCGCGCGAGCTTGGCCGCCAGGTCTTCTTGGGCCCGGGCGACTCCGACCGGCGCGCCGAAGATCGCGAGCAGCGCGAAGGAGAGCGAGGCGAGGCGAGGCTGGCGAGTCGTTTGCATCGGCATCATCGAGGTTCCGAAGGGAGGGAGCGCGACGCCGACCTCCGCGGAGGAACGGCACCGCGTCCTTGGCGTGCGCGCTTCATCGCGCTCGCCCCGCGCGGGCGGTTGCGGTATTCCATACGGCCCGCATGCCGCTCCGCAAAGGCCGGAAGGGAAAACGCTTGCCGTAGGCGCCCATGGAACACGATCGTCCGACGCACCTCGACGCTGAAGGAGAAGCCGCGATGGTGGACGTCTCCGGCAAGCGCACGAGCGTCCGCAGCGCGAGCGCCGAGGCGCTCGTGCGCTTCCCCGCGGGAGTGCGCGCGCGTGCGTTCGCCGGCGAGGCTGGCAAGGGCTCGATCCTCGGCGTGGCAAGAGTGGCCGGTATCCAGGCCGCGAAACGCTGCGCCGACCTCATTCCTCTCTGTCACACGCTGCCGCTGGATGGCGTCGCGGTCGAGTTCGAGCTCCGCGGCGAGGACGAGCTGCGCGTGCTCTGCACCGCTCGCACCGAGGCGCGCACCGGCGTCGAGATGGAGGCGCTCACGGGAGCCGCGCTCGCCGCGCTCACCGTCTACGACATGACGAAGGCGCTCGACAAGGGCATCCGCATCGACGGTCTGCGCCTGCTCGCGAAGAGCGGCGGCAAGTCGGGAGATTGGAACGCCCCTGACGCCGGCTAGTGGGGGGGAGCGCTGAGCCCCTTCGGGGCATCGGCGCCTCGGCTCTGGAGAAAGCGCGGCGGCTCTGACACCATGCGCGCCGCGCGCGGCTGGCTCCGCTCAGGCGAGTCGAGCCGATTCCGCAGCGCACCGTCACACATTCGTACCATCACACCGAGGCGCCCACCGAGGTGCCCAGCGGGGCGCCCGTCGGCGCGCCCTCCGTTCACCGCGCAACCTCCGGAGTTTGCGGATGGAACTGCACGAGAAGATCCAACAGCTTGCCAAGATCCTGCGCGATTCCGACCTCGGGGAGATCCTCGTCGAGGAAGAGGGGATCCGGATCCGCTTGCGGAAGAGCGCGCCCGCGAAGGGCCGCGAGTACATGGCGCTCCCGGCGATGGCCGCCGCACCGATGGCGTTGCCCGCTGCCGCACCGGTCGCCGCCTCCGCTCCGGCGGCCGCCGCGCCCGTCGCCGCCGCTCCCGCCGCCGAAGCCGGTCTCGTCCCGTTCCTCTCGCCGATGGTGGGGACCTTCTATCGCTCGCCCTCGCCGGATCGCGAGGTCTTCGTGAAGGTGGGTTCGCGCGTGAACGCGGACTCGACGCTCTGCATCATCGAGGCCATGAAGGTGATGAACGAGATCAAGGCCGAGACCAGCGGCGAGGTCGCCAAGGTCCTGGTCGAGAATGGAGCGCCGGTCGAGTTCGGCCAGCCGCTGTTCCTGATCCGCCCCGCGTGAACGGAGTCTGAACCCCACCATGTTCCGAAGGGTCCTGATCGCGAACCGCGGCGAGATCGCCTTGCGCGTGATGCGCGCCTGCCGCGAGCTCGGCATCGAAACCGTCTGCGTCTACTCCAAGGCCGACGAGGAGGCCGCCTATCTGCGCTTCGCCGATCAGGCGATCTGCATCGGTCCCGCGCCGAGCGCGCGCTCCTACCTCGACATCCCGAGCATCATCGCCGCCGCGGAGATCGCCGATGTCGAAGCCATCCATCCCGGCTTCGGCTTCCTCTCCGAGAACGCGCACTTCGCCGAGGTCTGCCAGAGCTGCAAGATCAAGTTCATCGGGCCCAATCCCGAGACGATCGCCGCGCTGGGCAACAAGACGCGCGCGCGAGAGATCGCCGCAGAGGCCGGTGTGCCCACCGTGCCGGGCTCCGACGGACCGGTGCTGACCGAGGAAGAAGCGCTGCTCACGGCGCGCAAGATCGGTTACCCCGTGATCATCAAGGCCGCGGCGGGCGGCGGCGGACGCGGCATGCGCGTCGCGCACAACGAGATCAGCTTGGTGAACGGCTACCACCAAGCGCGCGCCGAAGCCGAGGCCGCATTCAAGGACTCGACGGTCTATCTCGAGAAGCTGATCATCGAGCCGCGTCACGTCGAGTTCCAGATCCTCGGCGACGAGCACGGCAATCTCCTGCACCTCGGCGAGCGCGATTGCTCGCTGCAGCGTCGCCACCAGAAGGTCGTGGAGGAGTCGCCTTCTCCGATCCTCGACGAAGACCTTCGGCGCCAGATGGGGGAGGCGGCCGTCGCCGTCGCTCGAGCGGCGGGCTACTACAATGCCGGCACCGTCGAGTTCCTGGTCGACAAGGAGCGCAACTTCTACTTCATCGAAGTGAACGCGCGCATCCAGGTCGAGCATCCGGTGACCGAGATGGTCACCGGCATCGACCTGGTCCAGCAGCAGCTCCGCGTGGCCGCTGGTGAGCACCTCGGCTTCCAGCAGAAGGACATCCAACTCCGCGGCCACGCGATCGAATGCCGCATCAACGCCGAGGACCCCGACGCGAACTTCCGTCCTTCGCCCGGGCGGATCGAGCGCTTCGTCGCGCCCGGCGGGCCGGGCGTGCGCTTCGATTCGCACGCGCACGCCGGCTACCGCATCCCGCCGAACTACGACTCGATGATCGGCAAGCTCATCATCTATCGCCCGACGCGGCGGCAGGCGATCCACGCGATGGCGAACGCGTTGGAGGAGTTCGAGGTCGGCGGGGTGAAGACGATCATCCCGCTGCACCAGCGCATCATGCAGCACCCCGACTTCCTCGCCGGTCGCGTCGACACCGGCTTCATCGAGCGGGTGCTGATGGCGCGTTGAGCGCCGCAGCACCTGCCTCGCGCCGCCAGGGTCGCGGAGCCGAGGCCCCGACGGAGCAGCGCTCGCCGTTCCCAGTCGGGAGGATCCTCGCGCGCGGCTCTCGCCGAACGCTCGCGAGGTTCAGCTCCTCGCCCTTTGCGCCGATGGAAGATCGGCCGAAGTTCCTCCGCGCGCACCTAGGCCCCGCATGAGCCTCGCATCCGAAACCTCTGCGCCGCCCCTCCGGCGCGGCCTCTCGCTGATCGCCGTCGTCCTGGGCGCCCTCGGTGCGACGGGCTGCGTGCAGTGGTACGCCTACGATCCCGCGCCTCACCACGGCGAGGGGGGCTTCCCGCCTCCGGAGATCGAGGCGCCCGTTCCGCGCGAGGGCGGCCTGCCGATCGCCCCGGTGGCGCTGCGGTATCAAGGCGGAACCGTGGACTACCGGCCCGCGGGTTCGCGCGGAATGCATCGTTTGACCTTCTACGAGAACACCGGCGAGGTCTCGCCGGGAGCGTACGTTCTGAGCTACAGCGCCTCGCGCGCGCAGCTCCAGTTCGGCGAAGGGTCGCAGGTGATCCTGCACAACCGCTGCACCGCGCTCGTCGAGGACGCGACGAAGACCGGCAGCTTGCTCTATCTCTCCGCGCTGGAGCGCGTCACGGCCGATCTCGATCCCGCGGCGCGTCTGCGCTTGCCCGGAGGCGCGCTGGTGGGGGCCGCGCCGCAGACGGCCGAGAGCGCAGCCCCAGCGGAGAGCGCACCTGAAGGCGCGGCGCCCGCGAAGCCGCCGGGGCAGGAGGCCCTCCCTTTCTCGCTGCTCGAACTGCTGAAGGCCGGAGGGCCGGGCGCCGGAGCCGGCCCCCTCGGGGCGCTCGCGGCCGGCGGTGCCGAGCAAGCTGCCCAGGATGGCGGGGAGGCGCCGCGGCTGCGCTTCGTCGCCACGGACTTTCGCGCCGGGCGCTACGTGCGCGTGAAGAATCGCGGGAACCTCCCGCTCCTCGTGGCCCACGTCTCGGGCGATGTCACGCTCGGACCGGGTGAGTGCGTCGACTTCCCCGTGCTGCGCGGACTCGAGCGCGCGAGTCTGCCCCCGACGGCGGCGCTCCTCGCCAGCGAGACCGCCGGCGGTCTCCGCGTGCGCGCCGGGGACGGAGCGCGCCTGCGAGTCGAAGGCGAAGCCGTCGAGATCGAAGCGCTCGGCGCGAGCGGTCGAGCCTGGGCCTCGAGCACGGAGATCGCGCTCGAGCCCGGCGAGAGCGCGCGCGTGCGTCCGCTGCATGGAGCGCCGTTGGCGCGCTGAAATGGGGGCGCGCTGAAGAGGGGGATGCGCTCGCGAAAGTCGGATCCGCCCCACGTCGGGCTCACACACTGGCCGAAACGAGGGCGGCGCGCTCCTAGCGTCGCCCAGCAACAGCGCCGCGCCCGAGCCGGGCCAGGCGAAGGGATGTTGGAATGCCTCGCGCGTTGATCACCGGCGGAGCCGGGTTCCTCGGATCGCACCTCTGCGAGCTCCTGCTGTCGCGGGGGATCGACGTCATCTGCATGGACAACCTCATCACGGGGGACCTTGCGAACGTCGAGCACCTCTTCGGCAACGGCGGGTTCACCTTCGTGAAGCACGACGTCACGAACTTCGTGCACGTCGCAGGGGGGCTCGACTACATCTTGCACTTCGCCTCTCCGGCGAGCCCGATCGACTATCTGGAGCTCCCGATCCAGACGCTGAAGGTCGGCTCGCTCGGCACGCACAAGACGCTGGGTCTCGCGAAGGAGAAGAAAGCGCGCTACCTCCTCGCGTCCACATCGGAGACCTACGGAGATCCCCAGGTCCACCCGCAGCCCGAGACCTACTGGGGCAACGTGAACCCCGTCGGTCCGCGCGGGGTCTACGACGAGGCCAAGCGCTTCGCCGAGGCGATGACGATGGCCTACCATCGCACGCACGGCGTCGAGACGCGCATCGTCCGCATCTTCAACACCTACGGGCCGCGCATGCGCTTGAACGACGGGCGCGCGCTGCCTGCTTTCATGAGCCAGGCCCTGCGCGGCGAGGACGTGACCGTCTTCGGCGATGGCTCGCAGACGCGCTCGTTCTGCTTCGTCTCCGACCTCGTCGAGGGCATCTTCCGCCTGCTCATGTCCTCCGAGGTCTACCCCACGAACATCGGCAACCCGGCCGAGATGACGATCCTGGACTTCGCGAAGGCCGTGGTGAAGCTCACCGGCAGCAAGAGCAAGATCGTCTTCAAGCCGTTGCCCGTCGACGATCCGAAGGTGCGCCAGCCCGACATCGCGAAAGCGCGGCGGATCCTCGGCTGGGAACCCGCGGTACCGCTCGAGGTCGGACTCGAGAAGACGCTCGCCTACTTCCAGGCGAAGCTCGCCGCAGGGGGCAAGATCTGAGAGCGCCGCGAAGCAGCGGAGCGCGAGAGAGGAGAGAACATCATGTGTGGAATCATCGGATGCGTGCAGCGCGACGGGGGCGACCTCGTGCGGCGCTTGTTGGACGGGCTGAAGCGCCTGGAGTACCGCGGCTATGACTCCGCCGGAGTCGCGGTGCTCGAGGGGCAGAACGCGCAGGTGCGCCGCCGCGTGGGCAAGCTCGCGGCGCTCGAGGAGCACCTGCTGCGCGATGCGCTGCCGAAGGGCGCGCGCGTCGGGCTCGGTCACACGCGTTGGGCGACGCACGGCCGCCCGAGCGACGCCAACGCCCATCCGCACCGCGACGCCACGGGACGCCTCGTGCTCGTGCACAACGGGATCATCGAGAACTACGAGGAGATCAAGGCGCAGCTCTCGGCGGCAGGTCACGTCTTCACCTCGGAGACCGACTCCGAAGTGCTCGCGCATCTGGTCGGCGCGCACCTGGAGCGCCTGCAGCGCGATGGTGTCCGCGGCGGCATGCATCCGCTCACCGCGGCCGTGCGCTCGGCGACGGCCGAAGTGCGCGGGGCGTGGGCGGTCGCGGTGATCCACGCCGACTATCCCGATCGCATCGTCGCGACCCGGAAGGACTCGCCGCTGGTGATCGGCGTCAACGGCACCTGCTCCTACGTGGCCTCCGACATCCCGGCGTTCCTCGCGCAGACGCGCGACGTGCTGTATCTGCAGGACGGGGAGCTCGCGGAGCTCACGCCGGATGGCGTGGTGGTCTACGACCTCCAGATGCGCGAGGTGAAGCGCCCGTTGCAGCGCATCGAGTGGGACGCGCAAGCGGCGGAGAAGAACGGCCACCCGCACTACATGCTGAAGGAGATCCTCGAGCAGCCCATGGTCATCGCGCGGGCCGCGTTCTCGCGCCTGAAGGAGACCGAGGGCGACGTGCGCTTCGAGGATTTCCCGTGGGGCGACGACGTCTTCCGCGAGATCCAGCGGATCCAGATCGTCGCGTGCGGCACCTCGCTCCACGCCGGACTCGTCGGCAAGTTCCTGCTCGAGCGCTGGGCGCGCATCCCGGTCGAGTGCGACTTCGCGAGCGAGTACCGCTACCGCGGCGCGGTCGATGGCGGGAAGACCTTGGTGATCGCCATCACGCAGTCGGGCGAGACCATCGACACGATCGGCGCGCTGCGCGTCGCCGCGGAGCGCGGGGCGCGTACCCTCACGATCTGCAACGTGAAGGGCTCGACCTTGGCCCGCGAAGCCGAGGCCACGATCCTCACGCACGCCGGCCCCGAGATCGGTGTCGCCTCCACGAAGGCGTTCACCTCGCAGCTCACCGCGCTCTACCTGCTCTCGCTGCGCATCGGGCGCGCGCGCGGACGCCTCGACGCCGAGGCGGGACGGCGCATCCTGCAGGATCTTCGCGAGCTGGTCGCGAAGCTGGAGGCGATGGTCAACCCGACCTTCCTGAAGGAAGTGAAGCGCGTCGCGGAGAAGCTCTGCCGCTTCTCGAAGTTCTTCTTCCTCGGGCGCGGGCTGCACTACCCGATCGCGCTCGAAGGGGCCCTCAAGCTGAAGGAGATCAGCTATCTCCACGCCGAGGGCTATCCGGCGGGCGAGATGAAGCACGGTCCGATCGCGCTCGTCGATCCCACGCTCTGCACGCTGGTCGTCGCGCCGCAAGGTCGCCTCTACGACAAGGTGCGCGCGAACGTGGAGGAGATCATGGCTCGCCGCGGCAGCGTCGTGATGGTCGGCAACGACCCGAGCGATCGCGGGCAGGCGGAGGAGTTCATCCAGATCCCGACGACGAGCGAGGAGCTCTCGCCGATCGTCGCCGTGATCCCGCTGCAGCTTCTCTCCTACTACATCGCGGACACCCTGGGGCGCGAGATCGATCAGCCCCGCAACCTGGCGAAGAGCGTCACCGTCGAATGAACCCCCACGCTTCCGCTCCGGCGTCCTCCCTCACGCCGGGGCCCGAGCTCGCCTCGCTGCCCGCGCGTCTAGCGCGACGCGAGGCCACCGTCGGCATCATCGGCCTCGGCTACGTCGGCCTCCCGCTCGCGATGGCCTTCTGCGAAGAAGGCGTGCGGGTGATCGGGATCGATGTCTCGCCGCGGAAGATCGCCACCTTGAACGCGGGCAAGAGCGATGTCGAGGACATCCCCGCGGCGCAGGTCGCGAAGCACATCGATTCGAAGCGCTTCCTCGTGACCGCGGACTTCGCCGCGCTGGCCGCGGCCGACACGATCTCGATCTGCGTGCCGACGCCGCTCAGCAAGTCGCGCGACCCAGACATGTCGTACATCGTCTCGGCGCTGGAGTCGATCCTGCCGCACATGCGGAAGGGGCAGCTCCTCGTGCTCGAGAGCACGACCTACCCGGGCACCACGCGCGAGGTGATGCTCCCGCGCATCGAGGAGCGCGGGTTCAAGGTCGGCGTCGATGTCGGGCTCGCGTTCTCGCCCGAGCGCATCGACCCCGGCAACAAGAAGTACGGCGTCCGCAACACGCCGAAGGTCGTCGGCGGGTGCACGCCCTTCGCGACGGAGGCGAGTGCCGCGCTCTACGGGCTGGTCTGCGATCACGTCGTGCGCGTCGACGGCGCCGACACGGCCGAGATCGTGAAGCTGCTCGAGAACACCTTCCGCGCGGTGAACATCGGTCTCGTGAACGAGATCGCGATCGTCTGCGCGAAGCTCGGCATCGACGTGTGGCAGGTGGTGGAGGCGGCGGCGACGAAGCCCTTCGGCTTCATGCCCTTCTATCCCGGGCCCGGGCTCGGCGGGCACTGCATCCCGATCGATCCGCTCTACCTCTCCTGGAAGCTGCGCACGCTGAACTACAACGTGCGCTTCATCGAGCTCGCCGACGAGGTGAATCGCTCGATGCCGGATCACGTCGTGACGCGCGTCACGGACGTGCTGAACGAGCGCGGCAAGGCGGTGAAGGGCTCGCGCATCCTGCTCGTCGGCATGGCCTACAAGGGCGGCGTCGGCGACCTCCGCGAGTCCCCGGCGCTGGATGTCGCCGAGAAGCTGCTCGACCGCGGGGCGAGCGTCGCGTTCCGCGACGATCACGTCGGCAAGGTCGTGCTCGAGCACAGCGGGCGCGAGCTCTCGCGCGCGGAGGGTTGGAACGGCGGCTTCGATCTCGCGGTGATCCTGACCGCGCATCCGGGCACCGACTATCGCGGGCTCCTGGACGGCGTGCCGGACATCCTCGACACCCGGAATGCGCTCCGCGGCCAGAGCGGGCGGGCGGCGGTCCATCGCATGTGAGCGCTGGCGGATGGGAGGCCGTCGGGAGCGCCTACGGCTCCGGACGGCCGCATGCTGGGACGGCGCGCGGGTCTAGGATTTCGCTATGGCCTCGGTCGTAGGGAACCAGATCGCCGCAGCGTGCATCCGAGGGTTATGCTTCCAGCCCCGATCGCACGCAAACCCAGGCACCCCATGACCTCGCTGCGACCGCTCCTCGCGCTCCCAGTCCTCCTCGCCCTCGCCTCCGAAGCCGACGCCCAGCTCGCCCTCCGCAAGTTCGGTGGGGCGGTTCCGGGCACGACGCGCTTCGACCTCTCCGGCGGCACGCCGGGCAACCCGGTGTTCCTGCTGTTCTCCGACCGCGAGCAGCAGACCCCGCTCGTCCCGGGCGTCACGCTGGACATCGACCTCACCTTCTTGCAGGTCTGCTCGGAGATCCCGCTCTTCTACGCGCAGTTGAACGGCAGCGGCGCGGCGACGCGCTCGATCCCGATCCCCGCGGAGCCGCTCCTCGAAGGCGTGCGCCTCACCTTCCAGGCCTTCGAGTTCCTGCCCTTCGACGAGGTCTCGAACAAGACGCGCCTCACGTTCCAGGCCCCCGGGACCTTCGCGCCGACGGCGGACGCGACGCAGATCCCGATCATCACCGGCCAGGGCTTCGTCGAGCCCGACGGCAAGGTGCTGCTCGTCGGCGGCTCGGGGCCGGTGGTGAACCGCTACGACCCCGACACGCAGGAGTTCTCGGTCGCCGGCGTCGTGCCGTCGGGGAACATCCTCGCGACGCAGACGCTGCTCGCGGACGGCCGCGTGTTCGTGTGCGGCGGTATCGGCCTCACCGGTCAGCCGACCGATGAAGCGTGGGTCTGGGATCCGGCGACGGGGCTCTCGACCCAGGTCGGGCCGATGACTGCGCCGCGCGCGGGCCACGCCGCGGCTCGCTTGAACAACGGCCGCGTCCTCATCGTCGGCGGCGCGCGCAGCCTCGACTTCGCGGATCTCGCGACCTTCCTGGCCGGCATCCTCGAGACGAGCGAGATCTTCGATCCGGTCGCCGGAACCCTGACGCCTGGTCCGAGCCTGCTGGAGAAGAAGCTCTTCCACTCGGCGACGACCCTCACCGGTGGCGACGTCCTCATCGCGGGCGGCCTCTCGGTGCTGCCCGTGGTGAACATCCCGACGGTCTCCTTCCTCGCGCAGACCTACCTCGCGAACGCGAACGTCTTCGGTCTGCCGGCGCTGATGTCGACGCCGCGCATGCTGCACGGCGCGGTCGCCCTCAGTGACGGTCGCGCGCTGCTCGCCGGCGGCGTCTCCATCGACTTCACGACCTTCCTCACGACCGGCAACATCGCCGACCTGATCATCGGGACCGTGCCGAACGCGATCACCTATCGCGGCGGCCTCTTCGGCAGCTTCTCGTCGCCGCAGCCGCTGCAAGCTGGGCGCATGCTGCCGGCGATCGCCGCGATCCCGGGAGCGAAGGCGCTGATCGCGGGCGGCTTCAACGTGCGCGTCGACGTGCCCACACAGACCTTCGTCTTCGAGCCGCTGCTCTCGAGCGACTTCTTCGCCGCGGGCACGGCCACTCCGGCCGGTGACATGGCAGCGGCGCGTATCGGCGCCGTCGCGGTCACCTTGCCCGAAGGCAAGGTGCTGGTCGCCGGTGGCGGCGCGCTGCAGAGCGAGCTCTTCCAGCCGCGCTGAACTCGTAGCTCGGTGAGCCGCGGCGCTCCAGCGCAGCCACCTCGAACCGCGCGACGACGCCGGGCGGGACCACCCGAGAGGGAGGTCCCGCCCGGCGTCGTTCTCGTTCGTCAGCGAAGCCGAGGCGCATCCGGGGTCGTCGCGCCATGCGAAGCAGGAATCCGATCCGACCCAGCGGATCCGACCACTCTCGTCCCACGCAGGTCCTGAAGTACTCGCGCGCGATCCCCGCGCGTCCGAGGGAGGAACGATGCTCACGCTTCGCTCACTGGCTACCGGTCTATCCACGCTGCTCTTCGCCGCAGCGCCCGTCTTCGCTCAGAAGGCCCAAGTCGTCGTCGTGCACGGCGTTCCCGGGGCCACCGTCGACGTCTACGTGAACGGCAACCTCGCCATCGAGGACTTCGAGCCCTTCACCGTCACCGATGAAATCACCCTCACCGCGGGGCAGGTCGACCTCGCGATCGTCGCCGCCGGCGGCTCGATCAGCAGCCCGATCGCGACCTTGAGCGCCAGTCTCGGCGACGGCAGCTTCTCCACCGTCACGGCCAATCTCACGGCGACGGGCGCGGTCGAGCTCCGCGCCTTCGCCAACGATGCCGCGCGCACGGATGCCTCGCGCGATGCCGTGCTGGTCGTGCGACACGTGGCGCAAGCTCCGCTCGTCGACCTCGTCGTGCGCAGCGTCGAGAAGCAGAAGGTGCTCGCGAGCGCTTCCGGTCTCGCGAACGGCCAAGAGCTGACGACCCTCCTGAAGGGCGGCGGCTTCTACGAGGTCGAGGTGCTGCCGACCGGCTCCACCGCGCCGGTCTTCGGACCGCAGACGATCTTCGTGTCCGCGGGTTCGACGCTCGCGCTCTACGCGGTGGGCTCCGTCACCGGCGGCAGCTTCCAGGTGCTCCAGCAATCGTTCGTCACGTCCAACGTGGCGCGTCTCGATGTCGTGCACGGCATCCCCGGCGTCCCCGTGGATGTCTATGTGAACGGTCAGGTCGCGATCCCGAACTTCCAGCCGCTCACCAACACCGGCGTGCTCGAGTTCGCACCGGGAACCTACGACATCGCGCTGACCACCGTCGGCGGTTCCATCGGTTCACCGATCCTGCGCGGCGACTTCGATCTCGCGCGCGGCCGCGCTTCCTCGCTGGTCGCCTGCCTCGATGAAGGCGGAGATCCGCAAGTGCTCGCGTTCCTCGAAGACCTGAGCGCGGCTACCGCGCGCCAGTCGCGCTGCATCGTGCGCCACTGCGCCGCTGCTCCCGAGGTCGGGGTCGCGTTCTTCTCGGGCAAGCTGGACAAGGCCGCGCTGATCTCGGATCCGGCGGTGATCGAGAACGGCGACCAGGCCGATCTCGTGGCCGCGCGCTCCGGACTGCTGTCGATCGGCCTGCCCGGTTCGGCGCTCCCGCTCTTCACGCCGACGTCGGTGCGCCTCGCCTCGCGCGGCCAGAGCGTGGTCTACGTCTTCGGCTCGCTGAACGGCGGCTCGGTGTCGACCTTCGTGCAGGAAGTGCCGACCTTCTGAGCTGCGTCTCCGGAACCGAGCGCCGCTCCCAGGGCCGTCCGCGCCTCCGCGCGGGCGGCCCTTCGTCTTTGCCTCTTCCGTGGGGCTCGGCGTGCTTGCGCGCGGGCGTTTCGATCGCCGCAGCGACTCTTCACGAGCGGGGCGACGCTCGCGCCTGCGCTCGGCTTGTTCGGCATTGTCGATTCCGGTAAAAGCCGGCGCATCGAACCAGCCGAAGCTCGGGTCGGCACGAGTGCTGCGGCGGCCCACATCGGGTGCGCCGAAGCTCGGCCCACCGGGTCTCGCCAGAGGCGAACCCGAGCCCCGTCACCCTCGAGAAGGCACGAACGTGAAAGGCGTCATCCTCGCCGGCGGTTTGGGGACCAGGCTCCGCCCGCTGACCTCGATCACCAACAAGCACCTGCTTCCCGTCTACGACAAGCCGATGATCTACTACCCCATCGAATCGATGGTGGTGGCGGGCATCGACGAGATCATGATCGTGACGGGGGGGAACTACGCCGGCGACTTCCTGCGCCTGCTGAAGAACGGCAAGGACTTCGGGCTGAAGAAGCTCTCCTACGCCTATCAGGAGGGCGAGGGCGGCATCGCCGACGCGCTCTCCTTGGCCGAGGGCTTCGCCGAGGGCGAGAAGATCTGCGTCGTGCTCGGTGACAACATCATCGAGAAGAACTTCGCCAAGGCCGCGGCCGACTTCCGCGCGCAGTCGGTGGGGGCGAAGATCCTGCTGAAGGAAGTGCACGATCCGCAGCGCTTCGGTGTCGCGGAGCTGGATGGGAAGAAGGTCGTGCGCATCATCGAGAAGCCGCAGCGCCCGCCGAGCAACCTCGCGGTGATCGGCATCTACATGTACGACCAGCACGTCTTCGAGATCATCAAGACGCTCGTGCCCTCCGATCGCGGCGAGCTCGAGATCACCGACGTCAACAACGCGTACATCAAGAAGGGCCAGATGACCTACGAGGTCCTCGACGGCTGGTGGACCGACGCGGGGACCTTCTCCTCGCTGCATCGCGCCGCGAGCCTCGTCGAGAAGGGCGGCGCCAATCTTCCGCCGGCGGGTGTGAAGGACCGCTTCAACACGTCGCGCACGTGACCGCGCAGACGAAGGCGCTGATCTTCGGCGCGCGGGGCATGCTCGGCAGCGAGCTCCTGCGCGCCGCTCCGAGCGGCGTCGTCGCCGTGGGCATCGCGCGCGAGCGCTGCGACGTCGCCGATCGCGCAGCGGTGCGCTCGCTCGTGCGCACCGAGAAGCCCGCGTTGCTCCTGAACGCGACGGCGTACACCGCGGTCGATCGCGCCGAGGAGGAGCCCCTCGCGGCGTACCGCGCGAACGGCCTGGGCCCGCTGAACTTGGCGCTCGCCGCGCAGGAGTGCGGCGCTCGCCTGCTGCACGTCGGCACGGACTTCGTGTTCGATGGCGCGCGCCTACCGCGGCGGCCGTACGAGGAGTTCGACGCTCCGAATCCGCAGAGCGCCTACGGGCGCTCGAAGCACTGGGGCGAGCAGGCCGTGCTCGAGGTGGGGGGCTCCGCGCAGGTCGTGCGCACGCAGTGGCTCTACGGACCGCGCGGGAAGCACTTCGTCGGCGCGATCCTGAAGGCCGCCACCGAGAAGCCCTTCCTCACCGTCGTCGACGATCAGCTCGGTTGCCCGACCTACACCGTCGATCTCGCGCGCGCGCTCTGGCGCATCGCGCTCGAGGGAGAAGCGGGCCTCTGGCACTGCGCGAATGCCGGCGAGGCCTCGTGGAACACCTTCGCCGCGCGCGCGCTGGCCCTCACCGGCAGCGCCGTGGAGGCGCGTCCGATCAGCACGGCCGAGCTCGCGCGCCCCGCGGCGCGACCGGCGTACTCCGCGCTCGCTTGCCGCCGACTCGAGCTCTCGCTCGATCTCTGCATGCGCCCGTGGACCGAGGCGCTCGCCGAGTACCTCGCCGATCCCGTGGAAGTGGAAAGGCTCAGGCGCGGGGCGCCGCCGACCGAAGTCCAGACCGAGCAACCTCGCGCCCGGGAGGCGCGCCCGCACTGATGTCGCAGACGATCCTGGTCACCGGCGGCGCCGGCTTCATCGGCTCCAACTTCGTCCAATTGCTGCGGCGCGTGCGCCCCGACTGGACGATCGTCAACTTCGACGCGCTCACCTACGCAGGGAACCTCGAGAACCTGCGCGCGCTGGAGCGCGACGCGCGTCATCGCTTCGTGAAGGGCGACATCACCGACGGGGCGGCGGTGAAGGCGTGCTTCGAGCAGCACCGACCGCAGCTCGTCGTGCACTTCGCCGCGGAGAGCCACGTCGACCGCAGCATCCTCGGCGCGAGCGCCTTCGTGAACACGAACGTCCTCGGCACGCAGGTGCTGCTCGACGCCGCTCGCGCCGCAAAGGTGGAGCGCTTCCTGCACGTCTCGACCGACGAGGTCTACGGATCGCTGGGAGCGACGGGCCTCTTCACCGAGGAGACGCCGCTCGCCGCGAACTCGCCCTACTCGGCCTCGAAGGCCGGCTCCGATCTCCTGGTGCGCGCCGCGTTCCACACGCACCACATGCCGGTGCTCACCACGCGCTGCTCGAACAACTACGGGCCGTACCAGTTCCCCGAGAAGCTGATCCCCTTGATGATCACCAACGCTCTCGAGGGCAAGAAGCTGCCGGTCTACGGCGACGGCATGAACGTCCGCGACTGGCTGTACGTCGAGGACCACTGCACCGCGATCCTGCGCGTGCTCGAGGCCGGCGCCCCGGGCGAGGTCTACAACATCGGCGGCAATAACGAGATGCCGAACATCGACATCGTCCGCCGTGTGCTCCGCGAGCTCGGCAAGAGCGAGTCGCTGATCGAGTACGTGAAGGACCGCCCGGGCCATGACCGCCGCTACGCGATCGACGCCTCGAAGATCGAGCGCGAGCTCGGCTGGCGCCCGCAGTGGACCTTCGAGCAGGCCCTGCCGCTCACCGTGCAGTGGTACCTCGCGAATCGCGAGTGGTGGCAGCGCGTGAAGAGCGGGGCCTACCAGGAGTACTATCGCCAGCAGTACCAGGGGCGGAGCTCCTGACCTTCGGTCGGCGGATCGCGCGTCCGATCGCGGCGGCGAAGGGGCTCGGCGGGGTCGGAGGCAACTCTGGCCCGTCGCGGCATCGTCCGGAACTCTCGAGTAGCGGAAGCATGAGCAAGTCCACGGCAGCACTCCTGGCAGCGGTCCTCCTGGCCGCGTGCCTCGGCTCCGGCTGCGTCAGCTACCGCGTTCCCGATCGGCGCGAGCTCGCCGAGATGGTGCAGAGCGGCCCGGGCGGCCGCACCTATGGCGACGCCCAGGAGGAGAACTACATCGTGATCGGCGACGGCGTCGCCGTCGCGGACAACCTGAACCCCGAGGACCTGACCCTCGCCCCGCAGATCGTCGACATCGACGGCACGATCGAGATGCCGTTCCTGGGCTCGGTCCACGTGGCAGGGATGACCCAGAAGGAGCTCGAGGCCGAGCTCACGAAGCGCTACGCCCCGTACTACGAGGGCGGCGCCGACGACCTCGACATCAAGGTGAGGATCACCTCGCGCGCGAAGTACTTCTACGTCTTCGGCGAGATCCGCCAGGCGGGCCGGCAGGTGCTGGCCGAAGAGACGACCGTGATGGACGCGGTCATGGGCTCGAGCCCGCTCTCCGACTCCGCCAACATCGCGGCCTGCCGCTTGATCCGCGGCGATCCGCTCGACCCGCTCGTCGTCCAGATCAACGTGCACCAGATCGTCACGGAGGGCCTGAGCGCGTTCAATCTCACCGTGCGCGAGAAGGACATCATCTACGTGCCGCCGACCTGGCTGGCCGAGGTGGGCTACTTCCTGCGCCGTGTCTTCTTCCCGCTGGAGCAGGTCTTCGGAGTCATCCTGAGCTCGCTGCGCTCCTACGATTACATCACCGACGAAGACTTCCGCCGCGGCGGCGGGCGCGTGATCTTCTGATCGCGCGAGGCCGCGCAGGAATCATGGCGACCACCCCCAAAGCCCAAGCGACCGCTCAGATCTTCGAGCTGGTGACGCTGCTGCAGCGCAAGAAGCAGTGGCTCATCTACCCGCCGCTCGTCGGTCTGGTCATCGCCATGATCGTGGCCGCGCTGCTGCCGAAGCAGTTCGAGTCGGGCACCTTGATCGAGATCAAGGAGACCGTGCTCCTCGCCGACGGCTCGGTGCGCGATCCGCGCCAGCACCCGATCCTGCGGAACCTGCAGAACGCGGGGAGCCAGATCCAGGACTTCAACCTGATCGCGCAGGTCGTGGGGCAAGAGCTCCAGTGGCCGAGCTACTCGTCGACGGCGGCGGTGGGCGATCCGTATCTGCTGCGCCAGTACCTGCAACAGATCGCCGATCGCATCATCGTCGGCGTCGCCCAGAAGAAGGCCGAGACGGGCGACGACCGCATCTCGATCGCCTTCCGCGACCACGATCCCGAGCGCGCGCGCGCCTTCGTGGAGGCGCTCTCCTCGCGCTGGCGCCGTCAGGTCCGCGACTCCTACGTGCGCGTCCTGGAAGATCAGTTCGCCCAGCGGAAGCGCGTGCTCGATCTGCTCGAGAACGATCGCACCACGACTTCGGGGCAGATCGATCGCATCGTCGCCGAGGGCCAGCTCCCGATCGCGGCGGGGGACTTCGATGCCGAGCGCACCGGCGCGCTGGTCGACCCCGAGGAGCAGAAGCTCCAGACGCGGAAGGAAGAGCTGCGGAAGCTCGAGGAAGAGCTCGCGGCGCTGGTTCCGGCGCTCGAGCAGGCCGAGGCGCGCTGGGAAGAGCTCGAGCCGACGGTGCTCGTGAGCGTCGTGGCCGAGGCCGCGGAGGCGCTGCCGACCGAGAGAGAAGCCCTGCGACAGCAGCTCGAAGCGCAGAAGCTCGAGCTCGAACAATCGATTGCCGGGCTCTTGCCTCTGCATTGGCGGGCGAGGACAGCCAAGAGAAGGATCAAGATCATCGATCAGCAGCTCGCCGAACTCGGTGGTCCTCCCCTCGATCCCGCGAATCCCGACGCGCGGGTCCGGAGGCCCAATCCGGAGTGGGTGGCGCAGAAGGAGCGCGTCCAGCAGCTCCAAGGCGACCTCGCGCGCCAGCGTTCTCGGGCCGAGCTGGTGGCGACCCAAGTCCGCGAGTTGGACCGCGCGGTTCAGGAACGCAAGACCTCCTTCTCCGCCGTACGCATCGCGAAGGAACGCTACCGCGCGCTCGGCACCGAGATCGCCCAGGCGAAGGCCGAGGTCGAGGCGCGGAGCCAAGTCCTGCGCCTCCTCAAGTCGGAGCGCGGCGATCCCTTCGGCGTGCTGATCCCGCCGATCGCGGCGCGGAAGCCCGTCTGGCCGAACAACTTCATCCTCCTCGGCATCGGCCTCCTGGTCGGCCTCCTCTTCGGCGCGACGATGGTGCTCCTCACCGAGTACGGTCGGCTCTCCTTCCGCTCGGTCGAGGACGCGACGGCCTGGCTCGACGTGCCGATCCTCGGCGCCGTGAACCGCATCTGGACCGTCGCCGAGATGCAGCAGCGCAAGCGCTCGCGTCGGCTGTCGCTCACGATCGCCGTGCTCTTCGTCGGCGCGATCGGCGGCTTCGTCTACCTCTACACGCGGCACCCCGATCGGCTGCCGCAGGGTCTCACGCGCTTCCTCGACGATCTGATCGGCGGGCGCTCCTGACGGCGTAGGAGCCTCCGCGATCTCTCGTGCGCGACCCCATCCTGACGCTGATCATTCTCGCGCTGCTACCGGCCTGCTATTTCCGGCCGTACGTGGGACTGCTCACCTTCACGTGGCTCGCCTACATGCGCGCGCAGGACCTCTGCTGGGGGTTCGCGCGCACGATGCGCTTCTCGTTCTTCGTCTCGCTCGCGCTCATCCTGGGCTTCCTGGTGAACGAGCGCGGGAAGGCGCTCTTCCTCCGCGACCTGCGCTGCTGGATCATCTTTGCGCTACCGCTGCTCTCCGCGCTCTCGATCTCCACGTCGATCACCGGCTTCGATGTCTGGGTGACGAACTACTACATCGAGTACGTGAAGGTGATCTTCATCGCGCTGATCACCACCACGCTGCTCGACACGCGCAACAAGCTGCGCTGGTTCTGCTGGACGATCGCGCTCTCGCTCGGCTTCTACGGCATCAAGACGGGGATCTTCGGAGTGCTGACCGGCGGGCAGGCCCGCATCATGCAGGGGCCGGGGGGCATGCTCGAGGACAACAACGACTTCGCCCTCGCGCTGGTGATGTCGATCCCGATCATGTTCTACCTCGGCTTCAGCGAGGGGAGCGCGCGCGTGCGCAGCTTCACCTACGCCGGGGTGGCTCTCACCATGTTCACCGTGGTGCTCACGCACTCGCGCGGTGGGTTCCTCTCCATGGTGGGCGTCCTCGGCATGATGATCTGGCGTTCGAAGCGCCGCATGCAGGGCGTCGCCGTGGGGATCGCCGTCGGGTTGGTGGGGCTCGCCGTCGTTCCGCAGTCCTTCATCGAGCGCATCGGCACGCTGGAGAATCCGAACGCCGAGGCCTCCTCGCGCTCGCGCCTCGAGGCCTGGGGTATCGCGCTCCAGGTGATCTCCGAGCATCCGTGGCTCGGCGTCGGCATGCGCAACTTCGAGCTCGCCTACGCGCAGATGGATGTCTCGAAGCAGGTCGGCGGAGCGGAAGAAGTGCGCACGATCGTGGTGCACAACTCCTACCTCCAGGTCTGGGCGGAGCAGGGCTCGATCGCCTTCGCTCTCTATCTCACGCTGCTGCTCAGCACCTTCTGGATGCTCGGCCAAGTGCGACGGGAGGCCCGCCGCTCCGGCGCGCGACCGTGGATCCTCGACTACGCGCGCATGTTCGAGGCGAGCCTCTTCGGCTTCGTGATCGGCAGCACCTTCTTGAACCGCGCCACCTTCGACTTGATGTACCACATCATCGTGGCCTCCGTCGTGTTCAAGCACCTGGCGCGGCGCGAGATGCGCGGCGAGGTGATCTGGGAGGTGGGCGTGGTGCAGGCCCCGCGCGAGGTGGCCTTCCGCCCCCGCTACGGCTTCGGCCGGCGCGGTGCGCTCGAGCCCGCGCTCGCGGCGACGACGCCGCGGAGCGAAGCGCGCGCGGGCTTCGGGACCCGCGCGGAAGCCGCACCCGCGGCCGAGGCCGAACCGGAGGGGCGGCCGGGCTTCGGGGCGCGGCGCGAAACTCCAGGCGGCTCCAGCGAGCCGCCGCTCCTGCCCGAGACCCGCGGTGGCCGATCCTGGGCAGAGCCCGCGCGTCGTCCGCGTTGGGGTCGCCGCTGAGCGAAGGCAGAGGAAGCGCGCATGTGTGGCATCGCTGGATGGATGAGGCTCGACGGTGGCGCGGTGGATCCGCGTCTCGTCGAAGCCATGCGCGACACCCTGGAGCATCGCGGCCCCGATGACGCCGGGATCTTCGGGCAACCTCACGCGCAGATCGGGCACCGGCGGCTCAGCATCATCGATCTCAGCGGCGGACATCAGCCGCTCTTCAGCCGCGATCGCTCGATCGTCGCCGTGGTGAACGGGGAGATCTACAACTACAAGGAGCTCCGCGCCGCGCTCGAGCGCGAGGGCGCGCGCTTCTCCACCGGCTCGGACTGCGAGACGGTGATCCATCTCTACGAGCGCTACGGTGCGCGCGGCATCGAGCGCCTGCGAGGGATGTTCGCGTTCGCGCTGCTCGACACGCGCGACGGACGCTTGCTCCTCGGGCGCGATCGGCTGGGCATCAAGCCGCTCTACTGGGCGAGAATCGGCGCCGATGTCTTCTTCGGCTCCGAGCTGAAAGCCATCCTCGCGAACCCGCGCTTCCCGCGCCGCTTGGAGCCCCGCGCGCTCTACGAGTACCTCTGCCTCCGCTACGTGCCCGCGCCCGGCACGATCTACGCCGACGCGTGGAAGCTGCCGGCGGGCCACTACCTGGAGCTCGTGCCCGGTGAAGAGCCGCGGCTCACGCGCTACTGGGACGTGCCGGAGATGGGCACCGATGACGATCCCGAAGAGCGGCTGATCGAGAAGATCGACGGCTTGCTCGAAGAGTGCGTGCGCTCGCACTTGATGGCGGATGTGCCCGTCGGCGCCTTCCTCTCCGGCGGCCTCGACAGCTCGGCGGTGGTCGCGTGCCTCGCCGGCGGGGCCGGCGATCCGATCAAGACCTGCACGGTGGGCTTCTCCGATCGCGCGCACGACGAGTCCCGCTACGCGGCCGAGCTCGCCGCGCGCTTCGGCACCGATCATCGCACCTACGACGCGAGCGCCGATCCTCTGCTCGCGCGCACGACGCTGCCGTGGTTCTTCGACGAGCCCTTCGCGGACTCGTCGGCCGTGCCGACCTATCTCGTCTCGCGCTTGGCGCGCGAGCGCGTCACGGTGGCGCTCTCCGGCGACGGCGGCGACGAGAACTTCGCCGGCTACCGCCGCTACGCCTTCGATGCGCTCGAGAACCGCTGGCGGTCGCGCTTGCCCGGCTTCCTGCGCCGCCCGCTCTTCGGCGCGCTCGGCGCGCTCTACCCGAAGGGCGATCGGCTGCCGCGCGCGCTGCGCGCGAAGACGCTGCTCCAGAACCTCGCCCGCGATCCCTTCGAGGCCTACGCGCGCTCGGTCGCCTCGAACCTGCCGGAGTGGGTGCTGCCGATCCTCGCTCCGGAGCTGCGCGCCGCGCTGCGCGAGGTCGATCCCTTCGCGCGCCTGCGCGAGCACTACGAGCGCGCGCCGAGCCGCGATCCGCTGGAGCGCGCGATGTACTTGGATCTCAAGACCAACCTGGTCGACGACATCCTCACCAAGGTCGATCGCGCCTCGATGGCGGTCTCGCTCGAGGTGCGCGTGCCGCTGCTCGACCACGTCTTCGTGGAGATGGCCGCGCGCATTCCCGCGCGATACAAACTGCGGGGGATGGAGGGCAAGGCGATCTTCAAGCAAGCTATGGCGCGTCGGTTGCCCGCGGAGACGCTGCACCGACGCAAGCAGGGCTTCACCGTGCCGCTCTCCGATTGGACGCGCAGCGCCCTCGGCGCCGAGTTGGATCACGCCGTGGAAGCCCTGCCGAACGAGCTCTTCGATCGCGCCGCACTCCGCTCCGTGCTCGCGGAGCATCGCAGCGGGCGGCGCGATGCCGCAGAGCTGCTCTGGGCCGTGCTCTGCTTCGACGGCTGGTGGAGCTGCCATCACCGCCGCGCTCCGGCTCGCGCAGAGCTCCCCACCGTCGCTGTACATCCATGAAGGTCTTAAGCTTCACCAACCTCTACCCGAACGCGATCCAGCCGAACCTCGGCGTGTTCGTGCGCGAACGCCTGCGCCGCTTGCGCAACGAGCTGCACTGGGAACATCGCGTGATCGCGCCGCTGCCCTTCTTTCCGCCGATCCCCGGCTTCGGGCGTTGGTCCGAGCAGGGCAAGGTGCCGCGCCGCGAGATCGACGAAGGCGTCGAGGTGCTGCACCCGCGCTATCTGAAGCTCCCGGGCCTCGGGCTCGAGGGGCAGGCGCGCGCGATGGCGAAGGGCGTTCGCAAGGCCTTCGAGAAGGTGGTGGCGGAGTTCCGCCCCGACGTGATCGACGCGCACTATCTCTATCCCGACTGCGTCGCCGCGCAGATCCTCGCCTCCGAGCACGGCATCCCGCTCGTCGCCTCCGCGCGCGGCAGCGACGTGAACGTGCTCGCGAAGCACGAAGGCCCGCGCGCGCAGTTGAAGGAGCTCTTGCGCAGCGCGCGCTTCGTGTGCGGCGTCTCGGAGGCGCTCTGCGAGAAGCTGCGCGCGCTCGAGCCGAGCGCGGCCGCGAAGATCGTGCATGCGCCGAACGGCGTGGATCTCGAGAAGTTCTCGCCCGGGCCGCAGGCCGCGGCGCGGCAGAAGGTCGGGCTCGCCGAGAAGGGGCGCTGGCTGCTCTTCGTCGGGCGGCTCGTGCGCACGAAGGGCGTCCACGAGCTGCTGGAAGCGCTCGCGGCGCTGCCGAGCGAGGTCTCGCTCTGCTACGTCGGCAAGGGCGAGGAGCGCGGCGCGCTCGAGGCGCGCGCGAAGGAGCTGCGCCTCGAGGAGCGCGTGCACTTCGCCGGCGAGGTCGCGCACGCCGCTCTCGTGCCGTGGTACCGCGCCGCCGATCGCTTCGTGCTCCCGAGCTACTCGGAAGGACATCCCAACGTCGTCTGCGAAGCGCTGGCGTGCGGCTTGCCCGTGGTGGCTTCCGCCGTCGGCGGGGTTCCCGAGATCGCGAAGAGCGAGGTCTCCGATCTCTTCGCCGTCGATCCCGACGATCCGGCGCGCGACATGCTGCCGGGACTACGCACGGCCCTGCAGCGGAGCCTCCAGCGCACGTTCTCGCCGGCGGCGTTGGTCGAAGCGCGGCGCCGCCTCGGCTGGGAGCCCACGATCGCGACGCTGCGCGGCGTCTTCGAGCGAGCCGTCTCGTGACGAAGGCGGCGGCGGTGGATGCGCGCGCGCACTGCGTGAGCATCGATGTCGAGGATTGGTTCCAGGTCGCGAACTTCTTCCACGCGATCCCGCGCGCGAGCTGGGATCAGCAGATCTCGCGCGTCGAGCGCAACGTCGACGGCATCCTGGAGCTGCTCGCCGCACGAGCGGTGCGCGCGACCTTCTTCGTGCTGGGCTGGATCGCGGAGCGGCATCCGCAAGTGATCCGGCGCATCGCTGCGGCGGGGCACGAGCTCGGCTCGCACGGCGTCTCGCACCGCTTCGTGCAGGACCTCGGTCCCGACGGCTTTCGCGACGAAGCGCGGCGCAGCAAGGCACTGATCGAGCAGCTCGGCGGCGCGCGCGTGCGCGGCTTCCGCGCCTCGACCTTCACGATCACGCGCGCGACGTGGTGGGCGCTCGATGTACTCGCCGAGGAAGGCTACGAGTACGACTCCAGCGTCTTTCCCGTGCGCCACCCGCGCTACGGCGTGCCGGGCTTCCCGCCCGAGCCGCAGCGCCTCGCCCTCGCGGGCTCGCGCTCGATCGTCGAGTTCCCGCCGCTCGTCTATCGGCGCTTCGGCCGCTGCTGGCCCGCCGCGGGCGGCGGCTACTTCCGGCTCTTCCCGCTCTGGTTCTCGCGGCACGCGATCGCGCAGGCCGAGCGCCATGGTCGCTCGGCGGTGCTCTACCTGCATCCCTGGGAGTTCGATCCCGGGCAGCCGCGCGTCGCGGTCGGTCGGCTGACGCGCCTCCGCCACTACGCGAACCTCGCGCGCACGGCGCCGCGACTGGACTCCTTGCTCGCGCGTTTCCGCTTCGCGGCGATGGAAGACGTGCTCGCGGCGCGCGGGCTGCTCGCGCCGCGCTGAGGGGGCGGGATGTCGTCGCGGTGGGGCTCGGCGCCGCAGCCGCATCGACCCCGGTGATTTCGTTCCTGGCACCGTACGTCCGGGGTCGGGGTCGGGGGCGAGCGGGAAATCTTGCTGGCTCGGAGCGGGCGCGAGAGGGGAAATGGGGGCGCCATGGATGCCACGAACCGCGCGCGCTTCGCTGAACTGGACCGCTGCCTCGCGGAGATGGGCTCCGTTCTCGTCGCGTTCTCGGGCGGCGTCGATTCGACGGCGCTCGCGCATGCGGCGGGGCGAGTGCTCACGCGTCGCCACGTGTTGCTCGCCACGGCCGATTCCGCCTCGCTCGCCGCGTCGGAGCGCGCCGAGGTGATCGAGCTCGCGCGCGGCCTCGATCTGCCGCACGTGTTCGTCGCGACGCAGGAGCTCGCCGATCCGCGCTATGCGAAGAACGACGAGCGGCGCTGCTACTTCTGCAAGAGCGAGCTCTTCGAGCGGCTCCTGCCGCTCGCGCGCGAGCGCGACTTGCGCTGGGTGGCCTACGGAGAGATGGCCGACGATCGAGGCGACCATCGCCCCGGCGCGGAGGCCGCGCGCGAGCGCGGGATCCGCGCTCCGCTGGCCGAGGTCGGGCTCGGGAAGGAAGCGCTGCGCGCGTATCTCCGTGAGCACAGCGTGCCGAACGCGGAGAAGCCGAGCGCGCCGTGTCTCGCCTCGCGGGTCGCGTTCGGCCTCGGGGTCGATCCGGCCGTGCTCGCGCGCATCGATCGCTGCGAGTCGGAGCTCCGCCGTCTGGGCTTCCGCGTCTTCCGCGTGAGGCATCACGGCGACATCGCGCGACTCGAGCTCGACCCCGAGGAGATCCCGCGCGCCGTGCTCGAGCTGCGCGAGGAGATCGAGCGCGCGGTGCGCGCGGCGGGCTACGCGTTCGCGACCCTCGATCTCCGCGGCTATCGGCGCGGCTCGCTGCACGAAGCCGGGAGCGCCGGCGCGAAGTCGCCGTAGCACCGCGCGGAGTGCCCTAGCACTCAGAGCAAGCGCAGCCAGCTCCTCGGATACCTGCGCCGCGCGCGGAGGAAAGCCTGCGCGAGGGGCAGCAGGACGAAGGGCAACGCCAGGGCGACGCCGACGGCGAGCCACGTGCCGCGCCAGCTCTCGGGCAAGGCGGCGCGCAGCGCGGCGAGCAGCACGAGATGCGCGAGATAGAAGACGAGCGCCGCGCGGCCGAGGGTCACGAGCGGCGCGAGACCGCGCGGCATGCCGTGCCCTTCGCGCTCGCGGCGGAGCAGCGCGGCCAGCAGCAGCAGCGCGGGGCCGAGGGTCATCGCGAGATAGCTCAGCGCCGGCGGGTACTTCGCGCAGTGCAGCCACTGCAGCGGCGAGAGATCATCGCGGTAGAGGCCGAGGTTCCCGTAGCCGTTCGCGGAGCGCACGAGCAGGAAGAGCGCCAACACGGCGAGGCCCGCTCTCGCGACCTTTCGCTCCACCTTCGGCCCGGGTTCGCTCGAGCTCAGCCACTCGCCGAGCTGCACGCCGAGGAGCAGCACCGCGCACCACGGCAGCACGGGATACACCACGAAGTACTGCGCGCCGATGCCGCCGGTGAACAGGAACGCGATGGCGCCTTCGGGCGGGGAGTCGAGATCGCCGCGCAGGACCGCGTAGATCACGAGGTCCTGCGCGAGGAGATAGCTCACGGCGAGCCCGGTGCGCAGGCGGCTCGGCAACCAGCGCAGGGCGAGCAGGCCGAGCGCCATCGCCGCGCCGATCGCGAAGATCACCTGGAAGAGCCACGGCCTCGGCAGCGGCTCGATGCGCGCCCAGACCCAGCTCAGCGCGAGCGGATCGAGCAGCATGAGGAAGACCGCGCGCTCCGCGCCGCGCTGCGTCGCGTGCGCGCCGTGGCGCGCGCGCGCGAGCGCGAGTCCTGCTCCTGCGAGCAGGACGAAGACCGGCGCGCAGAAATGCGAGACCCAACGCAGCAGGAATGGCACCGCGGGCAGCTCGGCGCCGCTCGTCCAGAGCGCCGGCGAATCGGTGACGAAGTGACCGGGATCCAACGCGGCGAGCGCGTGATCGAGGCCCATCAGCGCGATCGCGAGCCCGCGCAGGAGATCGACGGCGTCCGAGCGCGGCGGCGCAGCGAGAGATGAATCCATGGTCCGCGCGGTCAGCGCTGCTCGAGCTGCGCCCAGGGCAAGACATACGGGCGCTGCCCCGTGCCCCCCGGCGCGGGCGCGCGACCGTAGAGGAGGCGCGCGCCGTAGAGCGGCTCGAGCACCGCGGGACACAGCACCTCTTCCGGCGTCCCGCTGGCCGCGATGCCGCCGCGCTCGAGCACGAGCAAGCGCGTGGCGAACTGGCTCGCGAGGTTCCACTCGTGGGTGACCACGAGCACGGCGCGGCCCTCGCGCGCGAGAGACGCGAGCAACTCGAAGACGGCGAGCTGCTGCGCGGCATCCAGCGCGGCCGTCGGCTCGTCGACCAGCAGGACGCGCGCCTCCTGCGCCAGCGCTCGCGCGAGCAGCGCGCGTTGGCGTTGGCCGCCGGAGAGCTCGTGCAGCAAGCGCTCGGCGAACGGCAGCAGCTCCAAGCGCTCCAGCGCGCCGCGCACCGCTCTTCGATCGGCGTCGCGGAGCGGAGCGAAGCGCCGCAGATGGGCATAGCGACCGGCCAGCACGAAGCGCTCGACCGAGAGCTCGGGCAACGCGCGGAGCCCTTGAGGCACGAGCGCCACGAGCTGCGCGCGCTCGCGCGGTGCATAGCTCGCGAGCGGGGCGCCGCAGAGCTCGATCGCGCCGCGCGCCGGAACGCCGCCGGCCAGCGCGCGCAGCAGCGTCGACTTGCCCGCGCCGTTCGGTCCCAAGACCGCGACGAGCTCGCCGGCGCGGAGCATGAGGCTCGCGCCGTCGAGCGCGGGGGCGCTCTCGGGATACGCGTAGCGCAGGTCGCGCGCGAGGAGCAGGGCGCCGCTCAACGCGCCTTCGCCCGCAGGTCGAAGCAGACGAGCATCTCTTGTGAGCGCACGACGAGGCGCCCGCTCGCGAGGGCCAGCGGGGCCCAGTTGCGGCCCGCGCTCGCGGCTCCGTCGAAGGGATCGAAGCGCGCGACCTCGCGGTAGCCGTCCGGGCTCGCGACGATCTGGTGCAGAGCTCCCGAGAGGCCGTCCATCGCGATCAGATGTCCGTCGGCGAGGATCATCGCGCCGCGCTCGAAGTACGGTTGGTCTCCCGTGCGCCAGAGCTCGGTGCCGTCCTGCTCCGCGCAGGTGAGTCCGCCTTCGCTGCGCTTCGAGCGGGTCTCGTTCGCGTTCTCGTTGGCGAGGTAGTAGAGCTTGCCCGCGTGGAGGATCGGCGGGTGGATCTGCGAGCCGCGCTTCCAGCGCGCGACCTCGCGCGTGCTCCAGATCGACTCACGCGCTTCGACTTCGAGCACGAGAGAGCCCGCTTCGTAGCCGCCGCTCAGGAGCAACCGACGCTCGTCGAGCTTCACCGGCGGCGGGATCGGGATGCGGTTCACGTAGGCGTCGGTCCACCAGAGCTCTCTGCCGCTCTCGGGATCGAACGAAGAGAGGCGGCCTTGGGAGAGGAAGAGCACTTGCGGCACGCCGCCGAGCTCGAGCAGGACGGGCGTCGAGTGGCTGGTGCCCACGCGGCTCGTGCGCCACTTCTCGGCACCGGTCTTGGCTTCCAGCGCGACGAGGCCGACCTCCTTGCCCATCGGCGCGACGATCACGAGGTCCTTCCAGAGCACCGGCGCTTGCGCCCAGCCCCACTTCGGCGGATCGGCCTCGTAGCGCGCGGCGAGGTCGACGCTCCAGAGCAGCTTCTTCGCCGCGCGATCGAACGCGCAGACATGGCCGAAGCCGCCGACGGTGAAGACGCGTGTCGCGGTCACCGTGGGAACCGCGCGCGAGCCTTCGTAGGAGAGCCGACCCGGAGCTTCGTAGCGCGCGCTCCAGAGGAGCTCACCGCTCTGCAGGGAGAGGACGCGCAGCTCGTCGGCGCGATCCTCCGCGCGATCGAGCAGGAACACCTCTTCGCCGACGATCGCGACGCCGCCGAAGCCAGCGCCGACGTTCGCCTTCCAGAGCCGCGGCGGGCCTTCCTTCGGCCAAGGAGCGAGCAGGTCCTTCTCGGGCGAGACGTTGGTGCCGAGTGGACCGAGATAACCAGGCCAATCGGACGGCGCGAGAGCGCACCAGCAGAGCAGCGTTGGCAGGAGCAGGTGGTGGAGCATCATCAGGGGGCGGGCGAGGGACCCGAGCAGGAGCAGGAGCAGGAGAAGCAGCGGCGCGGCTCAGCGCGCGCGCCGCATCTCGATGTGGGGGATGCCATCCTCTACGAACTCGGGACCGCAGACCGCGAAACCGAACTCGGCGTAGAGATGCTGCAAGTGGGACTGCGCGCCGAGCTTCTGGTCGTGCGCGGGCCAACGCAGGCTCGCTTGGCGCACCGCTTCGGCGATCAAGGCGCGCCCCCATCCCGTGCCGCGCACCGCGCCGCGCGTGAGCACGCGGCCGATCGCGACTTCACTCGCGTAGCGGGAGCCCGGAGGCAGGAGGCGCGCGTAAGCGCCGACGCGCGCGGCATCGTCGGGCAGCGGCGACCAGAGATGCAGCGCGGCGCGATCGAGCTGGTCGATGTCCAGGTACGCACAGCGCTGCTCGACGACGAAGACCTCCGCGCGCGCCGCGAGGATCTCGTAGAGCTCGTCGCTCGAGAGCTCCGCGAACGCGCGCAGGTTCCAGCGCGGACCTCTCTTCGCTTCGACAGCGCTCATTCCGGCCGCGCGAAGACCGACGGCGGCAACTCGGGATCGACTTCGATCGCGGTGTAGCGCGCGCTCGCGGCCGCGAAGGGCTGGCCATCGAAGAGCGCCTCCTCGTGCCAGGGCAGCACGACGCCGCTCGCGCTGCGGAAGTCGTCGTAGCGGATCTCGAGCGTTCCCAGCGTCTGCGTCGGGCCTCGACCGCGCGTGCGCGAGAGCAGGATGCGCCCGCTCTTCTCGTCGATGCCGAGCGTCACGGCGCAGCCATCGACGAAGGTGTGCACTTCGCGGAGCTTCCGCCCGCGCAGCTCGATCTCGCCGCCGGCCACGGCGAGAAAGCCCGGCCGGCTCGCTTGGCGCAGCGCGAAGATCGGCAGCGTCTGCGCGCGGCGCCACGACGCGCGGCGCTGCACCTCGGCCATGGGCTCGCTCTGTTCCCCCGTGCGGAACCAGCCGTCTTGGTTCAGCACCAGCTCGCCGTAGCTGCTCTTGCCCCAACGCTGCGCATGCGCGAGATCGTAGGGGAAGCGCACGACGAGCTTGCTCTCGTCGGGGTCGTTGCTGCGCAGCCCATCCGGCTTCTGCACGAGCCAGCGCAGCGCCTTCACGCGCGCGATGCGCTCGGCGCCGCCGTGTGCGTCCGCCGCGCGCGCGATCCACTTCAGGCCTTCCGCGCGCGCTGCTTCATCGCCCTTCGGACGCTCATCGGGGCGATCGAGCATCTTCTCGGGCGCCTTCAGGAAGCCGCTGCGGCAGGCCTCCGATGCGAAGAGATAGAAGCGTCCGTCGTGCAGCGCGTAGATCTTCGAGCTGCCGCGCCCGCTGAGCGGGCCCATGCGTGCGCACGCTCCGCCGAGCTGCACCTCGTAGCGAGCTTGGCTGGCCAGGAACTTCGCGCGGTTCTCGGGGCTCGCGAAGCGGTAGGTGAACAGGAAGTGCTTCACCTGCAGGCTCGGTAGGCCTGCATTCGTCGCGCCGCGATCGATGAGGTCGACGACATCGACCTCGACGACGCGGTTCGGCGGGGGATCTTCGACAGCCGCGGGGAACGAGAAACCGAGAGCGAGGCCTAGGGCCAGCGAGACGAGCATGGTGCGAGCGGCTCCGAGAACGGCGCGTGCGCAGCGCGGAGAGGCGACGCTGCGCGCGGATTGTGCCGGAGTCGGCTCCGAATCGAAAGCGCCCCGCGCGGGGTGGGCCGGGTGCCGGAGGTGACGCGCGCTCTCAGCGTGCCCAGGTTCCGCTCGGTCGATACGCCGCGCGGAAGCCCGCGGGAGCGGGAGCACCGGGGGCGACGAGCAGCAGCGTCTCCGCGCCGCGGAGCAAGCGCGCGCGCGTCGCCGACGCGCCGACCTCGAGCTGCGTCCATGGGCGCTCGCCGCAGGGATCGATCAGCGCGCTCTCGAGGCGTCCCTTGGTTTGAATCCAGCCCGCGTAGCTCTGCCCTTTCACGCCGATCCGGAAGTCGACCTCGGAGAGTCCCGTGGCGCGCACTTCGACCGAGCCTTGCAAGACGACCGCGCGTTCCCAGGGCGTCGCGTGGAGCAGCTCCTCCCGCAAGAGCCCCGCGAAAGCGGTGTCGGGGCTCACCAACGCGTGCAGGCGCTCGCCATGCGCGAGCGGCAGCTCGAGGTGCGCGAGCGGCGCCGCGCCCGAAGGACCGCGCACTTCGGCAGCGGCCCAGAGGGCGAGCCCTCCCAGCACCTCCGCGGCTTCGATCTCGACGGCGTGATTCCAGCTCAGCCAGCTCCGGATCGACATGGCACTCCTGCGGTCCTGCGTCCCTCCTACGCTTCGGAAACGCGCGCGGCGCGCCTTGAGGGCGCGCCGCGGAGAAGAGCGCTCCGCGCGCCAGCGCAGAGCCGCTCGGAGTGGATCGGCCGCTCAGAACGGGATGTTGATCTGCACGCCGTTCGTCGTGACGAAGATCCCCGGCGTGCCGCCGCCGAGGATGAACGCCTGCGTCGTCAGCACGGCGCCGCGCGATTCGATCGGCAGCGTCCCTGAGATCGTCAGGGTGCCCGTGCCGGGGCCGTTGCCGTTGATGGGCAGCGGTCCCACCAAGCCCGGGAGCGGGACCAACAAGAGATCGCACGGCGGGTTCAGCGGGATCTGCGCTTGTGCCACGCCGAAGAAGATGTAGCTGAAGCCGCCGCCGTAGGCCTGCGTGATGTCGATGTTCAGCACGCCGAAGCCCGGCGTCGGATCGCCGCTCATGTCGAGCACCGGAACGATGTTGCCCGTGTCGGGGCAGCCCGAGCCGTACTGGAACCACGGCTCGAAGAACACATCGAAGATGGTGACCGAGCGGTTCGTGTAGTCGAGGACCGCGAGCGTCTGGGACGCCGGGTCGAACGAGAAGTCGTAGAGGCCCGCGCCGAGGGCCGGGGTGAAGCCGCCGAAGGTCGCCGAGAGCGGCGTGCCGTCCGGACGGATCAGCTTCACGACGTTGAAGAAGTCCTGGCCCGACGCCGCGTTCGGCCGGTCGTTGTAGATGGCGAAGTTTCCGTTCGGCGTGCGGCAGAAGGCGATGTTCTGCCCGATCACGGAGTCGGCGTCCGTCACGTCGACGACCACGCTCATCGTCACCGCGTTGTCGCCGGTGCGCTGGCCGTAGATCACGTTGTTGCCTTCGCGGAGCCAGAGGTCCCCGGTGGCGTGATCGAAGTCCATGTCGCGCCAGAAGGAGCCCTGCGACGTCAGGATCACCATCCCGTTCGCGGTGGTGTAGATGTCCGCGCCGCTCAGGCTGTCCTGGAGCGCGCGGCGACCGCTGCCGAAGGTCGTCCAGCCGGTGCCGCTGCCGGTCGGATTGCCGTTGAAGCCCGGGTCGATGCCGACGCCGCTGCCGCCGCGACCGGCCTTGCCCCAGAGGCGATTGCCCGTGAGGTCGAAGCCCTGGATCCCGTTGGGATCCGAGGTGCCGGCGTCGTACGCAGCCACCAGCGTGTTGCCGGAGATGTCGAGGCCGCTGTAGCCGCGCTGGTTCGGGGGCGTCAGGGTCGCGAAGGCCTGGCCGATCGAAGGCGCCGAGAGCGCGTTGGTGACCGGCACGATGGCCGCGGGGCCCACGGCGCCGGAGCTATTGAGTCCGCAGACCCAGAGGTCGGTGCCGTTCCACGCGACGCCGGTGGGATTCGAACCGATCTGCGAGAGACCGGGCTGCGCGGTCTGGCTGAGGTCGATGGTCGCGCGCGGCGTGAGCACGACCTGGGCCGAGGCGGAAACGGCCGCGGCGAGGACCGCGCCGCTGGCGAAGAGGAAACGCATGCAGGGGGACTCCGTGAGAGGGCGAAGTCGGCGGTGCGCCGCGACCTCGCTCGGGATCGATCTAGGAAAGCTCAAAGCGCGCGGGAGGAGCGCTCGAGGCCGAATAAGCCTGAGCCGCTCCCCCCGCAATGGTCAACCCCGAGGATCGTCCGCTCAGTATCCGTAGCGGCCGTCCGCGGCGGAGAGGCGCAGCTCACGGAACTCGTTGAACGCGCCGGGAGCGGAGAATCCGACCGCGGCGTCCGGCACGAGCCCGGCGAAGTCGAAGCCGCTGCCGCGCAGGGTGAAGCTGCGCTTCGCGCGGTCGTAGCTGCCCTGGAGGAGCAGCGCGCCCTCCGAGAGCCGCAGCGTCCAGCGCTCCCCGCTCCGCTTCCAGGCCGTGGGGGGGATCACCCGCTCGAACGGCCCGCAGCGGAGCGTGAGCGTCTGCTCGTCGGGGCGCAGGTCCCCTTGCACGCGCGCCGTGAGCGCGATGCGGTCCGCCAGCGGCTCGATCTCGTCGCGCGCTTCGAGCTTCAGGATCGCGAGCTCGTCGTCGGCGACGAGCTGCTTGCTCGCGGCGAAGCGCGCGTCCGCGCCGGGGATCCGCACTTCCGGGAGGATCGTCTGCCGCACGTCGATGGTGCCCCAGCGCAGCGCGACGCGCACGCGCGAGAGATCGCCGAGGGCTGCGGCATCGACGCCGACGTCGCGCAGGCGAAAGCGCGCGCGGGAGCTGCCCTTCACGTAGAGCTCGACATCGAAGCGGAAGCGCTGCGCCGCGTCCGTGAACGTGAAGCGCTCCTTCGTGCCGACGCGCGTCAGCGCGCCCCCGGGGATCGCGTAGTCGATCTCGCCGACCTCGAGCACGAGATCGTCGACCTCTCGATCGAGGTCGCCGGGAGCGGCGTCGAAGCTGCCCGCCAAGGAGAGCGATCCACGCGAGGCCTCGTCGGCTTCCACGCGGAAGCTCGCCTTGTCGATGAGGAGATGCGAGTGGAGGATCCGCGGCGCGCCGGTCATGGTCACGCCGAAGGGCTGCACGCGTTCGAAGGCGATGTCGATCGGCGCGGTGGGCGTCGACGGATTGATCGCCGTTCCGTTCACCGGCACGACGAAGCCGCCGCTCGAGGCGCGCACGTCGACCGTGTAGCTCCCATCGCCGTTCCAGCGATCGAAGAGGCCGGAGTAGATGCCGTCGCCGGAGACCGCGTCGCCCGCGAGCCCTTGGTCGTTCAGCGCCAAGAGCACGGGCGGTCCGTTCGGTCGGCGCACGCTGGCTTGCATCTGCGCGCCCGCGATCGGGCCGCGATAGATCGCCGTCGCCGTGATCTGCATCGGCTGCGGCCAGGTGTAGCGGCTGCGGTCGGAGCGCGCCGCGAGATCGATCACCTCGCTGTAGCCGATCGCCGAGAGCGCGTACTCGTGCGCCGCGGCAGCGGTGGGGTTCTCGAAGAGGAGCGTCCACTCGCCGAATTGCAACGCGGCGCCCTCGATGGCGAAGGTCGCCGAGGTCGCGTCGCGCTCGTGGCGCACGCCCGCGAGCGCCGTGCTCGCTTCGAGGATCTGCCCGCTCGGGGTCCGCAGTCGGAACACCTGACCTTCGTCGATGCCGTCCCAAGTCGCGATGAAGGTCGCCGAAGTGACCGTCGCATCGACGTAGGCGCGCACTTCGCGCTGCTGCCCCGCGAGCAACGCGCCTTCGCGCAGAGCGAGCAGTCCGCCATCGGTCACTTCCGCGAGCAAGCGCACGAAGATCGGCACCAGGCCGAACGGGCGCTCGGTCGAGAAACTGCGCCCGCCCGTCTTCTCGGAGAGCGACTGCATCGTGGAGATGTCGGCATCGTCGCCGAGCGCCAGGGTGTGGATCGCGATCCCGGAGTTGCGGTACTCGGGCGCGAAGCCCAGCGGCTCCGGTCCATGATTGGCTTGGCCGTCGGAGAGCAGGAGCAGCGCCATGTCGGTGGCGGCCGGGCCCGCGGCGAGCACGTGATTGCGCGCGTGCAGGAGCGCCCAGCCCATGCCGGTGGCACCGTTGTCGGAGCTCACCGCGCTCGTGGCTTGGCGCAGCGCGGCGCGGCTCGCGGGATTCATCGCCGCGAGCGGAGCGTTGATCACCGGATCCCACGAGAACGACATGAGGCCGAGCTTGTCGCCTTCGCGGCTCAACGTGGTGAAGACCCGCGCGCCGAGCTTCGCCATCTCGAGGCGCTCACCGATCATCGAGCCCGAGCGATCGAGCACCATGAAGTAGCGCCGATCCGCCGTCAGCACGTTCCACGTGGGCGGCGTCGGCGTGCCGGGCGCGTTCACCGGCAGGCCGGCGGGGGGCACGAGATCGGGATACTGCTCGACCATCGTCTCCCAGCAAGAGTGGCCGTGGACGGCGTGCTGCCAGGTGTCGTGATCGTGGTCGTGGTTCGACGCGACGCAGAACTCGCTGACACCACCGACGGCGGCGCCGCGGTTCCAGTAGTCGTCCATCAAGCAGGCCGTCTGCGTCGCGGGATCGGCGGCGTGGATGCAGCGGCGTCCGCTCGGGGCTCCGGGACCCGCGTACTCGGGTGCCAGGCCATAGGCGAGCCGCGCGAACTCGTGCGCGATGACCCACGCTCCATCGGCCGCGGCGGTCTGCGCTTCGAGGTCGGTCATCGTCAGGTAGGAGCGATCGCCCTTCTGCCCGAAGCGACCGATCGTCGTGGAGCGCCCTTCGGGCAGGATCCAGAACTCGGCGCTCGACCCGCCTTGGGAGTCATTGCCGACCGCGATCGCGCCGAAGCGATGCTGGCCGTCGGTCGCGTCGTGGATCAGCGCCGAGGCGCGGGTGAACAACGTCCGCAGGCGGTCGAGCTGCTGCGGCGTCGCCTGGAAGCGCACCGAGACGCCGAACTTGAAGCTCCGCGTGGCCGGGTCGTAGACGCCGTCGCCAGCGCGGGCCTCCGCGCAGAAGAGGCTCCAGCAGAGCAGCGCGCCTCCGAGGGCGTGCGGCAGGCGCGACGTCGGGAGACCGCGGAGGATCGGGAGAAGCTGGGGCATGGGGAGCGAGCCGTACGGCAGGAGGGTCGGCGAGCGATAGCGCTGGGGACTATCTCTGCTGTCGACCCGAGTAACGACTAGCGCACGCGCCGCCCGCGCGCGGCGGAAATCGTTTCGCGGCGGCGCGGCTTCGAGAGGCCGTGCCAGGCTCGCGGGGCGGAGCGCGCGCCGGCCGCCGAGCCGGCGACCGGTCCGACCGATCGCCGCAGGCGCCGCGGCTGGACGCACGGGCGCTGGAAAAGAAGTCGCAATGCGATCCGGCGCGCCGGATCGGCTCCGGTGGCGCGGAGGAGCGAGCCCCCGCCGCGCTCGGCCTGGCGCGCCTGGCGCGACCCGGCCCACCTGGCGAGCTTCGAGCGCGCTCTACGACTCGGATGGCGCGGCCGCGGCGCCCATGCGCACCTTCGTTCCCACCGGCAGCGCTGGGAACTCCGGCTGGCCGGCGGGCAGCAGCACCACGGTCGTCGAGCCGAGCCCGAAGACGCCGAGCTCGCCGCCGCGGCGGACCGCGCTGCCCGGAGCGACGCTGGCGCGGATGTCGCTCACGTTCAGCGCGGCGATCATGACCACCGCGCAGGGGCGCCCATCCGCGAGCTCGAGGCGGAAGACGCAGCGTTCGTTGCGCGCGAAGAGCTGCGGGATCACTCGCGCGGTCTGCGGGTTCACCGGGAAGAGACCGCCGGGGATCGGGCGCAGTTCGCGCAGCGTGCCATCGACGGGGGAGTGGACGCGGTGATAGTCGCGCGGCGCGAGGTAGACCGTCGCGTGAGATCCGCCCTCGAAGACTCGCGCGAGCGCTTCGTCGCCGCCCAAGAGCTCGGCGATCGAGTAGGTCTGGCCCTTCACCTGCTCCAGCACGCCGCCGCGCACGGGGCCGGAAGAGGAGATCGCGCCGTCGCACGGCCACACCAGCTTCGCGGTGGCGAGCGGGCGCACTCCGTCGCGCAGCGGCCGGCGGAAGAACGCCGCGAGGCTTCGATAGTCGGCGAGCTCCCCGGCGACTTCGCCGAGGTCCGCGCCGCTCGCGCGGGCGAACGCGCGGTGGAACGGCGCGCGCAGGAAGCGCGGAAGCGGGATCGCGGCGAGCACGCGCACGCTGCGCGACATCAGCCACTTCGGGAGCAAGGTGAGGAGCAGGCGGCGCATCGATCCTCGGACGAACCGGGAGGGAGCAGAGGGCGCGCAGTGTAGCTCGTGCGCGCGCGAGGACCACGACGACGCCGGCCGCGCCGTGCTCGCTAACCACATTCGCGGCGAAACGCCTGCCGCCCCTGCCGCCGTGGAGTCGAGGTCTCGAACGTGGCATGCTCGCGGCGCGCGAATGGAACTCCAACCGCCTGTCGCAGAGGTCATTCGGGCTGGAGCACGCGCCTCGGTCGCCTCGACTTCGTCGACCGCACCTAGCGGAAGCCCCCGCTTCCGCGCTGGTTCCTGCGCCACGGCGAGACGCCCGATGCCTCGACGCCGGCCTCGAAACACCTTTTCGAGCGGCTGCTAACGCGCGCCGCGAGCGCGGCGTCTGCGGCGCCGACCGAGGAGCATCGATGATCGTTCGACCGCGTTCCGAGCCAGAGCAACGAGCCAGTGATCGACCGCTCGTCATCGCTCTGTTGGCCCACGCGGCCTTCCTCCTCTGCGCGCCGCCGTGGTGGGGGATCGCGCTCGCGTTCTGGTGGAACGCCAACGCCGTCGCCCATCCCTTCGTGCATCGCCCGTTCTTCGCCGCGCCGCGCGCGAACGCGCTCTGGTCGCTCGCTTCGAGCCTCGTGCTTCTCGTGCCGCAAGAGCTCTGGCGCCAGCGCCATCTCGCGCATCACGCCGGACGCGCGGCACGCGTGCGCTGGAACGCGCGGCTCCGGCGCGAGAGCGCCGCTCTCGCCGCGTCGGCGGCGCTGCTCGCGTTCGTGCGACCGGATTGGCTGCTCTGGCACGTCGCACCCGGGCTTGGGGTCGGCCTCGCGCTCTGCGCGCTCCACGGCCACTACGAGCACGCGCGCGGCACGACGAATTGGCGGAGCCGCCTCGGCAATCGGCTGTTCTTCAACGACGGTTACCACGCAGAGCATCACGCGCATCCGCGCGCGCATTGGAGCGCGCTGCCGCGCCTCGCGCAGGACGGCGTGCCGTGCTCGCGCTGGCCCGCGGCGTTGCGCTGGATGGAGGCGCTCACGAGCGCGAGCGGCGCGCTCGACGCGCTGGAGCGCCTCGCGCTCCGATCCCGCTCGCTGCGAGGCTGGCTGGTCCGCGTGCACGAGCGCGCGCTTCGCGACTTGGCCGGCGAGCTCGGCACCCCGCGGAGGATCGCGATCGTCGGAGGCGGGCTCTTCCCGCGCAGCGCGCTCGCCCTCGCGCGGGTCTTCCCGCGCGCCGAGCTCACCGTGATCGACCTCGACGCCGAACATCTCGAGCGCGCGCGGCCCACGTTGCCCGCGGGCACGAGAGCGATCCACGCACGCTTCGATCCCGCGCGGCATCGCGGCTTCGATCTCGTGGTGCTGCCGCTAGCGCTGCGCGGCGCGAAGGACGAGCTCTACGAGCGCCCGCCCGCGCGCCATCTGCTGGTCCACGATTGGCTCTGGCGTCGCCGCGGTCGCGGCGTCGCGATCTCTCTCCTGCTCCTGAAGCGCTTGAACCTCGTCTCCGCGCCTCTCGCGGCGACATCGATGGAGGAACGCCGATGTCTCTCTTCGCCCTCGCGTTTGCCGGTCTCGCCTGTGCGGCCCTCCCGCGCGAGCCTCTGACGCTCGCGCCGGCGAGCGATCCCGCCGCGGTCTACGCGCTCGTCGATCGAGCCGAGCTCGACGCCGCGGCGCGCACGCTCGTGCTGCACGGGGCCTTCCTCGTCGGCGTCGGTCGCTACGGGGATCAACGCCGCTCCGCCGAGCGCGGCACGCTGCACTTGCGCGGGAGTGCCGCGCACGCGGCGCTGCACGACAAGGTGCTCCGCGAGATCGCCGCCACGGCGGGCAAGGACCTCGTGTGCACCTTCGGCACGCGGCGCGACGGCGCGACCTACGTCGTCGGGCGAGCGGATGCGCCGCGCTGGGTCGATCTGCCCGGAGAGCTCCAGGTCTACGCCCTCGAGGACGTGCAGCACTACGGCCCACCCGTGCATCTGCGGAGCTATCCGCGCGCGATCGCGGTCGATTTCGCGGCGCAGCCGGGCTACCAAGGCGCGCACTTCGTCGACATCGCCGTCGAAGTGGGACCCGAGCGCCATCCTTCGCTGCACTACGTGATCACCATCGAGCGCGCCGACGGCCAGCGCACGGCCAGCGCGGCGCTGCCGATCCAAGGCGACGGCAAGGTGCACTGGAAGGACTACTTCCTCTTCGATTCCGAAGAGCGCGTGCGCGTCAGCGCGCATGCGCTGCACGAGCGCTTGGTCAGCGCGAGCGTCTTCTCCGCGACGGTGAGCGCGCCGAAGCGCGCGGCGGAAGAAGGCGCGGGCGGTCGGTGAGAGGTGGATGCGGACGGGAACGTCGCTGGCTCAAAGGCTCACGCCGCTCTGGCCGGAGTCGTCGACGCGAGATTGGTACCCGATCCCATGACGTGCGCGAACGTTCGAACGCGAGAACCGCGACGACCGCTCCGCCAGCCCTCCGGCGAAGCAAGCGCCGCGCCCGCCGCGCGTG